>CAZKLS010000098.1:0-10440 GCA_964553405.1 uncultured Steroidobacteraceae bacterium
CAGGCACTCGGCATCGAGGTCGCGGCGGTGAAGTCCGTTTCCGAGGCGCCGGTCGCGGCGTTGCCGGCGATCGTGCACCTGCCCGGCGATACCACGGCGGCCGTGGTCGTGCCCTTCGGCGCTACGGTGGTCCGCCTGCTCGTGCAGGACGGCCAGGTGGTGCAGGCCGGGACGCCGCTGCTGCAGCTGCGTAGCCGGCACTACCTCGAGGCTGCCGCGGAGCGCGAGTCCTCAGCCGCGAAGATCCGTGCCCTCGAGGCGCAGATGGAACGCGAGCGGGCGCTGGTTGCCGAGGGCATCTCGCCTGCCCGGCGCCTGCAGGAGGCCGAGGCCCAGCTGCGCTCGGCCAGGGCCCTGCAGTCGAGCCTCAGCGCGCTTTTCTCCTCGACCCGGGCCGTGGCGGGAGCGCCTGGCGAGTACCTGCTGCTGGCACCGAAGGAAGGTATCGTCGTCGAGTCCGGACTGATGCCGGGCGACCGGGCGGAGGAGGATGGCGTCGCCTTCTTCATCGTCGGGGGTGAGAAGGTGTGGGTCGAGGCCCAGCTGCCCGAGCGGCTGATCGAGCGGATCACGGTGGGTGCCCGGGCGGAAGCCGGAACGCCCCCCCGCACGGGCAAAGTACTCAGTGTCGGTCGCAGCGTCGACTCCGGCACGCGCAGCGCGCTGCTGCGGGCGGAACTCCCGGCCGGCCCGGGATTGCGGCCCGGCCAGGCCGTCGAGCTCGTGGTATTCACGGCCGTACCTGCCGGGACCGTGCTGGTCGACTCCAGTGCCGTGACGCGGCTGGCCGGTCGGGACGTCGTCTTCCTGGCGCGGGAGGGCGGATTTCTCCCGGTAGAGGTCGAGACCGGGCTCAGGACCGCCACCGGTCTGGCGGTTCGGGGCGAAGGTCTCGCCGGCGGCAGCGTGGCCGCCGCCGGAGTGAGTGCCCTGAAGGCGATGGCGCAGGGAGAATGAGGGGTGCTCGGGCGCGCGGTCGAGTTCGCACTGTCGCAACGGCTGCTGGTCCTGTTGTTCGTGGTGCTGATCGCCGTCGGCGGCTTGCGGGCCTATCGCGCGCTGCCAATCGACGCTTTCCCCGACATCTCACCCACCCAGGTGAAGCTGATCCTGAAGGCGCCGGGCATGACGCCGGAGGAAGTCGAGACCCGTGTGATCGTGCCACTCGAGTACGAACTGCTCGGCATACCCCGTCAGACGGTGTTGCGGTCTGCGGCCAAGTACGCGATCGCGGACATAACGATCGACTTCGAGGAAGGCACCGACATCTACTGGGCGCGCCAGCAGGTCGCGGAGCGATTCGCCAACGCCGCAGGCGAAATCCCCGGCGGCGTCACCGGCGGGCTGGCGCCGATCGCGACCCCGCTCTCCGACGTCTTCATGTTCACGATCGAGGGTGGCGATCTCACGCTGGATGAGCGCCGGACGCTGCTCGACTGGGTGATCCGTCCAGCGCTCAGGACCCTGCCGGGCGTGGCCGACGTCAACGCGCTCGGCGGACTGGTGCGCACCTTCGAGGTCGTGCCGGACCGCGCCGCGATGGCGGTCGCAGGGATCACGCTCGCGGATCTTGCCGATGCGATCGAGCGCAACAACGGCAACGACGGCGCGGGCCGCCTCGAGATGGGCGAGGAGGCGCTGGTCGTGCGGGCGGTCGGCGCGGTGCGTGGTCTCGATGACCTCGCCGCGACGGTGGTCAGCGAGTCCTCCGGTGGCGTCGTGCGCGTCGCGGATCTCGCGGAGGTGCGCCTGGGGACGATCACGCGCTATGGAGCGGTGACCAGGGACGGTGAGGGCGAAGCGGTCGAAGGTCTGGTGGTCGGCCTGCGGGGTGCGGACTCGAGCCAGGTCGTCGGGCGGGTCAAGGAGAAGCTGGCCGAGCTCGAGCCGGGTTTCCCGCCCGGCGTCAGGCTCGACGTGTTCTACGATCGCAGTGACCTGGTGCAGCGCGCGGTCGGCACCGTGTCGCGCGCGCTGGTCGAGGCCGCGGTCCTCGTGCTGATCCTGCTGCTGGTGTTCCTCGGCGAGATCCGTGCCGCGTTCGTGGTCGCGCTGACGCTGCCGCTTTCGGCGCTGATCACTTTCATGCTGATGCGGGCCACCGGGGTGTCGGCCAACCTGATGAGCCTCGGCGGGCTGGCGATCGCCATCGGCATGCTGGTGGACGCGTCCGTCGTGGTGGTCGAGAACACGGTCAGCCGGCTGCAGAACGGACACGGCGACAGGGTCCCCCGCCTGCACGTGGTGTACCGGGCGGTCGCGGAAGTGGCCCGGCCGGTCACCTCGGGCATCCTGATCATCTGCCTGGTGTTCCTCCCGCTGCTGACGCTGCAGGGACTCGAGGGGAAGCTGTTCGCGCCGGTGGCGCTGACGATCATTTACGCGCTGAGCGCGTCACTGCTGCTCGCGATCACCGTGATCCCGGTCATTGCCTCGTTCGTCCTCAAGAGCGGCGCGCACGGCGAGCCCTGGCTGATGCGCAAGGTCATGCCGGCCTATGGCAGGGCGCTCGACCTAGCGCTCGCGCACCCGCGTGCGGTAGTCATCGCCGCGGTGGCTGCAATCGGACTGGCCATGGCCGCCTACGTCGCGACCGGCAAGACTTTCATGCCGACCATGGACGAGGGTGCGGTGCTGCTGCAGACCGAGAAGTTGCCGTCGATCAACCTCGAGCAGAGCGTCGCCTCGGACCTGCGGCTTGAGCGGGCGCTGCTCGAGGAGGTGCCGGAAGTCCGGCACGCGATCGCCCGCCTCGGCTCGGACGAATTGGGCTTCGACCCGATGGGACTCAACCAGACCGACATGTTCCTGGTGCTGGAGCCGAAGGAGGAATGGCAGGTTCCGGACAAGGATGCGCTGATCGAGCGAATACGCGGCGTGTTGGAGCGTTTCCCGGGTCTCGAGTATGCGTTCACGCAACCCATCGAGATGAGAGTGTCGGAAATGCTGACGGGCGCCCGCGGTGACCTGGCCGTGAAGATCTTCGGACCCGACCTCGACACGCTCGGCGAGCTGGCGGGCAGGGTCGAGGGCATTCTCGCCGGGATCGATGGCGCGGAGGACGTCTACACGCTGACGAACTCGGGCGTGCAGTACCTCGAGCTCGAAATCGACCGTCTGGCCGCCGGCCGGGCCGGATTCGATGTCGCGGCGCTGCAGACCGAGCTCAGGGCGCAGGTCGAGGGCCTGCCGGTCGGCACCGTGCTCGAAGACGGTCGCCGCATCGCGATCGTGCTGCGCGGTGAGGAACGCCTGCGCGCGCTGCCGGAGCGCTTCGCCGATCTGCGCCTCGCGGCACCGGCCGGCGGGACCGTCCGGGTGGCCGACGTCGCCAGGCCTCACCTGACCGAGGGGCCGGTCAAGGTGGACCGGGAAAACGCCTCGCGCTTCTCGCTGGTACAGGCCAACGTCGGCGGTCGGGACCTCGTGGGCTACGTCGCCGAGGCCCAGGCACGGGTGTCCGAAGCCGTGCAGCTCCCGCCAGGGTACCGGATCGCCTGGGGCGGGCAGTTCGAGAACCAGCAGCGCGCGGCTGCACGACTCGCGCTGGTGGTGCCGCTCGCGCTCGGGTTGATCTTCCTGGTGCTCTTCAGCACCTTCGGCAGCCTGCGCCAGGCGCTGCTGGTACTGGCGAACGTCCCGTTCGCGCTGGTCGGAGGGATCCTGAGCCTGTTCGTCACCCGGGAATACCTGTCGGTGCCGGCGTCCGTCGGCTTCATAGCGCTGCTGGGCATCGCCGTGCTCAACGCCCTCGTGATGGTCAGCCACTTCAACCAGCTGTCCGAGAGCGGCATGCCGATCGACCAGGTCGTCAGGGAAGGCGCACGACGCAGGCTGCGACCCGTGCTGATGACGGCCAGCATCACCGCACTCGGCCTCGTGCCGCTGCTGTTCGCAAGCGGACCGGGCTCGGAGATACAGCGTCCGCTGGCAATCGTCGTCATCGGTGGCCTGGTCAGCTCGACCGTGCTGACGCTGCTGATGCTGCCGCTGATGTATCAGCGCTTCGGCGTCGAGCGTCCCGGCAGCGGAGCTGTGGCATGACGGCTCAGCGCTGCAAGCTGACCGTGGCCTTTCCGCCGGACCTGGAGGACGAGCTGGTCGAGGCGCTGCTGGCCATGCCGCAGCAGGTCGGTGGATTCACGGTCATCCCGGCGGAAGGGCACGGTCAGGGCTTCGAGCGGGCCTCGACACGCGAGAAGGTCCGTGGACGCGTCGCGCGGCGGCTGCTGGTCGTGATCCTCGATGCCGGGAATGTGCCGCAGGTGCTCGAGCGCCTGCGCCAGTCCGCGAGCAATCCAGCGGTCGCCTACTGGGTGGAACCGGTCTCCGACTTCGGGAGACTGGCATGAGGGTCGGCGTCGGTCTGGTTGCCCTGTTGCTGCTGGCCGCAGCCTGTCCCGGCCGTGCCGAGCATGCCGCGCCGCTGCCGGATGAGAACGCTGCCCGCAGCGCGATCGACGAGCGCCCGGCCGTGCGACAGGCGCTCGCAATGCAGGGCGCCGCAGAGGCACGCGCGCAGGCACTGCGGGTCGGGCCGCATGAGTTCGCGCTGGGCGGCGTCTGGCAGGAGCGCGACGTGGACGGTGCGGGCAGCTACGACGAATGGGAGGCCAGCCTGACGCGCGGCGTACGCTGGCCGGGCAAGGCGCGCCTCGACCGCAGTCTCGGCGACGTCGACCGCGAGAGCGCGGAGAATGCGCTCGCCGATGCCCGCCATGCCGAGGCGAGGACGCTGCTGTCGGACTGGTTCGACTGGCTGCGGGCCGAGACGGTCGCGCGCCATGACCGGGAGCTCGCGGACATGCTTGCGCGGGTCGCGGACGCGGTTCGCGCTCAGGCGGAGCGCGGTGAGGCCGCAGCGATGCAGCTCGAGCTCGCCGCTGCGGAATCCGAACGCACCGCCGGCGCTGCGGGCCGCAGCGCGATCGTCGCGAGACAGGCGCGACGGAACCTGGCGATCGCCTACCCGGCCCTGGTCCTTCCCGGGCAGGCCCCGCACGCGCCCGCTCCGGCGGCGCCGGAGCGCCCCTGGCAGGACTGGGTGCCGCTGATCCTGGAGCGCAGCCACGAACTGCGGCTTGCGGAACTGGCCGAGCAGCATGCGCGGCTCAGGGCCGAACGCCTCTCGACCGAGCGTTGGCCCGACCCGACGCTGGGCGTCCGGGTGCTCGATGAGCGAGGCGGCGCCGAGGAGGCGATCGGCGTCGTGCTGCAGATGCCGTTGCCGGGCCGATATCGCTCGGCGCTCGCGGCGGAGGGGCGGCGTGAAGCCGAGGCGGCCGCCGCCGAGCTCGATCTGGCCCGGCGCGAGATCCGGGCTGCGGCGGAGATGGACGTGGAGGAGGCCCGAGGCGCGTTGGCGGCCTGGGGACCGATGGAGAAGGCCGCCGAGTATGCCGCGCAACACCTGCGCCGCGCCGAGCGTGCCTATGCGCTCGGTGAGACCGGCCTGACGGAGCTGTTGCTGTCGGTCGTGACGTCGCTGAACACGATCCACGACGAGCGCATGGCGCGGCTCGGTGCGCACGAGTCGATTGCGCGGCTGCGCATCGATGCCCACGAGCTCTGGGCGCCGGGCGGCGATGATCACGACCACGAGGGTCCCTGAGCGGCAGTCGCGCCGTGGCGGAAATCGCCGTGCTTCGGCGACTGCGTATGCGTCTGCCGCAAGGGTCGGCGATGATTACCCGGCCGGTCCATCGACTGGCCGCTGAACGCATCGAGGAGAGACGCCATGGAATCGAGGTCCCGACATTCCCGTAGCAGGTCCGAACGCCAGCTCGCGGGGCTCGGCACCCGCCTGTCCGCTGCGCTCGCCGGGCTGGTCTGCACGACGGCCGCCGTCGCGGCCGAGCCGCCGCTGATGTCCGGCGACTGGGGGGTCCAGGCCTGCGCGGCCTGGAACGCCGATCCGGTGCTGACCGGCGACCTGGTCGAGAGCGGCTGGATCAAGAACGACAAGGGACGCGGCTACAAGATCATGCAGGTGTACCGCGAGGACTGCGACGGCAAGCCGACGGTCGAGTTGCGGGTGTCGCTCGAGGACGGCAAGGCGCGATGCGTGTACGGCGGACCGGTGCAGGCCGAGCCACTCGATGGCGGCGCCGACTACGTGATGCACGCGACGACGAAGCACTGGCGCGAAATGGGCGCGGGTGAATACGGCCCGATGAAGGGCATGATGTTCGGGCGACTCTCGTTCAGCGGCCCCTACGGCGAGGCCATGGGCAACATGGGGCCGTTCACGAACTTCCTGCTGCTGGTCGGCAAGGTGCCTGGCGGCGACGCCTGCCCGTAGGCGTCGCGGCGCTTCAGCCGGGCCGGCCGCGCACCTCGACCGGCAGTTCCGCGATCTGCTGGTAGCGTCGCTGGCGGCGGTAGATCGGCCACCAGTCGTACAGGAAGATCTGCACCGGGCGCCACAGCGCGACCCAGCCGATGATCTGCAGGCCCTCCGAGAGCAACTCGTTGTCCTGGACGAACCGGCGCAGCCACAGACAGGTGAACAGGAATCCGAGGCCGATCGCCAGGCTGGCGAGTCCGCGCCGGATCAGACGCCGAAGCTCGAGTCGTGCCTGCCCGGCCCGGTACTCGAAGTAACGCCGAAGCGCGCCGGGCAGGCTCTGTGCTTCGCCGGAGCCTGCCTCGGTGTCGGCCAGATGGATCACGATCCGCGGTTTCCGCTCCGGTCCAAGATCCCGGAAACCCTCGACCACGTACTGCTCGACGGTGGGGTCGAGGTCCTTCTGCCGGAACGGCGCCGGATCGAGCCTGTGGAAGAGCCCGCGCAGCTCGCCCGGACGCAGTTCGATCAGCCAGTGTCCGTTCTCGTGACGGTATCCTGATCGATCGCGCGGACTGCCGGGGCGCATGGCCGCAGTATAGTGTCAGCCGGCGCAACCCCGGGTGGCGGGGCTGCGGATCCGAGCGGAGCAGAGCAGATGAACGCGATGGACCTCGAAGTGCTGCGAACGGCCCGGACCTGGCTCGAGGCCGGCCACGGCGTAACGCTGTGCACGGTCGTGAAGACCTGGGGATCCTCGCCACGCCCGCCCGGGTCGATGATGGTGCTCCGCGACGACGGGCAGGTGGCGGGATCCGTGTCCGGCGGCTGTATCGAGGACGACCTGCTCGACCGCCTGCGAAACGGCGACCCGGCGTTCGCGAAGCCCACGCTTACCACCTACGGCGCCGACGCGGAGCAGGAACGGCGCTTCGGCCTGCCCTGCGGCGGCACGGTGCAGATCGTGCTCGAGCCGCTCGGCCGGGCCGACTGGCTGCCCGAGCTGCTGGACGCGATCGAGTCCAATCGCGGCATGGAGCGCAGGCTGGAGCTGGGGACCGGCGACGTGTCGCTGCGCGGCGCGGGCGGGGAGGACAGCGTCAGCTTCGACGGCGAGGCAATGCGGCGCGTTCACGCGCCACGGCCGCGCCTGCTGATCATTGGCGCAGGGCAGCTGTCGCGTTACCTGGCCGCGATGGCCGTGATGCTGGACTACGCGGTGATCGTCTGCGACCCGCGCAGCGAGTACCACGAGGGATGGCAGGCGATGGACGGCGTGACCGTGTCCCGACAGATGCCGGACGACCTGGTGCTGGCGCTGCGGCTCGACGAGCACAGCGCCGTGGTCGCGCTGACCCACGATCCCAAGCTGGACGACCTGGCATTGATCGAGGCCCTGCGGACCCCGGCCTTCTACGTCGGCGCGCTGGGCTCGACCCGCAGCAACGATGCGCGGCGCGAGCGGCTGCTCGGTTTCGGCCTCACCGCCGGGCAGCTGCAGAAGCTCCACGGCCCGGTGGGACTCAAGCTGGGTGCGAAGACGCCGCCCGAGATCGCGGTATCGATCATCGCCGAGATGACGGCACTGCGTCGCGGAGCCTGAGGCGGGTCGCGGAGGCCCGAGGCCGCCATGAGCCGGCGGCGCTGATAACCGTCGTTCATGAGGCCCTGATCGTTGGTGCTTGGACCGGGGCGACGCCGCTGCGGCATGCTCTGCCGTCAGCGAGTGGTCACGGGACGAGTGCGGCAGGGCAGATGAGCCAGACGGTTCAGCAACTGGTGGACGCGGCGCGGGGCCGGATCCGGGAGATCGGGCCCGGCGACCTGGCGTCGCTGCTACGCGCCGCGCCGGTGCCGATCATCGACGTTCGCGAGCCGGACGAGTTCGAGGACGGCCATCTGCCCGGGGCCGTGAATATTCCGCGCGGCCTGCTCGAGTTCGAGGTCGACGGCCATCCGGCCGTCGCCTACCACCGGGAGGAAGCGTTGTCGCACCGCGAGCAGCCACTGCTGCTGTATTGCCTGAGCGGCGCGCGTTCGGCACTCGCGGCCGAGGCGCTGCAACGCCTAGGCTTCACGTTGCCGATGTCGCTGGCGGGCGGGTTCCTGGCCTGGGCCGATGCGGGCCACCCGGTCGTCAGCCTGAGCGGCGAGTGGCAGTCGAATCCCGGGACGACGCAGGCGCCGCCACCCCCGCGGCTCGCGCTGACCGGCTGACCTCTGGCGGGCCGCCTGGCCTGGCCGGCCGTCCGCTAGGCGGCGTTGTCGGCCTCGAGCAGGAAGAACTCGCGGCCGAGTGCGTCCGTGACCCGGGCAATGTCCACCTGGATCTCCTCCAGCGCTTCGTGCAGGCCTCGGCCGATCAGGTCGCCGGCGGTCTCCTCGGCCAGACCTGCCGTCAGCTTGCGCAGCAGGTTCGAGGCCGCCCGCTTCGACTGGTGACCGTACTTGAGCCTGAGCTCCTGCAGCGAGTTGTTGGCGGCCAGCACGCAGCACGTGACCGAGCGCGGGAAGCGCGGATCCAGCACCAGGAAGCCCACGACCATGCCTGGCGACATCTCCCGCGAGTGCATGCGCCGGAAGGCGTGAAAGCCGGCCGCGGATCGCAGCAGCGTGTTCCACTGCGCCTCGTCGATCGGCGAGCCGACGCCGTGCTCCCTGGGCAGCAGCACCTCGTATTTCACGTCCACCAGGCGCGTCGTCTCGTCCGCCCGCTCCAGTGATCGGCCCAGCTGGTGAAAGTACCAGGACTCGTCGTGGTACAGCGTCTCGGCCGTGATTCCGCCGTGCGTCTGGCAGGACACCTTGATGTAGTCGCAAAGCTGGCTCAGCTTCTCCACCTTCAGGTCGGAGCGCCGCAGCCGCTGCAGCCGGTTGTGGAAACCGTTCAGTTGCACCCACATCTCGGTCGAGATCAGCGGCCGCAGCGCGCGTGCGTTCTCGCGCGCCGCCGCGATGCAGCTGCGCACCGAGCTCGGGTTGGACTCGTCCAGCACGCAGTAGTGGATCACCGCGTCGGCATCGGCCTGCCTGCCGCTCTCGCGGAACTGCGCGAGGTTGCCGAAGATCCTGAGCACTGCCTCCCAGTCGTGGCCGCCGCGCGTGTCGCGGCTGAAGCTCTCGTTGATGTCGAGGATGCGCGCGAGGTTGTTCGCGCGTTCCACCTGGCGCGCCATCCAGAAGATCGACCAGGCCTGTCTTGCGAGGAGGTTATTCAAGGACCCAGGTATCCTTCGAGCCGCCGCCCTGCGAGGAATTGACGATCAGCGAGCCCTTGCGCAGCGCGACCCGCGTCAGTCCGCCCGGCAGCACCCAGGTCTCGCGACCCGTCACGGCGAAGGGCCGCAGGTCCACGTGGCGGGCGTCGATGCCGCTGCGCGTCACGGTCGGGCAGACCGAGAGCTGCACGACCGGCTGGCTGATGTAGTTCTCCGGGTCGTCGCGCAGCTTGCGGCGGAACTCGCGGATCGCCTTGCGGCTCGCGAGCGGTCCGAT
Organism: uncultured Steroidobacteraceae bacterium; assembly: GCA_964553405.1. Lineage (GTDB taxonomy): Bacteria > Pseudomonadota > Gammaproteobacteria > Steroidobacterales > Steroidobacteraceae > DATIRA01. The sequence continues at coordinate 9,782 of CAZKLS010000098.1, forward strand.
GATGATGCCGTAGCCGCCCGATTCGCCGACCGGCTTGACGACCAGGCTCTCGAGGTTCGCCAGCGTGTACTCGAGGCCCTCCTTCTCCCGGCAGATGTGCGTCTCGACGTTCGGCAGGATCGCCTCTTCGCCGAGGTAGTACTTGATGATCCGCGGCAGGTAGGCGTAGACCGCCTTGTCGTCGGCGATGCCGGTGCCCACCGCGTTCGCGAGCACGACGTTACCCTTGCGGTAGGCGCGGAACAGCCCGCGCACGCCGAGCAGGCTGTCCGGATTGAAGGCCTCGGGATCGAGGAAGTCGTCGTCGATGCGCCGGTAGATCACGTTGACGGGCTGCAGGCCGCCGGTCGTCTTTACGAACACCCGGTCGTCCCTGACGACGAGGTCGCGCCCCTCGACCAGCGGCACGCCCATCTCGCGGGCGAGGAACACGTGCTCGAAGTACGCTGAGTTGTAGACGCCGGGCGACAGCAGCACCACTGAGGGCTCCCGGCCCGACGCGACTGCCAGCTCACTCAGCTTCGCTATCAGACGCTGGCCGTAGTTCGACACGGAGCGCACGCCGATGTCGCGCATCAGGTCGGGGAAGGCCCGCTGCGTCAGGTGGCGGTTCTCGACGACGTACGAGACGCCCGAGGGCGTGCGCGCATTGTCCTCGA
>CAZKLS010000099.1:0-10183 GCA_964553405.1 uncultured Steroidobacteraceae bacterium
ATGGCGGGCAACCGGGCAGTCGCCCAGCAGGAGGATCTCGCGGCCGGTGACCGCGACGGCGGGAACATAGAGGAAGTCGTCGTCATCGGCCGGCAGCAGACGTCGGCCGAGCAGGTCCTGCAGGAGCGCATGGACCTCGACGTGGTCGCGGACCTCGTCGCGGCCGAGCAGATCGCCCGGGTGGGCGACAGCACGGTGTCGCTGGCGCTGCGTCGCCTGCCGGCCGTGACCGTCGTGGCGGACCAGTACATCTACGTGCGCGGGCTCGGCGAGCGCTATTCCAGCACCACCGTGAACGGCGCCTACGTGCCCTCGCCCGACCTGACGCGGAACGTCATTCCGCTCGACCTGTTCCCGGCGGAGATCGTCGAGACGCTGTCGATCCAGAAGGGCTACTCGCCGGAGCAGCCCGCCGCGTTTGGCGGCGGCAGCGTCGACATCCGCACCCGCAGCATTCCCGACGATCCGCTGCTGGTCATGCAGGTCGGCACGGGCTGGAACTCCGAGAGCTCCGGCAAGGGCCTGCAGTACAAGGGCGGCAAGGACGACGAATGGGGGACCGACGACGGCACCCGCGCGCTGCCCGGCGAGATCAAGCAGGCGCTGGTGGATTACCAGGGCGACATCAGCCCGAACAACATTCTCGCCGGGCTGCGGCGGGACGGCCAGCGACACACGCTGGCGGAGGCGCAGCAGGTCAATCGCGAGCTGATCACCAGCATGGATCGCGACATCGACTTCAAGAAGACCTCGCTCGACCCGGACCTGAGCCTCGAACTGGCGGCCGGCAACACCTGGGTCCTCGGCGACGGCGGCGACTGGTCGATCGGCGCGATCGCGGTCGGCGACTACAAGAACCAGTGGCGTGACCGCGAGCGCGTGGTCCGGTCGGTCAACAACCCGCAGGACGTCGTCACGAACTCACAGCGTACGACGAACCTCGTGACGCTGACGGGTTCCGCCAGCGTCGGCCTGGACTTCGCCGGCGAGCAGCGCGTGCAGGTCACCTACATCTACCTGCGCAACACCGAGGACGACGCCACGCTGTCGACCGGCAACAACCTGAACTTCCAGCGGTCCTCCGGCGACCAGCTGCGCAGCTATCGGATCCGCTACGAGGAGCGGGAACTCGATCTGCTGCAGTTCCACGGCAAGCACACGTTGGGGCCGGCTACCCGTGACCTGTTCGGCGGGCTCGAGAGCCTGGCGTTCATGGACGGGCTCTCGGCCGGCTGGTATTACTCCGATGCCACCGCCACGACCGACCTGCCGAGCGAGATTGCGGTCTCGGCCATCGACCGCGTCGAGCCGTCGACCGGCGATCTCGTGCAGACCTCGATCCGGCCCTCGACCAGCTCGGCCGACTATCGCTATACGGATCTCGAGGACGACGCGACCAGCTACGGCGTCTACGTCGCGATGCCGTTCGAGACGGACACGTGGCAGCTCGAGGCCAGCGGCGGATACGACTACTACGAGAAGGGGCGCAGCTACCTGCAGACCCAGCTCAATTTCGGGACCACCGCAGCGGCGGCGCAGCCGTCGCTGGTCGGCACGCCGGGTGTCGTGTTCAGCGACCAGAACATCCTCGACCCGGTGAACGCCTACGAGCTGGTCCTCGGCGGCATCGGCACCGAGAGCTACCTGGCCGGCGAGACCATCGACGCAGGCTGGGGCAAGGTCGATGCGACCTGGAACGACAACTGGCGCCTGATGGCCGGCGTGCGCTGGGAGAACTTCTCGCGCGTCACCGTGCCGATCGATCAGTACGAGTACGATCCGGCGATCGGCAAGATCCGGGTGCCGCTGGACCAGCTCGAGCGCACGGCCACGTCCGAGGACGACTTCTATCCCGCGGCGGCGCTGACCTGGATGCAGGATGACTTCATGCAGGCCGACCGCTTTCAGCTTCGCTTCGGCTGGAGTCAGACGACGGCGCGCCCGGACCTGCGCGAGGTCTCCGACGCGACCTACATCGACCCGCTCACAGAGGCGCGGGTGCGCGGCAACCCGGACCTCGTGCCCTCGGACCTCGACAACTTCGACCTGCGGGGCGAGTGGTTCTTCGGCGGTGGCGACAACTTCACCGTTTCGCTGTTCTACAAGCAGATCGACGCGCCGATCGAGACCGTCGCGGCGGCGGGCACGGACGACAACATCTCGCTGACGTTCATCAATGCCGATTCCGCGGACCTCTACGGCATCGAGGCCGAGTGGCTGTACGGCCTCGGCTGGCTGTCGCCGGAGTCGGGTCTCGCCGACGGGTTCTTCCTGTCGGGCAACGTGACGCTGAGCGACTCCGAGATCACGATCGGATCCGCCGCGCCGGACCTCACCAACGACAAGCGCAGGCTGTCCGGACACGCGCCCTGGGTGGTGAACCTGGTGTTCGGCTACGATTCGCCGAATGACCGTCACAGCGCGTCGCTCGCCTACAACTCGTTCGGTGAGCGGCTGTTTTTCGCCGGGCGGGCCGGAGCGCCCGACGCCTACGAGCAGCCGTTTCACTCGCTGGACCTGATCTACAGCTACTATCCGATCGACCCGCTGAGCTTCAAGTTCCGCATCCAGAACCTGCTCGACAACGACACGACGATCGAGCAGGGCGGGGTCAAGGTGCTCGAGCAGACGGTCGGGCTGACCTACAAGCTCGATATGACCTACCGCTTCTGACGGCTGTTGCGCGAGTCGGCCGCCCGTCTGGAGCGGCCGACATTCGCGCCTGCCCCCCGGCCGAGGGTAGAATCCGGGCTCCTGACACCAGCCCAGACGCCGGGAGATGCAATGAAAGATCGTTCCAGGTTTTCCGTCGCGGCTGCAGCCGCGCTGTTGGTGACGACGTTTCCGACGCCGGCCTCCGCCCAGGCGAACTGGGAGGAGATCGCCGCGTCGGACAGCAAGGAGGTCTTCGTCAATCTGAACTCGCTGCAGCGCAACGGGCAGATCGTCTCGGCGTCGGTCAAGGAGAACTTCGTCGCGCCGCAGCCGGCGAAGAAGGACAAGACCTACATGTCGGCGAAGAACGTCTACCACTTCGACTGCGTGAACCGGAAGGTCGCCTACAAGTCGATGAAGGCGTATCCGCAGCTGGAACTGCAGGGCGAGCCGGTGCAGAAGGCCGAGTTCAAGGACAAGAACCTGATCTGGCGGGATGCGCCGGAGCGCAGCATGGATGCGGCGCTGCTGGAATACGTCTGCGCCAAGGCGCCTCCGGGCACAGCGGCTCCGACATCGGACTGAACCGGTCCGGCCATCGAGGGGCGGAACAGCCCACGGTCCCGCAAGGGATTCAAGCCAATCAGAACCGGGCCGCGTCCAATGACGACGGCAACCGGCGCCGGCGCGGGACGACAGGGGAGGGGGCATGAGACTGGCCGAGCGCAGCCTGCAGAATCCGGCCGCCGTGGCGGCTGCTGCTGCGATCGTCGTGCTGTTCGGCGTTCTGGCGCTGCTGCGGCTGCCGATACAGCTGCTGCCCGATACGCGCCAGCCACAGCTGTTCGTCAATGCCTCCTGGCGAGAGGCGGCGCCCGCCGAGCTCGAGGAGGCCCTGATCGAGCCGATCGAGGAGGCGATGCGCGGGCTGCCGGGGCTCGTGGAGATGCGTTCCGAGTCGAACCGGGGTCGCGGCGGCGTGCGGCTCACCTTCGAGGTCGGTACCGACATGACACGGGTCATGCTCGACGTCGTCTCTCGGCTGAACACGCTGCCGCCGTTGCCGCCGGACGCCGACGAGCCCCAGGTCTTCGGCGGCGACAACTGGCAGACCGAGAACGCCGGGTCGCTGCTGGTCAGGCCGCTGCCCGGGCATTCGGTGCCCGACATCGCCGTCCAGTACCAGCAACTGATGGAGGAGGTCGTCGAGCCGCGGCTCGCGAGAGTGCCGGGCGTGTCGCGGGTGAACCTCGAGGGCGGCCGCCCGCGCGAGGTGCAGGTCCGCTTCGATCCGCACCGGCTGGCGGCGCTCGGCCTCACGCCGCAACGCCTGGCGCAGACAGTCATCGCGGCGCGCGACGTCTCGGCGGGCTTCGCCGACGTCGGACGGCGCCAGTTCACCGTGCGCGTGACCGGGCGCGAGCCCGTGGCCCAGCTCGGCGAACTGGTGGTCGGCTGGAGCGAGGACCGGCCGCTGTACCTGCGCGACGTGGCCGAAGTGCACATCGAGCACATCGAGGCGCAGTGGTTCTCTTACCGCAGCGGCGTGCCGGCCTACTACATCACGCTGCAGCGCACCTCGGATTCCAACACGGTCGAGCTGATCGACGGCGTGAAGGAAGCCATCGAGGAGCTGAACTCCGGCCCGCTGGCACGGGAGAATCTCTTCGTCGAGCTCTCCTGGGACGCGAGCGTCTACGTGCGGCGTGCGATTACGTTCGTGCAGGAGAGCCTGGCGATCGGCGTGCTGCTGGCCGTGGGCGGGCTCTGGTACTTCCTGCGCGGACCGCGGGCGGTGGCCGTGATCGGCGTGTCGATACCGATCTCGCTGTTCTTCGCGGTGATCACGCTGCAGCTGCTGGGCCGGACGCTCAACGTCGTCTCGCTGGCGGGGCTGGCGTTCTCGACCGGAATCGTGGTCGACGCCGCATTGATCGTGCAGGGCAACATCCTGCGCTACGTGCAGCAGGGCCGCGACCCCTGGAACGCGACGCTGGAGGGCTCGCAGGAGGTGCTGCCGGCACTGGTGGCCTCGATGCTGACCAGCATCGCGATCTTCCTGCCGATCCTGTTCATGGAGGGCCTCGAGGGGCAGCTGTTCAAGGACCTGGCGATCACGATGTCGGTTTCGCACGCCGCGTCGTTGCTGGTCGCGATGACGGTGATTCCCGCGGCGAACCGCTGGGCGCTGGCGCGCGGGCTGCCGCAGGACCAGCACCAGCACTGGTGGTCGGCGATGAGCGGGTACGCGATGCGGGTGACCGATGGCCCGGCTGCGCGCCTGATCCTGATCGGCTGCATCACGGCGGGCAGCCTGCTGCTGATAGGTCTGCTGGCTCCGAAGTTCGATTACCTGCCGGTCGCGCAGACCGACCTGATCTGGAACAACATCAGGCTGCCGCCCGGCGGCAACATCCGCACGGCCCGCGAGGAATTCGCGCCGGTCGTGATCGAGCGGCTGCGCCCGTACCTCGAAGGCGAGAAGGAACCCGCGATCAAGTACTACAACCTCTCGGCCTGGGGCGGCTTCGGCGGCGTGGCGGTCGTCTATCCGCGCGACCCGCGCGACATCCAGCAGATGGCCCAGCTGCTGCGCGAGGAACTGCTGGTCGGTTTCCCGGACACGCGCGTCTACGTGCAGCGTGGCTCGCTGCTGAACGTGGACGGCGGCAACTCGCGCGAAATCCGCCTCGACTTCCAGGGTGCCGATCTCACGGCGCTGATGGACGCGGCGCGGGTGGCGGTCGAGCAGATCCCGGAGGCCATTCCCGGGACCTACCCGCAGGCCAATCCCGGCCTGGAACTCAACCAGCCGGAACTGCAGCTGGAGCCGGACGAATGGCGGATCGCGCGTTCGGGCCTGACCCGGTCCGAAGTGGCGTCTGCGGTCCGGGCCTATACCGGGGGCCTGTGGGCGGGCGAATACTTCGACGGCAACGAGAGGCTGGACATCATCGTCAAGGCCGACGAGTGGCGTTCGCCCGAGCAGCTGGCCGAAATGCCGATCATGACGCCGCAGTCGGGCGTGCAGACCGTCGGTGAGCTCACGACGCTGCGCCAGACGGTGGGGCCGTCCCAGCTGGTGCGCATCAACGGCCGGCGTACCGTGAGCGTGGACTTCGAGCCCCCGGAGAACATGACGCTGGACGAGGCGATCGGCCTGCTCGAGGAAGAAGTGGAGCCGAAGATTCGCGCCGCGATGGCGCCGAAGGTGCAGCTCGGCTACGCCGGCAGCGCCAACGAGCTGCATGAGGCCCTGAAGGCCATGGGCCAGAACTTCATGCTCGCGCTGGTGATCCTGTTCGCGCTGATGGCGGCGTTGTTCCGCTCCGTGCGTGACAGCCTGCTGGTGATGCTGGTGCTGCCGGTGTCGATCGCCGGCGGGATCATCGCGCTGCGAGTCGTCGGGCTGTTCAGTTTCCAGGCGCTGGACCTGCTGACGATGATCGGCTTCATCATCCTGCTCGGACTCGTCGTGAATGCCGCGATCCTGCTGGTGGACCAGACCCGCGCGCGCGAGCGCAACGGCGTCGCGCGTAGCCAGGCGGTCCGCGAGGCGCTGGAGACACGGGCCCGGCCGATCGTGCTGTCCACGCTGACTGCGGTGCTCGGCATGGCGCCGCTGATCTTCATGCCGGGACTCGGTGCGGAGATCTACCGTGGTCTCGCCGCGGTCGTCGCCGGCGGAATGATCGTGGGCACGACCTTCACCTGGTTCCTGATGCCGAGCCTGCTGCGGCTGGGCGAGCAGTCGGCGTCCGAGGCAATCCGCGCCGAGGCGGTACGTCCGGTCAGCGAGGGCACGACATGAGGCGGATCCGGCATGCGATGTGCCCGTGGCTGATTCCGTTCGCGCTGCTCGGCGCGATGCTGACCGCCGAGGCGCAGGAGCGACCCGCCTCCGTGCGCGTCGCGACGGCGCAGCTGCGCGAGCTCGCACCGGTCGTCAACGCGGCCGGCACGGTGCGCTCGCGCGCCGCGGCGGACCTGGCCGCGGCCGTCGGCGGCCGGCTGCAGTGGGTCGCCGAGCCGGGCACGGCGGTCGAGACGGGCGATGCCGTGGCCAGCCTCGACACGCGGGAGCTGGCGCTGGTCAGGAACGAGCAGGCAGCGCGCGTCACGCGGGCCCGCGTCAACCTCGAGAGCCTGGACCGGGAACTCACCCGTCTGAAGGCCTCTGGCGCCGCCGTGCCGCGCTTCAACGTGGACCAGGCCGAGTCGAATCGTGACCTCGCCAGGGCCGACCTCGACGTGGCGCGTGCGCTGCTCGCGCAGACGGACGAGCAGCTGCAGCGCTCGAGGATCACCGCGCCGTTCGCGGGCGTGATCTCGGATCGCGTGCGGCGTGCGGGCGAGGAAGTCGCGCGAGGCGAGATCGTCGCGCGACTCGTCAATCCGGACGAACTCGAGATCCGGCTGTTCGTGCCGCTGCGGCACGTGCGGGCCGTGCAGCCGGGGCAGGTCGTCAAGGTGCGGGTGGAGCGGACCGAATTCACCGCGAAAGTGAGCACGATCGTGCCGGCCGGCGATCCACGTTCGCAGTCCTTCGAAGTGCTGGTCAAGGCGCCGAAGGTCGAGGGACTGCTGGCGCCGGGTAATACCGTGCAGGTGGAGTTGCCGCTCGGGCAGCCGCAGCGTCGGCTGGCGGTGCCGCGCGACGCGCTGGTGATCCGTGCCGACGGACTCTACGTCTACCGCGTCGGCGCCGAGCAGCGTGCCGAGCGCATCGAGGTCGAGGCCGGCGTCGCGGACGGCGACTGGATCGGCATCGACGGCGACGTCCAGGCCGGCGACCAGGTGATCGTTCGCGGTGCGGAGCTGCTGCGCGGCAACGAGAAGCTGCAGATCATTGGCGTGTTCGAGGAACAGGCCGGCCAGTCGGCCGGCGTCGTGGAGCCCGCCGGCGAGGGTTGAGGCGCAAACCCGGGCTGGCGGCGTTGTGACTCAGCCGGGCGGTGCCTCGCGGGCTGCCATTTCGACCCCGCCGATCTGCTCACGGGTGAGTTTCACGACCACCGGCGCGAGCAGCAGCAGCGAGATCAGGTTGGGGATGGCCATCAGCGCATTGAGCGTGTCGGCGATCTGCCAGACCAGATCGAGCTGCGTCACCGCGCCGACGAACACCGCGAAGGTCCACAGCCAGCGGAACGGCGTGATCGCCCACCGGCCCACCAGGAACTGCCAGCAGCGCTCGCCGTAGTAGCCCCAGCCGAAGATCGTCGTCAGCGCGAACACGGCGAGCGCCACGGCCACGATCTCGTCGCCGAAGCCCGGCATCGCCGACTGGAACGCGAGCTGCGTCAGGCTCGCGCCGCTCTCACCGGAGGTCCAGGCGCCCGAGACCACGATCGCGAGGCCCGTCATCGTGCACACGACCAGCGTGTCGAAGAACGTGCCCATCATGCCGATCATGCCGCTGCGGACCGGGCTCGAGCTCACGCCGGCCGCCTGCGCGATGCCGGCCGTGCCGAGTCCGGCCTCGTTGGAGAAGATGCCGCGCGCGACGCCGTAGCGGATGCCGGCCATGACCGCCGCGCCTGCGAAGCCGCCGACCGCGGAGGTCGGGGTGAACGCGTTGCCGACGATGAACCGGAATGCTTCCGGTATCTGCGCGGCGTTGAAGACCAGCACGATCAACGCGGCGAGTATGTAGGCGATGGCCATGAACGGCACGAGCCAGTTCGCCACCGCCGAGATCCGCTTGATGCCGCCGAGCACGACGGCCGCGGTCAGCACGAAGATCACCACGCCGGTCACGAGCGGCGTCACGCCGAACGAGGTCTGCATCGCGGCGGCGATGCTGTTGGCCTGCACCATGTTGCCGATGCCGAAGCCGGCCAGGCCGCCGAACAGCGCAAACGCGGCGCCGAGCCAGGCCCAGCGCGGGCCGAGGCCGCGCCGGATCGCGTACATCGGTCCACCGACCCAGCGGCCGTCCGCGTCCCGCTCGCGGTAGTGCACGGCCAGCACCACTTCCGCGTACTTGGTGGCCATGCCCACCAGCGCGGTCATCCACATCCAGAACAGCGCGCCCGGTCCGCCAAGCGCGATCGCCGTGGCCACGCCCGCGATGTTGCCCACGCCGATCGTCGCGGCCAGCGTCGTCATCAGCGCCGCGAACGGACTGACCTCGCCGTGGCCGTCCGCGTCCCCTGTCCGTCCGCGCCACACGAGCTTGAGTCCCGTGCCGATCCGGCGGATCGGCATGCCGCCGAGCCGGATCTGCAGGTACAGGCCCGTGCCGAGGATCAGCACCAGCATCGCCGGTCCCCAGACGAAGGAATTCAGCGAGTCCATCCAGGCGTGGAAGTCGGACATCGGCGGTGCTCCCGGGTGCAAAGCGCGGATGCTCGCAGCGTCGGGCCATGCCGGCAAGCGCCGCGTGGCGGCGCCGCGCCGCTGCGAACGGCGGTCTCGGCAAGGTCGTGGGCATCGGGGGAAGTACCTAGTGCGGGCGGAGAGGGCCGCGGCACACCATAAGAAACGGGGTGCTCCATCGTGAGAACGGCAGTGTCAACGAAGGCGGAATCGGCCAGGCCGGGCCGCGAAGCGGGCCTCGGTACCGTCGGGATCCTCGCGGTCCTCGCCGGGATCCTGCTCGGGATCGGCGGCTATACGTTCCTGTACGCGGAGGGGTTTTCCTACCTGAGCTCGGACCCCGAGGCCTGCATGAACTGCCACATCATGCGGTCGCAGTTCGACTCCTGGCAGAAGGGCAGCCATCACGCGGTCGCGAAGTGCGTGGACTGCCACCTGCCGCATGATTTCGTCGGCAAGTACCTCGCCAAGAGCGAGAACGGCTACCACCACTCGAAGGGCTTCACGCTGCAGGACTTCCACGAGCCCATCATGATCAAGGCGAAGAACGCCAGGATCCTGCAGCAGAACTGCATGAACTGCCACGGCGACATCGTTCACGAACTGGCGGGCAGCGCAGGAAATTTCGACGACGAGGTGCAATGCGTGCACTGCCACCGGTCGGTCGGCCATGGTGAGACGACGGGGCTCGGCGGGCCCTGGCGGCCCGAGGAAGCAGAGGGAAGTACGACATGAGAAACAAGCAGCTGGGTATGTCCACGATCGGGATCATCCTCACCGTGCTCGTCGTGGCGGCGATCACCGCGGCAGTGACCGCGCTGCTGATGAACATCTCGGACCGCAAGGCCGAAGCTACCCGGCCCTACGTGCGCGTCGTCGAGGTCACCGAAGACACGACGGATCCCGCCGAGTGGGGCAAGAACTGGCCGAAACAGTACGAGTCCTACCTGCTGACCGCGCAGGCGACGCGCACCCGGTTCGGCGGACACGGCGGCAGCGAGGCGCTGCCGGAGGAGAAGATCGAACGCGATCCCTGGCTGAAGCGGATGTTCCTCGGTTACGCGTTCTCGATCGACTACCGGGACCGCCGAGGCCACGCGTACATGCTCGAGGACCAGGAGAACACCGAGCGCCAGAGCAAGCCTCAGACGGGCTCGTGCCTGCACTGCCACGCCTCGATCATGCCGGTTTACCGCGAGCTCGGCGGCGG
>CAZKLS010000100.1:0-9843 GCA_964553405.1 uncultured Steroidobacteraceae bacterium
CCTGGATCTGGCCGCTCTGCTCCTCGCCGAGCAGCTCGCCGGCGCCGCGGATCTCCAGGTCGTGGGTTGCAAGCACGAAACCGGCGCCGAGGTCGTCCAGCGACTCGATCGCTTCGAGCCTGCGCGCTGCGTCGGTGGTCATCGCCTCGCGCGGTGGCGTGACCAGGTAGGCATAGGCCTGGTGGTGAGAGCGCCCGACGCGACCGCGGAGCTGGTGCAGCTGGGCCAGGCCGAAGCGATCGGCGCGATCGATCACGATCGTGTTCGCGGTCGGGACGTCGATGCCGCTCTCGATGATCGTCGTGCAGGCGAGCACGTTGCTGCGCCGGTGATAGAAGTCGAGCATCACGCGCTCGAGTTCCCGCTCCCGCATCTGCCCGTGTCCGATCGCGATGCGCGCCTCGGGCACCAGCGCGGCCAGTCGCTCGGCAGCCGCGTCGATCGTCTCGACGCTGTTGTGCACGAAATACACCTGGCCGCCGCGCCGCAGCTCGCGCTGGCAGGCTTCGCGGATGGTCGCGTCGTCCCACTGCGTGACGAAGGTCTTGATCGCGAGGCGGGAAGCGGGCGGGGTCGCGATCAGCGACAGGTCACGCAGGCCGCCGAGCGACATGTTCAGCGTGCGCGGGATCGGGGTGGCCGTCAGTGTCAGCAGGTCCACCTCGGCACGCAGCCGCTTCAGGCGCTCCTTGTCGCGCACCCCGAAACGATGCTCCTCGTCGACGATCACCAGTCCGAGGTCGCGGAACTTCACGCTCGGCTGCAGCAGCCGGTGCGTGCCCACGACGACGTCGACCTTGCCTGCGGCCAGCCCGTCGAGCACGGCCCGCGCCTGGGCATCGCCGCGGAACCTCGACAGCATTTCGATCTTCACGGGCCAGTCGGCGAAGCGGTCGGCGAACGTCTGGTAGTGCTGCTCGGCCAGCAGCGTCGTCGGCACCAGCACGGCCACCTGGCGCCCGCCGTTCACCGCCACGAACGCGGCACGCAGCGCGACCTCGGTCTTGCCGAAGCCGACGTCGCCGCAGACGACCCGGTCCATCGGCCGCGGCGAGCGCAGGTCGGCCACGACCTGCTCGATCGCGGCGGCCTGGTCGGCCGTCTCCTCGAACGGAAAGCCGGCCGCGAACGCACGCAGCGCGGAGTCGTCCACCGCGAACGCGTGTCCCTTGCGGGCGGCCCGCTGTGAGTACAGGTCGAGCAGCTCAGCCGCCGCATCGCGTATCCGCGCCGCCGCCCGCTGCCGGGCCTTCTGCCACTGTTCGCCGCCGAGCTTGTGCAGCGGAGCGCTCTCGGCCGGCGCGCCGGTGTACCGGCTGACGCGCTCCAGCGACTGCACCGGCACGTACAGCTTGTCGCCGTCCGCGTACTCGAGGATCAGGAACTCGGCCGGCAGGCCGCCTGCATCCAGCGTCGTGAGCCCGAGGTAGCGGCCCACGCCGTAGTCCTCGTGCACGACCGGCGCGCCGGGGCGCAGGTCGGCCAGCTGCTGGATGATGCGCGCGGGATCGCGGTCCGACCGGCGCCGGCGGCGCTCCTGCTTCGCGCGCTCGCCGGCCAGCTGTTCCTCGGCGAACAGCACCACCGCGGGATCGCTGAGCGTCGTGCCGGCTGCGATCGGTGCAACGGTGATCGCGAGCGAGTCATCCGACTCGAGGAACTCGCTCCAGCCCGCCACCGGCTTTGCCTCGAGCCCCTGGCCACGCAGCAGCTCCACCAGCAGCTCACGACGTCCCGGGGACTCGGCGGCGAGCAGCACCCGCTCCCGGATCGAACGCAGCAGCGTCGCGAACTGGACGACGGTTTCCTCGCGACGCGGATCGAGCAGCGCATCCGGCGCCGCTCTGGCCCCCAGGTCCACGCTTGGCTCGTCCGGCGCCTGCTCCGCGGGCGATCCGCCGAGCAGCAGCGTCGGCAGCCCGGCTGCGCTCGACAGCCACTCGCCCGGATCCACGCAGATTTCGCCCGGTTCGAGCACGGGGTGCTCGATGTCGTGGCGACGGTCCTCGTAGCGTTCCGCGACGGCCTGCCAGGCCGCACGCAGGCCCTGCTCGTAGCCGGCAGGAAGCACCAGCGTCGCCGTGGCGGGCAGGTAATCGATCAGGCCCGAGGTCTCGTCGTGGAACAACGGCAGGAAGTACTCGATCCCGGCCGGCGCGAGCCCGTCGCCGACGTCCCGGTAAACCTGCATCCGGGTCAGGTCGCCCGGGAAGCGTGTCCGGTAACGGCGACGGAAATCCCGGATCGATTCCGCATCGAGGCTGAACTCGCGGGCCGGCAGGAGCTCGACGCGCGGCAGGCGATCGGCCGAGCGCTGGCTGTCCGGGTCGAAGCTGCGGATGCTGTCGATCTCCCGGTCGAGCAGGTCGATGCGCAGCGGTTCCTCGCTGCCCATCGGGAAGATGTCGAACAGCGATCCGCGGATCGCGAATTCACCCGGGCTGCCCACCTGCGGCACGCTGGCATATCCGGCAGCGGCGAGGCGACCGCGAAATGCCTCGAGGTCCAGCTCCTCGCCGACCGCCAGGTGCAGCGACTGCGCATCCACGAAGCTCCGCGGCGGCAGCCGCTGCAGTGCCGTGCCGAGGTCGGCGATCACGATGCCGCGGGACAGCGACGGCAGCCGGGACAGCGTCCGCAACCTGCACGAGATGATGTCGGGGTGTGGCGAGAAGCGGTCGTAGGGCAGCGTCTCGTAGCCGGGGAAGGTCAGCAGCGGGACGTCGCGCGGCAGGAAGAAGCGCAGCTCGAGCTCGGCCCGCTCCGCGCTCACCGCATCCGGTGTGAGAAGCAGGATCGGGCCGTCGTGCCGCGTGGCGGCCTGCGACAGGTAGATGCCAGCCGCGGCGCCATCGCAGCCGGTCCAGCGTACTCGCCCGTCGCGGGCCGTCGGCATTTTTGCCGATATTTTCATTAATTAAATCAATAGATAAGAGTCAAATCATGAGATTTGACACAAAGTAATGCCGGCTCCGGCGCAGTTCCGGATCCAGCGGGCGGGAAAGGGTAGCAGAGCCCGGTTCGGGCCGGGCGGTTGCGAGCGGGGATGCGCCCGGAGGGCGCTCAGCCCTGGCCGGCGGGGCGGGTTCTCACCGCGTGCACGACGTGCGAGTACTCGAAATACACGACGAAACCGGGATACACCCAGCGGGATATCGGGGGTTGCCCGACCGCCCCGAGCTTGCGCTCCGGCGCGCCGAAACGGGTTTCGACCGTGGCCATGCTGGTGCCGCGCGGCGGCAGCGCCGACGGACCTGCCGCGGTGGGCGCGGCACCGATCTCCAGCGTCTCGGCCGCCAGTATCGGCGAGAGAAGTGTCAGCCCGAGGGCCGCGGCGATGGCTGCGAGTGTCGTCCTGCGCATGAATTGCGACCTTTGCACCGAAGCTGACCGAAATATATCACCCGTCCTCGCGAGCGCCCCGGGACGGAGGTGAAATCCTTGTTCCAGTTCACTGTTGTCGGCCGGCCCGCCCCATCCGGCGTGCTGCGTCGCGGACCGGTGGCGTGCCGACGGGGTGCAAAGCGGCGCGGGCGCGGGTAGCCTTGCCGGGTTCCAGCGAGACCTCATGTTCCATCCGCTTCCGATCTTCGTCGGCCTTCGTTATGTCCGCACGCGCCGACACGGTTTCTTCGTATCGTTCATCTCCTGGGTGTCGATGCTCGGCGTCGCGCTGGGCATCGCCGCGCTGATCACGATCGTTTCGGTCATGAACGGCTTCGAGGGCGAGTTGCGCAGCCGCCTGGTGGCGCTGACCGCGCACGGCACGATCGAGGCCCGCACGGGGCCGCTGCAGCAGTGGCAGCAGGTCGCGGAGGTCGTGCGGTCCGTGCCGGGCGTCCTCGCCGCCGCGCCATTCACCGACGTGCAGGCGATGATCGGGCGCGCCGGCAACCTGCTTCCGGTCGTGATGCACGGCGTGGATCCCGCGGCCGAGCGGACCGTGGCGAGGATCGATGAGCACCTGCTGAGCGGGTCGCTGGATGCACTCGAGCCCGGCTCGCGCAGGCTGCTGCTCGGTCGCGTGCTGGCCTGGCGGCTCGGCGCGGAGGTCGGCGACGAACTCACGGTGATGGTGCCCGGGCGCGACCTGGCCTCGGGATCCGGACTGCCCGCGCTGCGCAGCTTCACGGTGGATGGAGTCTTCGAGGTCGGCCTGCAGGACCACGACGGCACGCTCGCGCTGGTCTCGCTCGACGACGCGGCTGAACTGGCCGGGCGCGATCCCCAGCCGCAGGGGCTGCGGGTGCTGTTCGACGACGTGATGGCGGCCCCGCAGAGGGCGCAGGCGGTCGCCGCCGAACTGGGCCCGGGGTTCTCCGTCACGGACTGGACCGCCCAGCATGCCGCGTATTTCCGCGCCATCCGGATCGAGAAGACCATGATGAGCCTGATCCTGCTGCTCGTCGTGGCCGTGGCGGCCTTCAACATCGTCGCGGCGCTGGTGATGGTGGTGAACGAAAAGCGCTCCGACATCGCCATCATGCGCACGCTGGGCCTGGAGCCGCGCGGCGTGGTGGGCATCTTCCTGACGCAGGGGCTCGTGATCGGAGTCGTCGGCACGTTGATCGGCACGCTGCTCGGGGTCGTCGTGGCCAGCAACGTGGGCACGATCGTCCCGTTGCTGGAGCGAGCCTTCGGTTTCCACGTGATGGATCCCACCGTGTACTACATCACCGAGATTCCATCCGAAGTACGCGCGGCGCAGGTGGCGGCCATCGCGCTCGCGGGATTCGTGCTGACTGCGCTTGCGACCATCTACCCGGCGCTGCGCGGCGCCGCGACCGAGCCCGCCGAGGCACTGCGATACGAATGACCGAGCGCGACGTCCCGTTCGAGCTGAGGATCGGCCGGCGCTACCTGCGTTCGTCGGGCAACCGCTTCCTGTCGTTCATCTCCGGGATCTCGATCGTCGGCGTCGCGATCGGCGTCGCCGTGCTGATCGTCGTGCTCTCGGTCATGAACGGCTTCGAGCAGGAATTGCGCAGCCGGATACTCGGCATGACCTCGCACGCCACCGTGACGAGCTTCGGGGCCGGGCTCGAGGACTGGCGCGCCGCGCGCGAGGTGGCGCTGGGGTACCCGGGCGTGCTCGGCGCCGCGCCTTTCATCGAGGACGAGGCGCTGATCGTCGCGGACGGCCCCGACGCGCAGGCCGGCGCAGCGACGCTCCGGGGCGTCGATGCGGGCCTCGAGAGCACGGTCTCGGCGATAGAGCAGCGCATGACCAGCGGCTCGCTCGCGGATCTCGAGCCCGGCGGCTGGGGCATCCTGCTCGGCGCCGAACTCGCGGCGCGGCTCGCGGTCGAGACGGGGGACGGCGTGGTCGTGGCCGTCGCCGAGGGCATCGTCACGCCAGCCGGCGTGCTGCCCCGTCTGCGCCGGTTCACGGTTCGCGGAATCTTCTATTCCGGCATGTACGAGATCGACAACGGGCTCGCGCTGGTCAGCATCGGAGACGCCGCGCGACTGCTGCGCCTGGGCGACCGCGTGAGCGGCTTGCGCCTCGGCGTCGAGGATCCGTTCCGTGCGCCGGTGATCGCCCGGGAGGTGGCCCGCGGCCTCGGTGGCGGCCTGTACGTCGACGACTGGACGCAGCGCCATGCCAATTTCTTCCGCTCGATCGAGCTCACCAAGCGGATGATGTTCTTCATCCTGCTGCTGGTGATCGCGGTCGCAGCGTTCAACATCGTATCGACGCTGGTGATGGCGGTGAAGGACAAGCAGCCGGACATCGCGATCCTGCGCACGATCGGCGCGCGGCCCTCGAGCGTGCTGAGCATATTCGCGAGCCAGGGCACGCTGATCGGGCTGCTGGGTACGCTGGCCGGCGTGGCGCTCGGCGTGCTGCTCTCCTACAACCTCGAGTCCCTGGTGCACGGCCTGGAGCGATTGTTCGGGACACGCTTCATGGACGCGAGCATCTACCTGATGAGCGACCTGCCGGCGGCGGTGGAATGGCCGGACGTCGCGCTGATCGCCGGTACCGCCTTCCTGCTCTGCTGCCTGTCGACGATATATCCGGCCTGGCGGGCCGCGACCACCGATCCCGCGAGGGCATTGCGGCATGAATGACACGGAAACCCTGGCCTGCGTGGAGGTGCGCAAGCACTTCGAGGAGGCGGGACAGCGCCTCGAGGTGCTCAAGGGCGTCGACCTGCAGGTCGCGCACGGCGAGACGCTCGCGATCGTCGGTGAGTCCGGCTCGGGCAAGACGACGCTGCTGCAGATCCTCGGCGGCCTGGACCTGCCGTCGAGCGGGATCGTCAGGGTGGCGGGTCGCGCGCTCCACGAGCTCTCGGATGCGGACCGCGGCACGCTTCGCAACCAGGCGCTGGGTTTCGTCTACCAGTTTCATCACCTGCTGCCCGAGTTCACCGCGCTGGAGAACGTCGCGATGCCGCTGATGGTCCGGCGCAGCCCGGCCGCGGAGGCCGAGCAGACCGCGAAGTCGTTCCTCGAACGGGTCGGACTCGGGCAACGCCTGCGACATCGACCGTCGCAGCTCTCAGGCGGTGAGCGGCAGCGCGCCGCGGTGGCACGCGCGCTGGTCACGCGGCCCCGGCTCGTGCTGGCCGACGAGCCGACCGGCAATCTCGACGGGCGCAACGCGCAGGGCGTGCTGGCGCTGATGCTCGAGTTGAACCGGGAACTCGGCACCAGCCTCGTCGTCGTGACTCACTCGACGGAGATCGCCGAGCGGATGCAGCGCGTGCTGGTGCTGCGCGATGGCCGCCTGCAGGCTCCCTGAACGAGCCGGCGATTTCTGCGCGCAGCCGCCTGATTAGCCGCTCGCCCGCCATCACGCCGGGGGCCAGCCTCGGCAGCTGTCATCCTCGGCGAGGCTCCCGGCTTGCTTCTGACCGCTGTCGGCGTGTTTGCGGGCTGCGTCGTGCCGTTGCTGCTGCCCCGGCTGGCCGCGCCCGGGCTGCTGATCGCCACGGCCTGCCTGCTCGCGACGACGGCTCTCGCGTTGCGGCTGCGCCCGCTGCTCGCCGTTGCGGTCGGCCTGCTGCTCGGCTGGCATGAGCTCGATTCCCGGCTCGCCGATCGTCTCGATCCCGCTCTCGAGGGCGTCACGCTCACCGTGCGCGGGCAGGTGGTCTCGGTGCCGATGGCCGCCGGGGAGGGGATACGCTTCCGGTTCGAACCCGAGCACCCTGCCGGTCTGCCGCGGCTCATCGAGCTGACCTGGTACGACGCGCCAGCCGTGCCGCTGCCTGCGGAACGGCTCGAGCTCGAGCTCAGGCTGCGGCGTCCGCGGGGCTTCGGGAATCCCGGTGGGACAGACTACGCGGCTCGCATGCTGAGGCTCGGTGTCGGCGCGGCCGGTTACGTTCGCGACGGCCGCAGCCTTGGGCGGCGTCAGTCGGACCTGTGGCGCCAGCCGCTGGCTGCAGCCCGCGGCGGCATCGCATCGTCGATCCGTGGCGCGCTGGGCGAGCGTCCGGCGACCGGCATCGTGCTCGGGCTCGCGGTCGGCCTGCAGGAGGCGATCTCGCGCGAGCAGTGGCAGGTCCTGGCGGCAACCGGGACGAGCCACCTGATGGCGATCTCGGGGATGCACGTCGGCATGGTCGGCGCACTGGCGGCGCTGGTCGCGGCGGCGATCCAGCGGCGGCGGCAGCGCAGCGGGGCGCAGGCCGCGACGCGCGACGTCGCGGTGATCGCCGGCGCGTGCACCGCGCTCGGTTATGCGCTGCTTGCCGGGTGGTCCATCCCGACGCAGCGCACGGCGATCATGATCGCGAGCGCCGCGCTCGCGCTCGGCTCGCGTCGCTGCACGAGCGGGACGGACATCCTGGCGCTGGCAGCGATCGTGGTGCTGATCATCGATCCGCTGGCACCGATGTCGGTGGGCTTCTGGCTCTCGTTCGGCGCCGTCGGCCTGCTGCTGGCCGCGACCGGCGGCTTCCTGGCCGATGGCGGAATCCTGCGCGGCTACCTCCGCTCGCAGCTCGCCGTCAGCTTCGGCCTGATCCCGGTCCTGCTCGGCGCTTTCGGTCACTTCTCGCTCGTCTCCATCGTCGTGAACCTGCTGGCCATACCGCTCTACACGCTCTGCGTCGTGCCGACGATCCTCTGCGGCACGGCCCTGCTCGCGCTGCTGCCGCCGTTCGGCGAGTTGCTGCTGGAAGTGGCGGCCTGGCTCGTCGAGACGAGCTGGATCGCGCTCGAGTGGGCCGGCGGCGTGCCGTTCGCCACATGGGGCGTGGCGGAGTTGCCGCCGCACGCCTGGATCGCCATCGTCGCGGCCGCGCTCGGGATGCTGCTGCCGTTGCAACGGACCGGGCGCATCGCGGCCGCCGCGCTGCTGATCGCCGCCTGCGCCTGGCGGCCGCAGCCGCTCGCCGCGGGGACGTTCCGGCTGACGCTGCTCGACGTGGGGCAGGGCCTGTCGGCCGTCGTGCAGACCCGGGACCACGTGCTGGTCTATGACGCCGGACCCGCGTTTCGAAGCGGTGTCGACGCGGCGGCGCTGGTCGTGCTTCCGTACCTGCGGGCCCGGGGTATCCGTCGCGTCGACGTGCTGGCGCTGAGCCACGACGACGCCGACCACACCGGGGGCGGTCGGACCCTGCTCGAGCAGATCAAGATCGGAGCGGTGATCTCGAGCGGCCCGGTCAGCGGTCTGGACGCGGAGATCAGCGAGTGCCAGGGCGGGACGGGCTGGAACTGGGACGGCGTGCGCTTCGAGTGGCTGGATCGGCGGATCGAAGCCGGATCGAGCGACAACGACCGCTCCTGCGTGCTCAGTGTGTCGAACGGCGGGCGCACGGTGCTGCTCACCGGCGACATCGGACGAGCGGCGGAGGCGGCGCTGCTCGAGCGCGGCTCGTTGAACCGCACCGACGTCGTCGTCGCCGCCCACCACGGCAGTCGCAGCTCCTCGAGCGCGCAGTTCGTCGCGGCGACTTCGCCGCGCTGGGTGCTGTTCGCGGTCGGCCACCGCAATCGCTGGGGTTTTCCGGCGCCAGACGTCGTCGCACGCTGGCGGAACGCCGGTGCCGAGCCGATGGAAACGGCCGCCCACGGCGCGATCGAGTTCATCGTGCCTCCGGTCGGTCCGATTCCCGAGCCCGATTCCTGGCGGCTGCAGAACCGTCGGCCCTGGCGCGATCCGTGAAACGCGTTGGGCGGCCCGGCTGCTCATGAAGTATCATCCGGCGCGTCCAGGCGAGGAGACCGGACCCGCGCAATGTTTGAGATAGTCACGGCCGGCGGCATCGTGATGGCGCCGATAATCCTGTGCTCGATCCTGGCGCTGGCGATCATCCTCGAGCGGTTCTGGACCTTGCGCGAGCAGCGCGTCGTCCCGGCCGAGCTCACGGACAAGGTCTGGCAATGGGTCGAGAACCGCAGCCTGTCTGACAAGCAGATCATGGCGCTTGAGCAGCATTCGCCGCTCGGGCGCGTGCTGGCCGCCGGACTCGCGAACCGGCACCGCGATCGGGCGGTGATGATCGAGGCCATCGAGGACGCGGGCCGGCACGTGACCCACGACCTGGAGCGCTACCTGAACATGCTCGGCACGATCGCCGCGATCTCGCCGCTGCTCGGGCTGCTCGGCACCGTCACCGGCATGATCCGTACGTTCAAGGCGATCACGGTCGCCGGCGTCGGTAATCCTGCGGCCATGGCTGGCGGCATCGCCGAGGCGCTGCTGACGACCGCGGCGGGCCTGCTGGTCGCGATCCCGGCCCTGGTCGCCTACCGGTACCTTCGTGGGCGCGTCGATGCCCACGTGATCCAGATGGAGAAGGAATCGATCAAGCTGGTGCAGGCGATCGACCGGGCCAGCGGCACGCAGTCCGGCCGGCTCGCGGAAGCGGCGGCGTGAGG
>CAZKLS010000101.1:0-9823 GCA_964553405.1 uncultured Steroidobacteraceae bacterium
GCCTAGAACTTGTAGTTCAGGTCCAGCTGCAGCCGCTGGTAGTCGAGCTCCGTGCCGACGTCCTTGTTGATCGTATTCAGAAAGTACGTGGCGTTGAGCACCCAGTTCTTCGCCGGCGCATAGCCGCCCTTGAATACCCAGCCTTCGGTGTCCGTGTTGCCGTTGCCGAAGTCCGAATCGACGAGCTGGGCGTACAGCGAGTCCTTGTCCAGCGCCTGGTAAAACACGCCCGCCTCCCAGGTCCGCCGGTTGCTGGCCTTGCCGAGCATGACACCCGCGCCCCAGGCCGTGTCGTACTCGACGCCGGAGGCCAGGTTCTGCCCGTATTCCGCCCACAAAGTCAGCGGCAGGTCGCCAATCGGAATCGCCAGCGCAGTGCTCAGCATCACCACGTTGTAGTCGTACTCGAGGTAGTTCCGCGAGTCGCCGTCGAGCCGGTAGGTCGTGTTGCCATTGGGGTTGTTGTTGTAGAGCGGAGTCTGGTTCTTGCAGGCGCCGCAGTCGTAGTAGTGCACCGCGGCCGTCAGCAGGTTGTCGCCGAACAGCGGCGTCTTCAGTCCCAGCTGCCCGCCGAAGATGTTCGTGTCCGCATTCTCGCCCTTCGGGTTCGAGTTGTACTGCTCGGTGATCCACCAGCCGTAGGCGCTGCCGAAGAACATGCCGCGGTCGAAGGTGACCGCGCCGCCCTCGGGATTGAAGTCGCTGTCGTAGAACAGGCTCTGTCCGGGCCGCCAGAACGTGTACTTGTACTTGCCGAGGATCGCGTGCGAGCCGGCAAACCAGTTCCAGTCCACGTAGGCGAGATCCAGGCCGATCGACTTGGTGGTGCCGGTGCCGCCGAGCGTCTGGTTGGTCGAGCGGGGATCGTCGCCGCCGGTCGCGAGCTGCACGGCGACCAGCACGTCGTCGATCGGCTTCGCCTCGAAGCCGATGCGGCCCCGGATGCGGTGGCGATAGCGGTCCGCCGCATCCTCGACCTTGCCGTCGACGATCCGCTCTGGACTGATCTGCTCGTGCCGGTAGCGCAGGTCGCCCTTCAACTTGATCTTGCTGGCCCAGTCAGCGCCCTTGACCTTGGAGACCTCGTTGGCCGTCACCGCGGTTTCCTCGCGCAGGTCCTTGGTCTGGGCCTTCAGGTAATCCATTTCCGCGTCGCGCCGCTCGACCACGGCCTTCAGGTCGGCGTTCTCCGCCTGCAGGGCGTTGTTGGCGGCCTCGAGCCTGTTGAGTCGCTGCGACAGCGCCTCGAGCTGCGCCTGCATGGCCTGCCAGTCGGCCTTCGACTGTGCACTGGCATCCGCGGCTGCCAGGACCAGCGCAGCGGTTACGGCCGTCGCCAGGAAAGTATTTCTCACGTTGGTGCCCTCGGGTCGATTACGGCAAACACGGCCGGCGCCGGACCGCGTTACGCGTCTCGGAGCCGGGTTCCCGGGGCAGATTTATAGGTCGGAAGTGTTACAGATTCGTTGCAGTGAATGTTTCAGCAATGCTACGGGCCGCGGGCCGCGGCGGCCGCAACCGTGCCGGGTTCCCGCGCCAGCAGCCGTTCGGGCGGGAAATGGCAGGTGAACGCGCTCCCTGCTCCTTCGCTGCTCTCGATCTGCAGCCGCCCGCCATGACGCTGTAACGCATGCTTAACGATGGCGAGCCCGAGGCCCGACCCGCCCAGCTTTCGCGACCGGCCCGGGTCCACCCGGTAGAAACGCTCGGTCAGCCGCGGAATGTGCTCGGCCGGGATCCCGATCCCGGTGTCGCGCACCAGGACGTGCCCGCCCTGCGCGTCGGTCCACCAGCGGATGTGGATCCGTCCGTCGCGCGGCGTGTACTTGACGGCGTTGGAGACGAGGTTCGAGAAGATCGAGTGCAGCTCCGGCTCGGCACCGAGCAGCAGCGAGTCACTTTCGAGCGAGAGCTCCACCTCGCGCGGATGATCGGGCAGCGCCAGCACGTCCTTCCTCATCAGCGCCAGCATGCCGCCGACGTCGACCGGGTCCTTCGGCGCCGATGCGCCGGTGGCCTCGAGCTTCGACAGCTCGAGCAGGTCCTGGAGGATGCCGCGCATCCGGTCCGACTGGCGCCGCATCTCCGCGACGGGCGCCCCCCAGGCGGGGTCGAGCGTGCCGTCCTCCGCCAGCGAATCGAGGTACCCGCTGATCACCGTCAGCGGCGAGCGCAACTCGTGCGACGCGTTCGCCACGAAGTCCTTGCGCATCGCCTCGAGTCGCGCCTCGGCCGTGACGTCGCGGATGATCAGCAGCTGCTGCCCCGTCGCGCTGGTCGTGACGAGACCGAACGCGAGCCATCGGTTGCCGTGCTTCGGCATGAAGATCCGCGGGGCCGGCGGGCGCCCGCCACGTTCGAGGTAGGCGACGAAATCGGGATGCCGCACCAGGTTGTCGATGCGGATCCCGAAGTCCACTTTGCGGCGCAGGTCCAGCCAGCGACCGGCCGTGCGATTGAACCAGAGGATCTCGCGCTCGGGACCGATCAGCACCGCCCCGTCCGGCATCGCCGCGGTCATGCGCCGGAATTCCCGGAGCAGCGTCAGCACCCGGCGCTTGTGGAACACCTTGCGGCGGTAGATGCGGCTCGCGATCGCGATGACCTCGCCCCACAGCCCGCGCATGTCCGGCGGCCGCTCGACCGTGCGGTTGCGGAGCCAGTGCTCGAAGCGCAGCAGGTTGCGGAGTTCCCAGGCCAGCAACCCGGCCAGCGCCAGTGCGACCGCCGCCAGCGGTCGTCCGAACAGGAACCCCAGCGCCAGCGCGATCGCAAGCGTGCCGACGATGCCGGTGAGATGCTGCCAGGCGGGCTTGGACAACTCGGGCAGCCTCCTTGCCCGGTCAGTCCGGTCGCGTCGAGAAGCGGTAGCCCGCTCCCCTGACGGTCTGGATGAAGCGCTCGAATCCGAACGGTTCCAGCGCCTTGCGGAGTCTGCGGATGTGCACGTCGACGGTACGCTCCTCGACGTAGACGTTGCCGCCCCAGACCCGGTCGAGCAGCTGGCTGCGAGAGTAGACGCGGTCCGGATGCTCCATGAAGAACTGCAACAGCCGGTACTCCGTCGGCCCGAGCGAGACGGGCTCGCCACGCGCGGTAACCCGGTGGCTCGCGAGGTCGAGCGTCAGCTCCTCGGCCTCGAGCGTCTCCGCGGTGCCGGCCGGCGCCGCACGGCGCAGCACGGCGTTAATGCGCGCCAGCAGCTCGCGCGGGCTGAAGGGCTTCGTGACGTAGTCGTCGGCCCCGCCCTCGAGTCCGGCGACTTTGTCCTGCTCGTCGGCGCGGGCCGTCAGCATGATCACCGGCAGGTCCTGGGTATCGCGCCCGCGCTTGACCGCGCGGGTGAGCTCGAGGCCGCTCTGGTCAGGAAGCATCCAGTCCACCAGCAGCAGGTCCGGGCGTTGATCGGCGATGCTGGCGCGCGCGGCGCTGCAGTCCTCCGCCTCGCGCACGTCGAACCCCGCGCGCCGCAACCCGAACGCGATCATGTCGCGTATCGGCTTCTCGTCCTCGACGATCAGTATCTGCTTGCCCGTCATGGCTGCCGTTCTATGGTGACGAAATTGCAGCAGAATTACCTCGAAATTATTACATTCCCGTGACGCGGGAAGCCGGGGGTCGCGCCACCGAGTCGCGCAGGTACACCGGCAGCGCGTCCGCCGGTCCGCCGGTTCTGCCCGCCAGGAATTCGATGCTGGCCAGCCGCGCAACCGCGTCCGCGCGCGGATAGAGGCTGTCATGAATTCGTAACGAAGCCGCCTCGAGCCGCGCCCGCAGCCCGTCGTAGCGGTCGATCGCATTGCCGGCCGCGTGCCGCACCGCGGCCGGATCGAACTCGAGCGCTTCGGGTGCCGAGACGCGCTCGTGGCCCAGGCAGTCGAGGCCGTGATCCGTCCGCCGATAAAGGCCCCAGTAGATCTCCTTCATCCGCGCGTCGTTGCAGACGAGGATCTCTTCCCCCGATGCCGAGGGCACCTGCGCCGCCACCGCCGCGAGACTCGAGATCCCCACCACCGGGAGTCCCGAGCCGAGCGCCAGTCCCTGGATCACGCCGGCCGCGATGCGCAGCCCGGTGAACGCACCCGGCCCGCGCCCGAACGCGAGGCCATCGAGGTCCCCGAGCGCGAGACCCGCTTCCGCGAGCAGCGCATCGACCATCGGCAGGATCAGTTCCGCGTGGCTGCGCTCGGTCATCTCGATGCGCAGCAGCACCTCTTCGCCGAGCAGCAGCGCGGCCGAGCAGGCTTCGGTGGACGTGTCGATGGAGAGCAGACGCATTGGGGAGAGAGGATAGCGGATAGTGACTAGCGGATAGTGACTAGGGACTAGTGACTAGCGGATAGTGATTGGCGGATAGTGATTAGCGGGTAGCGGGTCGTCAGGAATGGAGTCCGAAGCCCCTCTCCCGCGCTTCGCGGGAGAGGGCAGGGTGAGGGCTCTCTTCACTAACCGCTAGTCACTAGTCGCTAGTCACTATCCGCTGCCACGCTTCCCGCCGCCCCCAGCCTCTCCGTCAGAAATCCCCGCACCTCCTCCAGCGACCGGGTGCGCTTCATCGGCGGCAGGCTCGCGAGGAAGGCCCGGCCGTAGCCCTTCGTGACGAGCCGGGTGTCGCAGAGCATCACGACGCCGAAATCCGCTTCGTCGCGGATCAACCGCCCGACGCCCTGCTTCAATGCGATCGCGGCCTGCGGCACCTGTTCGTCGAAAAACGGATTGCCGCCCTGCGCGCGGATCGCGTCGAGCCGGGCCTTGAGCAGCGGGTCGTCCGGCACCGCGAACGGCAGCTTGTCGATGATCACGACCGAGAGCGCCGAGCCCTTCACGTCCACGCCCTCCCAGAACGTGCCGGTGCCGAGCAGCACGGCGTTGCCGGCCTCGCGGAAGCTGCGCAGCAACCGGTCGCGCGGGGCATCCCCCTGCACCAGCACCGGCACCGGCGGCGACTCGCCCCAGGCCCGACCGAGCGCCTCGGCGCCCTCGCGCAGCGCCCGGTGGCTGGTGAACAGGATGAAGGCCCGCCCGCCGCTCGCCTCGAGCACCGGCAGCGCAGCACTGATCACGTCCGAAGTGTGCGTGGCGCTGCCCGGGTCGCCGAGACCTTGCGGCAGGTACAGCAGCGCCTGCCCAGCGAAGTCGAATGGGCTCTCGAATCGCACCGCCCGCGCCTGCGCGAGCCCGCTGCGGCGCTTGAAGTGCGTGAAGTCCTCGCCGACCGCCAGCGTCGCCGAAGTGAGGATCCACGCGCAGGACTGCGACTCCATCAACGCCGCGAGCTGCTCGGCCACGTCCACCGGGGCGTAGTGGCAGCTGAGGTTGCGCAGGCTGGCTTCCGCCCAGCGTACGCTCCCGGGCGCCTCGAGCTCGACGAAGCTGCCGAGCCGCTCGCCGGTCTCGGTCAGCCGCTCGCGGAGCTTGCCGAAGGCGCCGGAGCTTCCGGAGGTCAGTGGCTCGATGGCCGCGGCAAGCTCCCGACAGCGACCTGCAAGCGCGTCGACTGATTCGAGCAGTGGCTCGGGCCAGCGCGCATGCTCGACCCGGGGCGCCATCCCTGCGGCCGTGCCGATCACGGTCGCGACCTGCGCGTCGAGCGCGGCCAGCGCGGCCTCGATGCCGCTGCCCATCTGCTGTGCCAGCAGCAGCTCCCCCGAGACGTCGCGCGAGAGTGCGGCAAGCTGGCGGGTGCTGACGCTGTAGCCGAGGAACTGCGCCGCGATGTCGGGCAGCTGGTGCGCCTCGTCGAGCACGATCGCGTCGGCGCCGGGCAGCAGGTCGCCGAAGCCCTCCTCCTTCAGCACCAGGTCCGCCATCAGCAGGTAGTGGTTGACGACCACGACGTCCGCCGCGAGCGCGTCCCGGCGAGCCTCCAGCACGAAGCAGCCCTCGATCTGCGGGCACTGCATGCCCAGGCAGTTCTCGCGCGTGGACGTGACCCACGGCCAGATCGGTTCCTGCTCGCCCAACCCGGGCATTTCCGCGATGTCGCCGCGTCGCGCGGTGGTGCTCCAGGCCCGGACCCGCGGCAGCGCGAGCGCCACCTCGCGCCGCAGGCCTCGCGCATGAGCCTGCTGCTCGGCGAGGTCGAGCCGGTGTCGGCAGAGGTAGTTCGCCCGGCCCTTCAGCAGCGCGACCTTCACCGGCCGGCCGAGCGCCGAGCACACGGCGGGGAGATCGCGGTGGAACAGCTGGTCCTGCAGCGCGCGCGTGCCGGTCGAGACGATCACGCGCCGCCCGGACAGCAGGGCCGGCACGAGATAGGCGAACGTCTTGCCGGTACCGGTGCCGGCCTCGACGATCAGCGTATCCCGGTGCTCGAGCGCCACCGCGACGTGCTCGGCCATCGCGAGCTGCTCGCGCCGCAGCGCGTAGCCCGGCAGGCTCCGCGCCAGCGGCCCCTGGGGCCCGAAAACCTCAGAGAGTCGGCTCATGCCGGCACGACTCAGGTGAACCTGGCCCGGAAACGCAGCAGCGCCGTGGCGCCGGGCGCGAGCGGCCGCGACAGGATCCAGCGCAGGTGCGAGTATTCGGCCGGCTGGGCCCTGCGCGCCGGCCGGCCCGGCGCGCTCACCTTCGCCTCTGCGGGCGGGCCGAAACTCGCGCCGCCGTCCGCCGAGACCTGCACGACGCTCGCCGGCCCGACCGCGGAGCCGCCGATGTACTGCAGGCCCGCCGGCATGGACTTCGTGACGACCACGTCGGTGACCGGCTCCTTGCCGGGGTTTCGCACCCGAATCGTGAACTGCACCTCGTCGCCGCTGGTGAGCCGGTCCGCCGGCTCGAAGCGCCACGTCCGCCGCCCCGCCTCGTCCTCGACCGCCTCGAGCCGCTCGACCACGACTTCCGTCTCGAGCGGACCACTGCCGGTGGCGACCGGCGCGGCGGGCTCGGACGGCGCGGCCTGCTGGGCCTGGGCCGGGATTCCGAGCAGCAGCAGCACGGCCGCGAGGCCGTGGACTGGCATGCGCAGCGGCAGGAAAAGCGCAGGATTCATGGCCGGGTGACTGTGCTTGAGGGTCGGTCCGTCGGCAAGCGAAATACCGTGCAGGGAACGCGATTTGTCGTTTTTGACTACCCCCCGCAGCTTGGCCCTCGTGGCAAGCGGGGAAACCGCAGTACGGCCCTGCATTAGCCGAATTTGACAGCTGTCGGGACATGGATTATTGTGCACTGCAGCAAATGCTGCATTGCAGCAGAACCGAGGAGCTACCGATGATCGCCCAGATGCAGGAATTCGTGAGTGAGCAGTCCCACCAGCTCGCCACGCAGGTGTCGAAGATCCGCAAGGAGTCCGTTGAGACGGCCCGCGAGGCCGCGCTCGGCTCCGCCGAGAACATCAAGTCGCTGAAGGCCCCGGTGCGCACGTTCGCACGCTCGGGCGTCAAGCTGACCAACGTGACGCAGTCCACGATGCAGAGCCTGATCGAGCTGCAGTCGGACATGATCACGTCCGCGCTGACGGACATGGCGCACCGTCTCGAGCGCGCTTCGCGCGCAGACGACGTCATCGACCTGGTCCGTGACCAGATCGAGCTGGTCCCCGCAACGCGCGACCGCATCCTCGAAGATGGCAAGCGCGCCGTCGAGATCTTCAAGCACGCGGGTCGTGACCTGCGCGGCGTCGCCAAGCACACCTACGAGCGCGTCGTCGAGATGACCGAGGAGGACGTCCCGGCCGTCAAGAAGGCGAAGCGCAAGGCCAAGACGGCCACCCGCAAGGCGAAGGCGCCGGCCCGCAAGGCCAAGACGACGCGCCGCGGCGGCGCTCGGGCGAAGAAAGCCGCCTGAGGCGCGAGAAAAACATATAAGATATCGCTAATTTAACGATCTCCCCCTGATTGCGCCCTCCTCGGAGGGCGCTTTTTTTTGTCTTATTCCCGCGATTCACACCTACCCGCGTCGCGCTCTCGGTGCCCGCAGTCCGCCCTGCGGCGGATATAATCCGAGGCACTGCATGCGATACGACAGCCTTTTCAAGTGCCGGCCGCACGGGCGCCGGCCCAGCAAGACGAAGGAAGAAAACGGATGACCACGACGAATGCGGCGCTCCGCGACTGGGTCGCCGAATGCGCGCGCCTGACGCAACCCGACAAGATCCACTGGTGCACCGGCTCCGACACCGAGCGGGACGAGCTCACCTCGATGATGCTCGAAAGCGGCGACCTGCTCGCCCTCGACCCGGCAACCTTCCCGAACTGCTACCTGCACCGCTCGGACCCGTCGGACGTCGCACGGGTGGAGCACCTGACGTTCATCTGTACCCGGAACCGCGAGGACGCCGGGCCGAACAACCTCTGGATGGACCCGGCCGAGGCGCACCGCAAGGTCGATGCGATCTTCGAGGGCTGCATGAAGGGCCGCACGATGTACGTCGTGCCCTATTGCATGGGGCCGATCACTTCGCCGTACGCCCGCTGCGGCGTCGAGATCACCGACAGCCCGTACGTCGTGCTGAACATGCGGATCATGACGCGGATGGGGACCCAGGCGCTGAAGCGCATCGAGCGCGACGGCAACTTCGTCCGCGGGCTGCACTCGATCGGCGACCTCGACCCCGAGCGTCGTTACATAATGCATTTCCCCGAGGAACTCAGCATCAAGAGCGTGGGCTCGGGCTACGGCGGCAACGCGCTGCTCGGCAAGAAGTGCCATGCGCTGCGGATCGCCAGCTGGCAGGCGCGCGACGAGGGCTGGCTCGCCGAGCACATGCTGGTCGTGGGGCTGGAGAACCCGCGCGGCGAGGTCCACTACGTCGCCGCGGCCTTCCCCTCCGCCTGCGGCAAGACCAACCTCGGCATGCTGATCCCGCCCGACACGATGCCGGGCTGGAAGGTCTGGACGATCGGCGAGGACATCGCCTGGCTGCACGTCGGCGAGGACGGACGCCTGCGCGCGATCAACCCCGAGGCGGGCTTCTTCGGGGTGGTCCCGGGCACGAGCCCGAAGACCAACCGCAACGCCTACGAGATGATCCACCACGACACGATCTTCACCAACGTCGCGGTGACGGCCGAGAACCAGCCCTGGTGGGAAGGCCGCATCAACGGCACGCCGGCCATCGACTGGCGGGGCCGTCCCTACGACAAGGCGAACGGTCCGGCCGCGCACCCGAACTCGCGCTTCACGGTGTCGGCCAAGCAGAACCCGGCCTACAACCACCTGATGGAGCACCCCGAGGGCGTGCCGATCTCGGCGATCCTGTTCGGCGGCCGGCGCCGCGAGGTCGCGCCGCTGGTGTACGAGGCACGGGACTGGAAGCACGGCGTGATGGTCGGCGCGGGCATGGCCTCCGAGACCACCGCCGCCGCGGTCGGCCAGGTGGGCGTGGTGCGACGCGACCCGATGGCGATGAAGCCGTTCTGCGGCTACAACTTCGCCGACTACTGGACGCACTGGCTGTCGCTCGAGGGCCGGGTGAAACAGTTGCCGAAGATTTATCACGTCAACTGGTTCCGCCAGGACAAGGACGGCAAGTTCCTGTGGCCGGGCTTCGGCGACAATCTCCGCGTGCTCTCGTGGGTGATCGATCGCTGCGAGGGCCGGGCCGGCGCGCACGAAACGCCGATCGGGTTCCTGCCGCACAAGGAGGACATCGACCTCACCGGTCTCGACCTGCCCGACGGCACGCTGCACCAGCTGCTGGATCTCGACTACGCGGCCTGGCACCGCGAGATCGACGACATCGGCAAGTACCTCGAGGAGTTCGGCGACCGCACGCCGCCGGCGCTGCGAGCGGAATACCAGCGGGTCAAGGCCGCGCTGGGCTGAGGACCCTCACCCGCCCTTCGGGCACCCTCTCCCAGCCGAGCTGGGAGAGGGCCGGAAC
>CAZKLS010000102.1:0-9815 GCA_964553405.1 uncultured Steroidobacteraceae bacterium
CCCGCGCTTCGCGGGAGAGGCCAGAGGATTCAGAGAGCTCTACTCACCTTTCGGGCACCCGCTCCTGCGCTTCGCGGGAGAGGGCAGGATTCGGAGAGCTTCACTGGCCCTGCGGCAGCCTCTCCCGCGCTTCGCGGGAGAGGGTAGGGTGAGGGCCCTCTTGACTATCCCCTAACCCCTATCCCCTATCCCCTGATCCTCACACTCCCGCGTCCTTGCGGAGCTCCTCGGCCTTGTCGGTCTTCTCCCAGGTGAAGGCGGTGAAGGCCTCGCTCTTCTCGACGCGCTTGCCGCCGATCACTTCCTTCCAGTTGTAGGTCATGTGCACGGGCTCGCGGCCGAAATGACCGTAGCTGGCGGTGGGCCGGTACATCGGGTGTACGAGGTCCAGCATCTTCACGATCCCGTACGGACGCAGGTCGAAATGCGCACGGATCAGCTGCTCGAGGCGGTCCTGGCTCACCTTGCCGGTGCCGAAGGTCTCGACCGTGATCGAGGTCGGCTCCGCGACGCCGATCGCGTAGGAGAGCTGGATCTCACAGCGGTCGGCGATACCGGCGGCGACGATGTTCTTTGCGACATAACGCGCCGCATAGGCGGCCGAGCGGTCCACCTTGGAGGGGTCCTTGCCGGAGAACGCGCCGCCGCCGTGGCGGGCCATGCCGCCGTAGCTGTCGACGATGATCTTGCGGCCCGTCAGGCCGCAGTCGCCCACCGGCCCGCCGATGACGAACTTGCCGGTCGGGTTGATGTGGAACTTGGTGGCCTTGCCGAGCCACTCCTTCGGCAGCACGTGCTTGATGATCAGCTCCATGACCGCCTCGCGCAGGTCCTCCTGGCTGACCTCGGGATCGTGCTGCGTCGAGAGCACGACGGCGTCGAGGCCCGCGACCTTGCCGTCCTGGTAGCGGCAGGTGACCTGGGACTTCGCGTCGGGGCGCAGCCAGGGCAGCAGGTGGCTCTTGCGGACCTCGGCCTGGCGCTCCACCAGCCGGTGCGCATAGCAGATCGGCGCGGGCATCAGCGTGTCCGTCTCGTTGCTCGCGTAGCCGAACATCAGGCCCTGGTCGCCTGCGCCCTGTTCTTCCGGCCGGTCGCGATCCACGCCCATCGCAATGTCGGGCGACTGCTTGCCGATGATGTTCAGCACGCCGCAGGTGCGCCCGTCGAAACCCACCTGCGAGGAGGTGTAGCCGATGTCGGTGATCACGCCGCGGACGATCTCCTCGAGATCCACCCAGGCCTCGGTCGTGACCTCGCCGGCGACGATCGCCACTCCGGTCTTGACGAGCGTCTCGCAGGCGACGCGCGCGCGCTTGTCCTGCGCGATCATCGCATCGAGCACGGCGTCGGAGATCTGGTCGGCCACCTTGTCCGGGTGACCCTCGGACACGGACTCGGAGGTGAAGAGGTAAGTGTTTGACATTAATCAGGATCCCGGGGGGACAGCGAGCCGCGAAGTATACCCGTATTGACCACGCCTTGGACCGCTTCGGTCCCTTGGGTGACAATAAACGACTCTCGAACGGGGCCAGACATGACGACACGCCGGCAGCTTGCAAACGCGATCCGTGCCCTGAGCATGGACGCCGTACAGAAGGCCAATTCCGGTCACCCGGGCATGCCGATGGGCATGGCGGACATCGCCCAGGTGCTGTGGGCCGACCACTTGAAGCACAACCCGGGCAATCCGCGCTGGCCGGACCGCGACCGCTTCGTGCTGTCGAACGGCCACGGCTCGATGCTGCTGTATTCGCTGCTGCACCTGACGGGCTATCCGCTCGACGCCGAGGCGCTGGCGAATTTCCGGCAGTTCGGCGCCCACACGGCCGGCCACCCGGAAGTCGAGCCGGAGCTCGGGATCGAGACGACGACCGGTCCGCTCGGCCAGGGGCTCGCCAACGCGGTCGGCATGGCGCTCGCGGAGCGGATACTGGCCGCGAACTTCAACCGGCCCGGCCACGAGATCATCGATCACCACACCTGGGTGTTTCTCGGCGACGGCTGCCTGATGGAAGGCGTCTCGCACGAGGCCTGCTCGCTGGCCGGCACCTGGAAGCTCGGCAAGCTGATCTGCTTCTACGACGACAACGGCATCTCGATCGACGGCGAGGTGCACGGCTGGTTCACCGACGACACGCCGCGGCGCTTCGAGGCCTACGGCTGGCACGTCGTGCCGCACGTGGACGGCCACGATCCACAGCAGATCGAGCGGGCGATCGAGGCCGCGAGGGCTGAAAAGGACCGCCCCTCGCTGATCTGCTGCAAGACGATCATCGGCTGGGGCGCTCCGAACAAGCAGGGCAGCGAGGCCACGCACGGCGCGCCGCTCGGCGAGGCCGAGATCGCCGCCGCGCGCACCCGGCTCGACTGGCCCTACGAGCCGTTCGTCGTGCCCGACAAGATTCGCAAGGCCTGGGACGCGCGCGAGCGCGGGGCCGCCGCGGAACGGGACTGGCAGCAGCGTCTCGACGCCTACCGGGCGGCCCATCCGGAGCTGGCGGCGGAACTCGAGCGGCGGCTGCGCGGCGAGCTGCCGGCCGGCTGGCGCACGGCCGTCGAGGAATTCATCGCCGCGGAGTCGACGTCGTCGAAGGGCGTCGCCACGCGTTCCTCGTCGCAGCAGGTGCTGAACGCGCTGGCCCCGGCGATTCCGGAGCTGCTCGGCGGCTCGGCCGACCTGACCGGCTCGAACAACACGAACCACAAGGGATCGGTGGTGGTGTCCGGCGACGAGATCGGCGGCAATTACATCCACTACGGCGTGCGCGAGTTCGGCATGACCGCGATCATGAACGGGGTCTCGCTGCACGGCGGATTCATCCCCTACGGCGGCACGTTCCTGGTGTTCTCGGACTATGCGCGCAACGCGGTCCGGATGGCGGCGCTGATGAAGCAGGGCGTGATCCTGGTCTACACGCACGACTCGATCGGGCTCGGCGAGGACGGCCCCACGCACCAGCCGGTCGAGCACGTGGCGAGCCTGCGCCTGATCCCCGGCATGCGCGTATGGCGTCCCTGCGACACCGTCGAGACCGCCGTGGCCTGGGCGGACGCGGTCGAGCGCCGGGCGGCGCCGACCAGCCTGGTGCTGACGCGGCAGGCGCTGCCGCAGATGCCGCGTTCGAAGGCGCAGCTCGCCGACATCGCGCGCGGCGGCTACGTGCTGCACGACTGCGAGGGCACGCCCGAGTGCGTGCTGATCGCGAGCGGTTCCGAGGTCGGCCTGGCCGTCGATTCGGCCCGGGCGCTCGAAGCCCAGGGGCGCAGGATCCGCGTGGTCTCGATGCCCTGCACGGACCTTTTCGACACGCAGCCGCAACAGTACCGCGATAAAGTACTCTCGCCGGCCGCGCCGCGGGTGGCGATCGAGGCGGGCTGCACGCACGGCTGGTGGCGTTACGTCGGAGCCGCTGGCGCGGTGGTCGGCATCGACAGCTTCGGCGCCTCGGCGCCGGCGAAGAAGCTCTTCGAACACTACGGCTTCACCCGCGACAACGTCGTGCGGGTCGTGGAAGGCCTGCTGTAATTCCGGTCAGTTTGGATGGAGAAATGTCAATGACTATCAAGGTCGGCATCAACGGTTTCGGTCGCATCGGTCGCATGGTCTTTCGCGCCGCGGTCAAGGACTTCAAGGACATCGAGATCGTCGGCATCAACGACCTGCTCGAGCCCGATTACCTCGCCTACATGCTGAAGTACGACTCGGTCCACGGCCGCTTCAAGGGCGACGTGTCGGTCGAGGGCAGCATGCTGGTCGTGAACGGCCGCAAGATCCGGCTGACCGCGTGCAAGGATCCCGCCGAGCTCAAGTGGAGCGAGGTGGGCGCCGACGTCGTCGTCGAGTCCACCGGGTTGTTCCTGACCAAGGAAACCGCCGAGAAGCACCTCGCTTCCGGGGCGAAGAAAGTGATCCTGTCCGCGCCGTCGAAGGACGACACGCCGATGTTCGTGTTCGGCGTGAACCACCAGGGCTACGCCGGCCAGCCGATCATCTCGAACGCTTCCTGCACGACCAACTGCCTCGCGCCGGTCGCGAAGGTGCTGCACGACAACTGGGGCATCAAGCGCGGCCTGATGACCACCGTGCACGCGGCGACCGCGACGCAGAAGACGGTGGACGGACCGTCCAACAAGGACTGGCGCGGCGGACGTGGCATCCTCGAGAACATCATCCCGTCCTCGACCGGCGCGGCCAAGGCGGTCGGCAAGGTGATACCCGAGCTGAACAAGAAACTCACCGGCATGGCTTTCCGCGTCCCGACCTCCGACGTGTCGGTGGTGGACCTGACCGTGGATCTCGTCAAGGAAACCAGCTACGAGGAGATCTGCAAGGCGATGAAGGCTGCGGCCGAGGGCCCGATGCGCGGCGTGCTGGGCTACACGGACGAAAAGGTCGTCGCGACGGATTTCCGCGGCGAGAGCTGCACGTCCGTGTTCGACGCCGGGGCGGGCATCGGCCTCGACAGCACGTTCTTCAAGATCGTCGCCTGGTACGACAACGAATGGGGCTACTCGAGCAAGGTGCTGGAGATGGCCCGCGTCGTCGCCAAGTAAGGGCAAGTCATAACACCGTCCGGCCGGGTGCACCGCACCCGGCCGGACGCCGCAATCCCCAGGGGGAGAACACCATGGTTCGTGTCGTCCGCATGAACGACCTCGACCTCGCCGGCAAGCGCGTGCTGATCCGCGAGGACCTCAACGTCCCGGTCAAGGACGGCGTCGTGACCAGCGATGCCCGGATCCGGGCGTCGCTGCCGACCATCCAGGCCGCGCAGGCCGCCGGGGCCCGCGTGCTCGTGACCTCGCACCTCGGCCGGCCGGAGGAGGGCGTCTACGACGAGGAGTTCTCGCTCGCGCCGGTCGCGGCGCGGCTCTCGGAACTGCTCGGTCGCAAGGTCCGCCTCGAGCGCGACTGGCTCGACGGCGTCACGGCCGAGCCGGGCGAAGTCGTGATGCTCGAGAACGTCCGCTTCAACAAGGGCGAGAAGAAGAACAACGAGGAACTCGCGAAGAAGATGGCGGCGCTCTGCGACGTTTACGTGATGGATGCGTTCGCCACTGCGCACCGTGCCGAGGCCAGCACCAACGGCGTGGCCCGGTTCGCCCCGGTCGCCTGCGCCGGGCCGCTGCTGACCAACGAGCTCGACGCACTGGAGAAGGCGCTGCACGCGCCCGGCCGGCCGCTGATCGCGATCGTCGGCGGGTCGAAGGTATCCACCAAGCTCACCGTGCTCGAGAACCTGCTCGGCAAGGTGGACAAGCTGATCGTGGGCGGCGGCATCGCCAACACCTTCCTCGCGGCTGCGGGGCTGCCGATCGGAAAGTCGCTCTACGAGCAGGACATGGTGGACATCGCGCGCGGCCTGCTGGAGCGATCGCGCGCCGACGGCGCCGAGAAGATCCCGCTGCCGACCGACGTCGTGGTCGCGAAGGAATTCTCCGCGGCGGCCGAGGCCGACGTGAAGCCGGTCGAGAAGGTCTCGAGCGACGAGATGATCCTGGACATCGGTCCGGACACCGCGGAGCGTTATGCCGCGCTGATCGGGACGGCCGCGACCGTCGTCTGGAACGGCCCGGTGGGCGTGTTCGAGTTCGACCAGTTCGCCGAGGGCACGCGGGTGATCTCTCAGGCCGTGGCCCGCAGCGCCGCCTTCTCGATCGCCGGTGGTGGCGACACGATCGCCGCGATCGAGAAATTCGGGCTCGGCGCGGACATCTCCTACATCTCGACGGCCGGCGGGGCCTTCCTCGAGTTCCTCGAGGGGAAGAAGCTCCCGGCGGTGGCCGTGCTCGAGGCGCGCCGGGCGGGCTGAGAATGAGCGGATAGAGACTGGCGGGTAGCGGATAGATCAGAGAGCGCGGCGTTCAGCACTCCGGCTCCTTTACTATCCGCGATCCGCTAGTCACTATCCGCTTCCACATGCTCCGCCGCACCAAGATCGTCGCTACGCTGGGCCCGGCCACCGACTCGCCGGCCGTGCTGGAGTCCGTGATCCGGCGGGGAGCGGACGTCGTTCGGCTGAATTTCTCCCACGGCGACGCGAACGATCATCGCCGGCGGCTCGAAGGCGTGCGCATCGCGGCGGGCAAGGTCGGCAAGCACGTGGCCGTGCTCGGCGACCTGCAGGGACCGAAGATCCGCATCGAGCGCTTCGCCGGCGGCCACGCCGTGCTCAGGGAAGGCGACAGCTTCGTGCTGGACCCGGACCTCGATCCGCGTGACGGCACGGACCGCACCGTCGGCATCAGCTACGCGCAGCTCGGCGAGGACGTGAAGCCAGGCGACGAGCTCGTGCTCGGTGACGGACAGATCGACCTCGAGGTCGTGGCCGTCGAGGAGCGGCGCGTCGTGTGCCGGGTGCTGACGGGCGGGGAGCTGGGCGACCAGAAGGGCATCAACCGGCGTGGCGGGGGACTGTCCGCCGGCGCGCTGACGGAGAAGGACCGCAGCGACATCAGGCTCGCCGCCGAGCTCGAAGTCGACTACCTCGCCGTGTCCTTCGTGCGCCAGGCGGCCGACGTCGAGGAAGCGCGCCGGCTGCTGCGTGCGACCGGGTCCGACGCAAGGATCATCGCGAAGATCGAACGCAGCGAGGCGATCCCGAGGCTCGAGGAGATCATCCTGGCCAGCGACGCGGTGATGGTCGCGCGGGGCGATCTCGGCATCGAGGTCGGGTACGCCGAGCTCACGGGCCTGCAGAAGCGGATCCTGCAGGCGGCGCGCGGTCACGACCGGGTCACGATCACCGCGACGCAGATGATGGAGTCGATGATCCACAGTCCGGTGCCGACGCGCGCCGAGGTCTCGGACGTGGCGAACGCGGTGCTCGACGGCAGCGACGCGGTGATGCTTTCGGGCGAGTCGGCCGTGGGCAAGTACCCGGCCAGGGCCGTCGAGGCGATGGCGCGCGTGATCGAGGGCGCGGAGAAGTACCAGCTCGCGCGGCATTTCGGGCGCGAGCGCCTGGAGAGCAAGGTCGAGCAGTTCGACCAGGCCATCGCTCACGCAGTGATGTTCACTGCGAGCCACATGGACGTCGAGGCCATCGTGGCGCTGACCGAGTCCGGCTCGACCCCGCTGTGGATGTCGCGGATACGTTCCGACATCCCGATCTTCGCGTTCACCCGCCA
Organism: uncultured Steroidobacteraceae bacterium; assembly: GCA_964553405.1. Lineage (GTDB taxonomy): Bacteria > Pseudomonadota > Gammaproteobacteria > Steroidobacterales > Steroidobacteraceae > DATIRA01. The sequence continues at coordinate 7,135 of CAZKLS010000102.1, forward strand.
CGAGCGGACGCAGCGCCGCGTCGCGCTGTACCGCGGCGTGCATCCCGTCCCGTTCGACGTCACGCACACGGACCCGACCGACCTCTATCGTGCGATCGCCGGCGAGCTGCTCTCGCGCGGACACGTCAAGCCGGGCGACGAGCTGATCCTTACGCTGGGCGAGTTCTCCGGCGTCTCCGGCGGCACCAACACGATGAAGCTGCTGCGGGTCGAGGGCTGACCGTCCCGCGGCCGGGCGCGGACGCCCGGCCTCAGTCGACCGCCGTGACGACCGCCGGTGCCGGCGCGAACGGCTCGATGCCGAAATACGGGTAGATGTCGGTCGGGAAGTAGACGACGCCGTCCTTGACGACCATCGCGATCGACTTGACGGCCTTCAGGTCCCGCGTCGGATCGCCCGGCACCAGGAAGAAATCCGCGAGCTTGCCCTTTTCGATCGAACCGAGCCGCTGGTCTTGGCCGAGATAGGCCGCCATCTCCAGCGTCGCTCGGCGCAGCACCTCGGCCGGCGTCATGCCCAGTTCCGCGAACAGCTCCAGCTCGCGGTGGTAGGTGAAGGAGCCGCCGCGGTCGGTGCCCGGGACCAGCAGGATGCCGCGCGCGTGCATCATCCGCAGCGTCTCCATGATCGTCGCGAACGCGTCTACGTAGCGCTGCCGCTCCGCCTCGTCCGCAGTGCCGAACAGGGCCTGACGCTCGTTGCGCCGGGCGTTCACGGGCAGGTGATCGATGTAGTCGACGCTGCCGGGCGGGACCTCGCCGTTGACCGCGGTCAGGCCGAGCTCGTGGATGCCGATGGTCGGGTCGTGCGCGACGCCGCGGCTCGCCATGCTGTCGAGCGTCGCCTGCACCGCCGCGCCGTCCAGGTCGAGGTCCGGGAACCGCTGCATCGCGGTGAAGCGGAACAGCGTGCGCGTGTCCTCGTCGGGCTGGAGCACCCAGCCCAGCATCAGCTGGTTGACGTGCGTGATTTCGTCGAAGCCGGCCGCGATCATCGCGTCCGCGGTGGAAAAGGCCGGCACGTGTCCCGAGACGCGCATGCCGAGCAGGTGCGCCTCCGCGACGAGCCTCGGCGCCCATTCCGGCCGCATCGAGTTGTAGAGCTTGATCTGCTGGTAGCCACGCGCGCCGTACCAGCGCAGCAGCGCGAGTGCCTCGTCGAGCGTCGCGACGGTCTCGCCGGTGGCGGCGCTGAACTCGCTCTGGCCCTCGATGAAGCCGCTGCGGGTGATGCGCGGGCCGGCGATGATGCCGCGGTCGATGCGCTCGATCAGGCCGTCGAGCACCGCGTTCTCGTTGCCCATGTCCCGGACCGAGGTGACGCCGGCCGCGACGTTCAGCAGCGCTTCCTCCTGGTCGATGTGACCGTGCATCTCGTACATGCCCGGCACCAGCGTGCCGCCGGCGCCGTCTATCACGGTCTCGCCCGGGGTCACTACGCTGCCAGCCGGCTGCACGCCCGCGATCGTGTTGCCGTTGACGACGACGTCGCTGGCGTCGGTCAGCGCGAGCGCCGCGGGGTCGAAGATCCGCACGTTGCGGATCCGGACGGGGCCGTCGTAGCGGCGGGCAGCGGCGGCCTGGATCTCGACGAACCGGTCGGTGCTGAGCTTCTCGACATACTCCCGCAGGGGCTTGTCGGCCGACTCGTAGCCCTGCCTGACGATGATCACGTTCGGGGTCGCCACCGCGAACAGCTCGCGATCCGCGTCGAGCGTGACGTAGGAGGGGTTCAGCGACAGGCCGCTGATCTCGTAGGTGGTCGCGGCGACCTTGCCGGAAGGCCCGTCGAAGGTCATCGTGCCGTGAGTCCGGATCCGCGCGGTGCCGCCGGGCAGGACCTCGAGCGTGCCGTCGCCGTCGGCGAGCAGCGCCCGCGCGAGCAGGCCCGCCGAGTAGACGCTGCCGTTCTGCTCGACATAGAACGCCGCGCCGTCCACCGGCGTGCTGCCGCCGCCGGAGGCGTCCTGCCAGCTCGCGACGCCGTCCTCGCGACGGAACCATTCGTCGACGCGGTTGCCGAACGTGGTGGTCCCGCTGATCGTCCAGGACAGCGGGAAAGCTGCCTCATCCAGCACCAGCTGCTCCGCGATCGTCGGGCCGCGGCCGTTCTGCTTGTAGTCGAAGTCGATCTTCACCGCGTTGCCGTCGGTCTCGACGATCATGTGCCCGCGGTCCTCGCCGGCAAACAGCACGCGGTAGGTGTCGGTCCCCGCCTGCGCCGGCAGGACGATCAGCAGGGACAGGGTCAGCAGGAGAAAGCGCATGCCGTCGCTCCGGGGGGCTCGAGGGCCGGCAGCTTGGCCGCACCCGCCCGCACATTGCAAGCGCCGGATGCGCTAAGGTTGGGGTTTCGACCCTGCCGGACGGAGGCACCGTGAGCCGCAGATTCGAAGGCACCGACCGCTACGTCGCCACCGACGACCTGATGATGGCCGTCAACGCGGCCGTCACGCTGGCCCGTCCGCTGCTCGTCAAGGGGGAGCCCGGGACCGGCAAGACGCAGCTCGCGGAGGAGGTGGCCGCGGCGCTGGGGATGCCGCTCTACCGCTGGCACATCAAGTCCACGACCAAGGCCCAGCACGGCCTCTACGAGTACGACGCGGTCTCGCGCCTGCGCGACTCACAGCTCGGGGATGCGAAGGTCCACGACATCAGCAACTACATCATCCGCGGCCAGC
>CAZKLS010000103.1:0-7298 GCA_964553405.1 uncultured Steroidobacteraceae bacterium
CTGGACCGAGTTCCAGTTCGCCGAGCGCCGCATGCCCTCGCTGGACGAGATCAACGCCGCCGCACCCGACACGCCCGTCTTCATCCTGCACCTCTACGACCGGGCACTGCTGAACCGCGCCGCACTGCGGGCTCTGGGAATCACCAGCGAGACCCCGAATCCGCCCGGCGGCGTGATCTACAGGGACCGACGCGGCAACCCCTCTGGACTGCTGCTGGCCGAGCCCAGTGCGCTGATCCTTTACTCGACGCTGGCGAAAGGACCGGTGCTGCCGTTCGAGGACCAGCTGAACTCGTCGCGCCACTTCCAGCGCGAACTGAACCGTCTCGGCGTCACCAGCGCGATCGACGCGGGCGGCGGCGGCCAGAACTATCCCGACGATTACCGCGTGATCCAGGAACTGCACCGTCGCGGCGAGATGACGCTGCGCATCGCGTACAACCTGTTCGCGCAGAAGGCCGGCTCCGAGTTCGACGACTACCAGCGCTGGACCGGCATGGTCCGGCCCGGCGACGGCGACGCGATGCTGCGGATGAACGGCGCCGGCGAAAACCTGGTCTGGTCTGCCGCCGACTTCGAGAACTTCCTGCAGCCGCGTCCGCAGCTCGCGGCCGACATGGATGGGGAACTCGAACGCATCACGCGGCTACTGGTCGAAAACCGCTGGCCGTTCCGGATCCATGCGACCTACGACGAGTCGATCGCGAAGTTCCTGGACGTGTTCGAGCGCGTCGATCGCGACCTGCCCTTCGACGGGTTGCGCTTCATCATCGATCACGCCGAAACGATCCGCCCGGCGAGCATCGAGCGCATCAAGGCCCTCGGCGGCGGCATCGCGATCCAGCACCGCATGGCCTTCCAGGGCGAGTACTTCGTGCAGCGCTACGGGGCTAGCGAGGCGCAGTACACGCCGCCGGTCACGGACATGCTCGCCGCGGGCGTGCCGGTCGGCGCCGGCACCGACGCGACGCGGGTCGCGAGCTTCAACCCCTGGGTGTCGCTGTACTGGCTGGTGGCGGGCAGGACGCTCGGGGGCCTGCCGCTCTACCCGCAGCAGCGCCGGCTCGACCGCGAGCAGGCACTGGCGCTCTGGACGACCGGCAGCGCATGGTTCTCGGGCGAACAGGACGTAAAGGGCCGGATCGCCGTCGGCCAGTACGCGGATCTCGCCGTGCTTTCCGCGGACTACTTCTCGATCCCGGAGGACGAGATCAAGTGGCTCAGTTCCGTGCTGACGATGGTCGGCGGCGACGTCGTGCACGGCTCCGGCGATTTCGCGCCGCTCGCGCCGCCGCTGCCGCCGGCAAGCCCGGACTGGTCACCGGTGCGGGTCTTCGGCGGCCACCAGCACGCACGGAATGCGGCGCGCGCAGCCGCACTCACTGCGCATCGCTGTCTCGACCACAACCACCACCCGGACCCGCGTGTGCAGGCCGCGAGCATCGCGCCGCCGAAGAATCCCTTCTGGGGCGCTCTCGGCTGCGCGTGCTTCGCGTTCTAGGGAGCACCGCCCGATGGCGCAGACGGATTCCGTCTCGGGGAGCGAACGCCGGCCGTCCGCGTGGTCCCCGCTGCGTCTGCCGGTGTTCCGCGCGCTGTGGCTTGCGACGCTGGCCTCGAACGTCGGCACCTGGATGCATGACGTCGGTGCCGGCTGGCTGATGACCTCGCTGTCGGCGTCGCCCGTCATGGTGGCGCTGGTGCAGACCGCCACCACGCTGCCCGTCTTCCTGCTCGCGCTGCCGGCGGGTGCGCTGTCCGACATCGTCGACCGGCGCCGCTACCTGATCGTCGTGCAGGTCTGGATGGCAACCGTGGCGGCGCTGCTCGCCGCGCTGACCATCGCTGGCATCACGACGGCCTGGACTCTGGTGCTGCTCACCTTCGCGATGGGCGTCGGCGCGGCGATGATGATGCCCGCCTGGGCGGCCGTGACCCCCGAACTGGTGCCGCGCGCCGAGTTGCAGCCCGCCATCGCGCTGAACAGCCTGGGGATCAACATCGCGCGGGCCGTCGGTCCGGCGCTGGCGGGCGTGATCATTTCCACTGCGGGCCCCGGCGCAGTGTTCCTGCTCAATGCGCTGTCCTACCTGGGCGTGATCCTGGTGCTGTTCGCGTGGCGCCGCGAGGCAGCACGCAGCGAGCTGCCGGAAGAGCGCTTCCTCGGCGCACTGCGCTCGGGCGTCCGTTTCGCGCGGCACGCGCCCGAGCTGCAGGCAGCGGTGCTGCGCGGCGTCGCCTTCTTTGTGTTCGCCAGCGCGAGCTGGGCGCTGCTGCCGCTGGTCGCGAAGAACATGGAGAATGGCGGACCGCAGGCGTTCGGCGTCCTGGTCGCCTCGATCGGCGTCGGTGCCGTCGCCGGCGCGTTCGCGCTGCCGACGCTGCGCGAGCGGCTTTCGCGGGACACGCTGGTGGCCGGCGCGAGCCTGCTGTATGCGGCGGCCATGGCGGCGCTTGCCGCGTTCGACAGCCTCTTGCTGCTGTGTCTTGCGATGGCCGCGAGCGGCGTCGCGTGGATCGCGGTGCTCTCATCGCTGCAGGTGGCGGCACAGGTCGCGCTGCCGAACTGGGTACGGTCCCGGGGCCTGGCTGTGTTCATGACCGCGTTCATGGGCTCGATGGCAGTCGGCAGCCTGCTGTGGGGCGCGATCGCAGGCGCAGCGACGATCGAAGCGGCGCTCTCACTGGCAGCGGCCGGCCTGGTCGCCTCGGTCATGCTCAGCCGGCGCTGGCGGATCGGCGGCTTCGACCAGCTGGACCTGTCCCCTTCGATGCACTGGCCCGCACCGGTCGTGCACGACGGGGTGCATCAGGACCAAGGGCCGGTGCTCGTGACGATTCACTACGACGTGCCGGAGGGGAACACAAGAGCGTTCCTCGATGCCGTGCACCGGCTCGGCACGCACCGCCGGCGTGACGGCGCGTTTGCCTGGGGCATCTTCGAGCAGACCGAGCGCCGCCAGCGATTCATCGAGTCCTTCTGGGTCGAGTCCTGGCTCGAGCACCTGCGCCAGCACGAGCGGGTGACCGGCGCTGCCCGGCTGCTGCAGTCGGAGATTCGCGCACTGCTCGCCCCGGGCAGCACACCGGAAGTCGCGCATTACGTGGCGCCCGCCTCGCCGACCCATCCGCAGGATCCCATCAAGCACCCCCAAGGAGACATCGAGTGAGCCAGAGCAAACTGGAACTGCTGACGCCCGACAACTGCCAGCTGATCTTCATCGACCACCAGCCGCAGATGGCCTTCGGCGTGCAGAGCATCGATCGGCAGACCCTGAAGAACAACGTCGTCGCGCTGGCCAAGGCCGCGAGAGCCTTCGATGTACCGACGATCATCACGACCGTCGAGACGGAGGGCTTCTCGGGCCACACCTACCCGGAACTGCTCGACGTCTTCCCGGACGCGCCGTTGCTTGAGCGCACCTCGATGAATTCCTGGGACGACCAGAAGGTCCGTGATGCGCTGGCGGCGAACGGACGCCGCAAGGTCGTGGTCTCCGGCCTGTGGACCGAGGTCTGCAACTGCACGTTCGCCCTGTCTGCGATGCTCGAAGGCGACTACGAGATCTACATGGTCGCCGACGCCTCGGGCGGCACGACCGTAGAGGCGCACCAGTACGCGATGGACCGCATGGTGCAGGTCGGCGTGGTCCCAATGACCTGGCAGCAGGTGCTGCTCGAGTGGCAGCGGGACTGGGCTCGCAAGGACACCTACGACCGGACGATCTCAATCGTGCAGGAGCACAGCGGCTCGTACGGCATGGGCGTCGACTACGCGTACACGATGGTCCACAAGGCGGGCCGTCGCGGCAACTTCAAGGGCAAGGTCCTGCCGCCGAAAGCGGCTTCGTGAGGCCAGCGCGGCGGCGCCCGGAAACGAACCCCGCCAGCGACCCGCGGCTACGGCTCGAGCAGCAGCGCCGCGACGCGCGCAGGGTCCTCGAGGTCGAAGCAGTGACCGAGATCGTCGAAGGTTCGCAGCTCGGCCTGCGGTGCGATCTCCCGGCAGCTGTCGCGGTTCGTCGCGCGGTGGGAGCGGTCCGACGCGCCCCACAGGAAGGTCGTCGGCACCGCGAGCGGACCGACGTCGGCCGCGGTCATCGCGTTCATCGACTGGTTGAGTGCAGCGAGGCAGAAGGTTCCACCGCCGGCGAACACTTTGCGGGCTTCGCGCGTGAACGCCTCCGTGTCGGCGCCCGGCCCCGACACGCCGCGAAACCACCTGGCCGCGACGAAAGACGGCGCCACGGCCATCAGCGCCTGTCCGACCCCGGGCGTCGCGAGCACCGGCACGCCCGCGACCTTCAGGTCGATGCGGGCGGCCCAGCGGCGGAACTCCTCGACGGAGGGCATCTGCCCGAGCGTCAGGCGCTCCACCCGCTCCGGCGCGCGCTTCGCGAGCGCCGCCGCGACGAATGCGTTGATGCAGGTGAACGCCAGGTGTGCGCGCCCCAGGTCGAGCGCGTCGAGCAGCCCGAGCAGCACCTCGACCTGTTCCGGCAACGTGAACCGGTAGTCCGCTCCCGGCCGGGAGAAACCGAAGCCCGGCATCTCCAGCGCAACGACTCGCCGCCGTGACTGCAGCGCCTCGACCAGCGGAACCAGGTGCTCGAGTACGACCGGCGCGTCGGCAGCCAGCACGATCGGCGCCCGACCGCCCGCCTCGCCGGCGTCCAGCACGCGGAGCTCGCTGGCACCGACCCGGACCATCCGCATCCGCGGGTCGCTGCGCCACTTCGCCTCCGGCGCACGTCGGCGCGCACACCGACGCGCATCCCATGCACAACCCCAGGACGCAGTCACGACACCTCCGGATGAGCCCTCTGCGGATCTACCACAACGCGGGGCGATTTTTCGAGTGTTTTGGGGTCGTCGCGTGCAGGGGAAGACTCGCAACGTGCATCCACGAGCCCCTCAGCGATCCTCCCGCATGTGAAAGATCCTCAGGATGAAGATGTCCGAGCCCGATGACTCGTAACGGATTTCGTAGCGCCGCACGAGCACCCGGCGCACTCCGCGATCTGCAAATTCTGGTACAGCCTCGCCCGGGCGACGACCACCCGCGCTGCCCGTGCCGCCGCCGCCGGATTCACGGCTTCGAGGAACTCGCGGATTCGCTTCAGGTCCCCGTAGGCAGCACGGGTCCAGCGCAGCGCCATGACGTCAGCCCGCGCGCTTCGCGCGCGCCTTCCGCTTCCGTGTCGTGCCCAATCGGGCCGCCCAGGCCTCGACCTCCGCGTGCTCGACCACACGACCGGCGTCGACTTCCTCGAGCGCCGCGATGGTCTCCCGCCGTCGTTCCTCGGCGAGAGCAAGGTATGTCTCCACCGCCTCCTTCACCACCCAGCCGCGCGGACGGTTCAGCTGCTCCGCCAATCCATCCAGCTTCTTCGCCAGGTCCTCAGGCACCTGCTACCCTGTTGTCGCGGACGATCGAACCGCTCGATTGCGATCAGCCGCCGAGAAGGATCGTGACTGCCACGAGCCCGAACCCGAGCGCGACCATCGAAAGCGCGCTTCGCAACGGCGGCGCGCCGATCGTCTTGCCGAACTTCCAGCCCGCCAGCAACAGCAGCACGACAGCGACTGCGTTGGAGACCCGGATCGCGAGCGGGTGATCGCCCAGCAGCAGCAGCGGCAGGATCACCGGGATTGCGGACGAGACGACCACGCCCAGAATCGCCGCCGCCGCGAGATAGTCGTCCCGCATCAGGCGTGCCCGCGCGGGCGGCGTCGAACGCTCGGCCATGCGACCGAGGATCTCGTCAATCTCCTGCGGGCTGAGCACGGCGACCACCGGCTCCGGCAGCGCATCCTCGATCACGGGCCGCGCGGCATCGAGCGACCGGGTCCGGCGAAGCCGGCGAAGCGCCGCAAGGCTGCTGCCGCGCTGCGCCAGGCAGGACAGCAGGTACATCACGCCATCGACCACGCCCCAGGCCAGGTTGCAGGCCAGCGCGCCGAAGGCGACAGTCAGCACGGCATCGTCCCCGGCCGTCGCGGCACTGAGCGTGCAGGTGAACGTCAGCGCCATGATCAGCCCGAACAGGAACTCCGAGTCCCGGTCGAGCGGATCCAGTACGCCTGTCTTGATGGCTCTTGCCTGTTCGCCATTATCGCTCATGCTCTCGCCGCTCCACTGTCACAGCGCCGGCGCCCGCCACGCACGCCCACTGCCTGGATCACCGGGGAATCCCAAGCGTGAATACCGGCTTCCCTGCCTTGATCGTCTCCATCACCTTGATGTCCTTGATGGCCGCCGGCTCGACCTTCAGCGGGTTTCGGTCGAGCATGACGAGGTCGGCGAGCTTGCCGGGCTCGAGTGAGCCCTTAACGCTTTCCTCGAACAACGGGACGATGTCGGGTGGCGTCGGCGGCCGCCGGAACTTGGTCCTCAGGATCTCGTCGCCCATCAGTGGATTTTCGCAGGATCGCCAGTGCGATTTCGCAAATACGCCCTGAATCAGCAGGTTCTCCTTTCTTACGGAAGGTCGGCAGTAGCACGTCAGCTCAATGTGCAAGCGGAGCCGGACATTCCTCCGGCAGTGGCCCATGGGACTGCCGCTTGACCTCGAAGCGGACGGACGGCGGATCGTCCCAGCGGATGTGGAACACGAAGACCGTGTCGTAGTCCGAATTCGTCCATTCCGGAACCGCTGCGTCGCTGCCGAGGCGCCGCAGAACCACCTGGGCGAAATTCATGATCTGCAGATGCTCCCATGCCACGTAGATGACCTGATCGCGGTATTCCGGCGCCAGGAGCGTGTCGGCGAGAAGCCCCGGATCATTGAATGGAAGTTGGGTGTTCACGGGCATGCCCAAGGCAATGGCGGTGGGCGCGATCGTCACCAGTGGACGGACGTAGTCGTAGCGCTGGCCGTCGCCATGAATCTCGGTCGTCTGCACCGACGGATCCGGTGCGAAGATCGCGTCGGGTTTGGGGAATTCTGAGGCCAGCCAGGCAGGCAAACGCAGGGCCCGCTGCAGGCCTTGGCAGGTGAGTTGCCCCAGGCCGGCCGGGGGTTTCTCGCCATGGCGTACGACGACGATGAGCTGGTCCGCCGGTTCGTCCGCCGCCGGGGTCGGTGATGCAATCAGGGTGACGACCAGGGCAATCAACCCGGGGATCGCTGTCGGAGGCATGCTGCGTGGTTGGTTGGTCATCAAGCAACTCCTTGAGGCGCAATTGTACCGGGGCGCTCAGCCGGACAACCTCCGCGGCGAAACCGAACCGCCGGCGCCTGGCGTCACACGCTCCGGCCGCCATGAGGCGTGCACGCTCGAGGTCCGGGCGCCGC
>CAZKLS010000103.1:7398-9665 GCA_964553405.1 uncultured Steroidobacteraceae bacterium
GGCGCGGCTCGATACGCACGACGCGATCGTCCGCGTCGAGCCTGAAGCGATACAGGTAAGCGCCGTCCGCGGTCACGAGCCGCGTGTCCACGGCGCGCACGGTGCCGTCATCGAGCAGGCGGACGGCTTCGGGCGCAAGCGTATCGCTGCCAAGCACCTCGAAGTCCTGTGCAGCCGCCAGCCGCTCGCCGGCCTGCTCGCGCTGCTCGCGCCAGAACCCATCCAGGTGCCCGGCCGCCAGCTGCGGCGACATCGCCGGCGTCGTTCGTTCCCCGGCCCAGGCCTCCAGCACGCCGCGCAGTCGCTGCTCCAGCCCCTCCTCCGCCGGTACCGCGGGCAATGTCGTCTCGCGCTGTTGCAGCGCCGGGTCCACGAGTCCGGCGACCGCGTGTGCGATCGCCTCGGACTGCGCGACCGAGATGTTGGCCAGCGCAACCACGGCCAGGCGCTGCCGCGGGTAGCGCGCGATCGCCGCACGGAAGCCCTGCCAGGAGCCGCCGTGCTCGATCACCGGCTGGCCGCGCTGTTCGGAGAGGAACCAGCCGAAGCCGTACGGATAGCGGGTGCCGTCGGCGAGCGTCGCGGGGGTCCACCAGGCCTCGAATCCGGCGGGCTGCATGAAGGCGCGCGCCTCGAGCGCACGCTCCCACGCGGCGAGGTCGCGGACCGTGAAGTACAGCGCGCCGTCCGCCATGCGATTGAAGCCAGGCGCGACCCAGGCCTGGTTGACGCGTACGCCGTGCTCGTCGAGCTCGTAGCCCGCCGCTCGGTTCGCAACGAGATCACGCTCGCTGATCACGCGCGTCGTGGTCATCCCGAGCGGCCGAAACAGCCGTTCGGCCTGGAACTCGCTCCAGTGCTGGCCGGCGAGCCGGCCCGTGAGCAGCCCGAGGATCACGTAGCCGCTGTTCGAGTAGCTCCAGCGCGTGCCGGGCTCGAAGTCGAGCGGCAATGCCTGCAGCACCGCGAGCGTCTCCTCGTCGGTGTAGTCCCGGCGGTAGTCGAATTCGTCCGTGTAGTCCTTGAGGCCCGAGGTGTGAGCGAGCAGCTGCCGGATGGTGATGCGCCGCCAGTCCGCCGGTGCGCCCGGGAAGTGCTTCGACAGCGGGTCGTCGAGGCCGAGCCTGCCGTCCTCGGCGAGCAGCAGGATGCCGGCGGCGGTGAACTGCTTGCCGATGGAGCCGGACTGGAAGATCGTGCCGGGCGTGACCGGCACGCGGTGCTCGAGGTTCGCCTCGCCGTAGCCCTGTTCCTTGACGACCCGTCCGTCGCGCATGACCAGCAGCGCGAGTCCCGGGATGTTCCCGGCGGCCATCTCCGCCTGGATGTAGTCGTCGACGACGTCGGCGCAGAGCGTCTGTGCCCAGAGCATCGCGCCGAGCATCGCCGCCACGAGGCCGGGAACGTGTCGCATCAAGCGGGTCTCGCCTGCAGCAAACGGTCGGACGGATAACCGACTGCTGCCGCCCTTCTGGACGTCACTGCTCAGACGGCTACTCTTTCGGAAACCACGGGAAGAACATGTTCGTCGTTTCCTGGTAGCGCTGGTAGCCAGCGCGCTTCCGAACCGAATAGTACTCTGCCGGGATCGCACCGGTCAGGTGGACCAGCGTGATGTACATCATCAGTGACGCCCCGGCACCGCCTATGCCGAGTGCAGCCCAAACGTAAGCCGGCTCAGTTCCGTGGAGGCTCATCCACGATGGCACCGCAGCAATCACGATGCCCGTCCACACCAACCACTCGGCAAAATAGTTCGGGTGGCGACTGTAGCGCCACAAGCCTGTGTCGCACACTCCTCCACGGTTACTGGCCATGAATTTCATTTTCTGCAGGTCGGCGGTGGATTCCAGCAAGTAGGCGATGATCCAGATGCAGATCCCTGCGATCTCCAATGGGTGAATTTCGCTCTGGGTATTTACGGCCATCATGAAACCGGGAATGGCCAGTACCGATGCATTGGCCAGCCCTTGCGCCATGATCTCCGACAGGACGTGGAAGCGAATTCGACTTTCACTCTGACCCGCAAGCTGCATCCGCCGATACAGGTAGCGCGGGAACTCGGTCTTGAAGATGACTCCAGTCGACCTGGCCATTGTCAGCGCGCCAATGCCCATCCTGAGGCCGATCAGAAGATAGACGCCGGCGACGCACAGCCTGCGGACGACGTCTCCATCACCCATGACGGCGATCTGCAGGCCGATGAGTGCCACGCCAAAGGGCCACGCGATATCCACATAGGACATCCTGCCGGTCCTGATGAACGG
>CAZKLS010000104.1:0-9639 GCA_964553405.1 uncultured Steroidobacteraceae bacterium
ATCTCGTTGCCGTCGCGCTTGATCAGCAGCGTCGGCCGCACCGACTTGATGGCCCGGCTGCGCCGGATCGCGACCGACAGCGGATTCTCCAGCGGCTCGCAGGTTTCCTCGTGAAAACCGCGGAAAATGTCGTCGATGTGGCGGCCCTGGGCCTCGTCGAAGGTCCAGCCGGTCAGTTCCTCGGCGACCGGGTTCAGGTACTCGATCGCGAGCGCCGCGTCGGTCGTCACGACGCCGTCCCCGATCGACTGCAGCGTGATCTGCGCGCTTTCCTTCTGCTTGAAGAGCGCGTCCTCGTAGAGCTTGCGCTCGGTGACGTCCAGTTCGACGCCAACCAGGCGGCGCAGGCGCCCGGTAGGATCCACCCTCGCCCGGGCCCGGCTGATCACCCAGCGCCACTCCCCGTCGCGGTGACGCATGCGGTGCATGCTCTCGAACATCGGGATCTTGCCGGCCATGTGGTCGCGGATCATCGCCTGAACCCGCGCCATGTCGTCCGGGTGCACCATCCGGCGCCAGTCCGGAGAGAGGTTCGGGTCGTTCTCGTCGTAGCCGAGCATTTTTTTCCAGCGCGGCGAGAAATACATGTCGTTGTTTTCGACGTCGAAGTCCCAGAGGCCGTCGTTGGCGCAGGGCAGCGACAGTGCCGTGCGTTCCTCGATCCTGGCGAGACGCTTGTGCACGCGCAGCCGCTCGAGGCCGATCGCGAAGCTCGAGCCCACGAGCTTCAGCATCAGGTGCAGGTTCACGTCCCAGCCCTGTCCCGGCTGCAGCGAGCACAGCGCCATGAAGCCGTGAACGCGCCCGTTCAGCGACAGGCCGCAGACCAGCGCGGAGCGGATGTTGATCGCGGCGAGACGGGCGGCGTCGACGGCGTGCTCGCGGCGCGGCTCGAAGTTGTCGCGGAACTCCGCGATGCGCAGGTGCCCGAGGCCCCGCGAGAGGAACGGCAGCTGCTCCAGCGATTCGCCCTTGAGGACCTGTGGATCGAAGGGGGTAAACACGCCGGTGGCGCTCGCCACCCGCTCGACGACCGTCGAGTCGGCGTCGAACAGCGCGATGCAGACCGCATCGACGCCGGTCGCCTCGCGCAATGCGTCGAGATTGCGCTTGATGCAGCTGCTGTTCTCGCCGTCGAGCGCCTGGAAATCGACCGCGACCTTCGTGACGAGTACGTCCAGCCCGACTGCCGGCTTGCCGCCCCGGCCGAAAATGGACTGCGTCGACAGGAAGTCTGTGCTCTCCGGTTCGTCGCCGCCTTCGGATGGGGACTTGGCCATCAAGAATCCTGCAACCCCCGGTTTCCAGCCTCAGTCTCGCAAACTGCGTAGACCCGCGAGGGAACTGCCGCACAGTTCTACTGCTGTACCTGCCGCCCGGGTCCGCGGGGCATTCTGGCACAGACGATTAGGAATTCAAGCTAACTCCCTGTATTTACAGTGACATTGCCGGGCTGATACAGGCGCGCGGCGGAACTGTCGCCGCGCGCGACGCAGTCTGGGTCGGGATCGCCGCTGACCAGGAACCACTCCTGGCGGTTCGCGCGTCCGAGCTCGAGCGCCTGCGCCTCGCTGAAACAGGCCTCGCGCGCCTTGCGATCGAGCAGCACGGCGCGGTCCGGACGCCCGGCGAGCCAGGCAGCGGCATCGGCGGCCTCGTTCTCCTTCTCGCGCCACCTCGCATGCCCGAAGTTGACGCTGGGACGCCGCAGCTGCAGCAGGTACTGCTCCTTGGCGCCGACCAGTCCGAGTTCCGGGATTCCCGCAGTCGCCTGTTCGACCTGCTGCATGAAGGCCCGGCCCGAGCGCACGTCGTCGATCCGCGGGTTGACGACGAAGCCGATCGCGAGCAGCACGGCCGCGAGCACGCCGGCGTAAGCGAAGAAAGCGTCGCGCTGGCGGAATACGAGCAGCGAGGCGAGCGCGCCGGCGGCCATCACGGCGAGCGGAAACACGGGCTCGGCGCCGTAGTCCGCGACGATCCGTTCGGCCGCGCCCCCGTCGAACCCGAGGTACAGCGCCGCGCCGGTCACGACCAGCGTCAGCGCGCAGGCCAGCACGAACATCAACCGCCGGGGACCGGGCGCGCGCATCAGCTCGGGCAGCCACGGCCCCGCCGCCATCGCGAGCGCCGGCAACGCGGGCAGCACATAGACACCGCGCTTGCCGGAACTCAGGCTGAAGAACGCGACCACGATCACCACCCAGGCGAGCAGCACCGCCGTCCATGCGTCCCGACTGGCGAGCGCCTTCCTCCAGCGCGGCCAGAGCCAGGGCGAGAGCGCGATCAACGGCAGCCACAGCAGCGGAATCACCCGCACCAGGTAGTACCAGAACGGCTCGTGGTGATGCCAGGCGTCCGCGTAACGCGTGACCGTCTGCTGGAACAGGATCTCGTTGCGATAGGCCAGCAGTTCGCCGCCCGCCGCGGTTGCGACCATCATCGGCACGAACCACAGCCCGATCGCCACGAGCATCGCGAGCGCCCCCGCGAGGATCAACCGGCCACTTCGGGCGGGCATCGACCAGCCGCGCCATGCCAGCGCCGCTGCCGGAACCAGCGCGAGCAACGGCAGGAAGCCGACCCCCTTGGTGATGACGCCGAGCCCGGCCGCGGCCCAGCCGACCAGGTACCAGCCTCGGGACGGACCCAGCAGCAGGTGCCTGAGCAGTCCGTACAGGCTCAGCGTCGTCAGCAGGCACAGCGTGCCGTCGATCTGCGCCTGCCTGGCCTGCCAGACGAACTGGAACGTGACGAGCAGCACGAACCCGCCGGCGAGCGCTGCCTCGCGACCGCGGGCGCGGCGCAGCAGGTCGTAGACCGCGAGCAGCGTACCGAGGCCCGCGAGCAGCGAGGGCAGCAGGAAACCCGCCCGCACCGAGCCGGTCACGGCCATCGAGGCCGCCATCATCCAGAAGTACAGCGGCGGCTTGTCGGCGTAGAGGTCGCCGCCGACACGCGGAATCAGCCAGTCGCCCGAGCGCAACATGTCCTGCGCGACTAGCGCAAAGCGCGGCTCGTCGGCAGGCCAGGGATCACGCAGGCCGAATCCCGCGCCGATCATCAGCAGGCCGAGTCCGAGCAGCCAGGCGAGGTCCACGACGACGTCCCGCCGCGAGGAGCGGCCCGGGCGCAGGAAGGCATCGAGGAGCGCGGGCGCGGGACCGCGAGCCTCGCTCACTCAGGATTCCTCGTTCGACGGAACACGCGGCGACGCGCGCCGAATGAGCCACATCACGCCGAACAAGTCCACGATGCCCACCCAGAGGCGGTTGTGCAGCCCGTACTTGGACTTGCCGCGCGTGCGCTCCCGGTGATTTACCGGGACCGAGACCACCTGGTAACCCTCGCGCTGGAACAGCGCCGGCATGAACCGGTGCATGTGGTTGAAACGGGGCATGTCCATGAACACGTCGCGGTCGAATACCTTGATGCCGCAGCCGGTATCCGGCGTGCCGTCCTTCAGCAGGCCACCGCGCACGCGATTCGCCACGCGCGAGGACAGCCGCCTGAGCCAGGTGTCGCGGCGCGTCGTCCGGTTGCCCATCACGAGCCGCAGCCCGGGCGACTCCGACTGCACGGCGGCCTCCAGCAGATTCGGGATGTCGGCCGGGTCGTTCTGGCCGTCACCGTCGAGCGTCGCGATCCAGCGCGCACGGGCCGCGCGCACCCCGGTGGCGACCGCAGCGCTCTGGCCGGAGCGTACCTGGTGACGCACGAGCCGGACCTCCGGCATCTCCACGCGCGCGGCCACCACGGCGCGGGCCGTGCCGTCGGTGCTGCCATCGTCGACGAAGATCGTCTCGAACGCGAATCGTCCCTCGAGCGCCGCGTGAATCTCGCGCGCGAGCGGCAGCACGTTCTCCTCCTCGTTGCAGACGGGAATCACGACCGACACGTCGAGCGTCGGCTGCGGCGATCCGGGGGCGGCGTCTGTCAAGGTCGGTACCGTTCTGCCAGAGGGTATTCCGTCGGCCCGTGGCCGCGGACGCCGGGGTAGTATAAGCGCGTCCCGCGCAGGAGCGTCGCCGATGAACAGCGTCGCGTCGCCGGACGAGAACGATCCAGGCCGTGAAAGACCGCCTCGCCAATCCCCATTCGCACACGACCGCCAGCCAGCGGCTGGGCTGGGCACTGGTCGTCACCGGCGCCTTCATGCTGCTCGAGGTCGTAGGCGGGCTGATATCGGGCTCGCTCGCGCTGCTCGCGGATGCCGGGCACATGCTCACCGACACGGCCGCGCTGGCGCTCGCCTGGCTGGCCGCGCAGCTCGCTCAGAGGCCGACCGATCCGAGGCGCTCCTACGGTTACCACAGGGCGCAGGTGCTGGCCGCCTTCGTCAACGCGCTCGCGCTGTTCGCGGTTGTCGCATGGATCCTCTACGAGGCCGTGGAACGGCTGCTGACGCCGCGCGACATCCACGGCGAGACGATGCTCGGCATCGCGCTGCTGGGCCTGCTCGCGAACCTGGTCGTCTACCGGATCCTGCGCAGCGACGACGACGGGAACATCAACGTCGCAGCGGCGCGGCTGCACGTGCTCGGCGACCTGCTCGGCTCAATCGGCGCGATCCTTGCGGCGGGCGTGATCCTGGCGACCGGCTGGACGCCGATCGACCCGATCCTCTCGGTGTTCGTCGCGCTGCTGATCGTCCGCAGCGCCTGGCGGCTGCTGCGCAAGTCCACGCTGATCCTGATGGAGAATGCCCCGGAGACGGTGGACCCGGACGAGCTCAAGGACGCGCTGGTCGCAGCCGTGCCGGGCGTCCGCGACGTGCACGACGTCCACTGCTGGTCGCTGACGACCGGCCAGACGATGCTGACGCTGCACCTGGCGCTCGACGCCGAGGCCGACCCCTCCCTGGTGCTGCGCCAGGCGAAGCGACTGCTCGTCGAGCGCTACGAAGTGGCGCACTCGGCGCTGCAGCTCGAACGGGACGAGTGCCCAGATGCTGTGTGAGTCGCTGCTGGACGGTACGGGTACCGGGGAACACTAGTGGACGAGCGCCAGGACGACGTCGCGACGCAGCAGCAGCCGCGCAACACGCTTTACCGGAAGGTCACGCGGGGCAAGCGGCAGCTCACGCGCGGACGGCTGCTCCTGTACCGGGTCGCGGTCGCGGTAGCGTGGTGGCTGGGGCGATTCCTGTGGTGGAGCGTTCGCGTGCACCGGGTGATCGGTCTGGACGCGGCGCGCGCCGCGGTCAGGGATTCGAAGTCGCTGATTCCCGTGTACTGGCACCAGCACATGCTGTTCGGCGTCCGCGCGCTGCTCGACCTGCAACCCGACGGGCTCAAGGTCGGCTTCCTGATCAGTCCCTCGGTGGACGGCACTGCGCCCTCGATGCTGGTGGGCAAGCTCGGCGGTCACGTGATTCGGGGCTCGTCGACGCACACCGGGGCCAAGGCGCTGAAGGACTACTACCAGACGATCGTCAAGGAGCAGGTCTCGCCCGCGTTGACACCCGACGGACCGCGCGGCCCGATGCACGAGTTCAAGCCCGGGGCGATCATGCTCGCCCAGTTGAGTGGACGTCCGATCCTTCCGATCAGCATCGCAGCGTCCAGAAAGTGGACGTTCGACACCTGGGACCGCTTCGAGCTGCCACTGCCATTCAGCCGCGTCGTGATCGCCTACGGAGAGCCGGTCAGGATGCCGCGGGGCATGGACTCCGCCGGCCTCGCACAGATGCAGCAGCAGATGGCCGGGACGCTGCAGGCGCTCAGGCAGCAGGCGGAGGCGGCGCTGCAACAGCCTCGGTGACGACGATCTCCGCGCAGGGCCCCGGGCTTGCCAGCCGGCACAAGACGTCCTCGGCGAGCGCTGGCTGCCAGAGACTGTACGCTGTGCCGTCGAGGCTGGCCGAGCGGCTGTCACCGGTGATCTGCACGCGTCGCGCATCGCGGATTCCAGCGCCCGCAGCCTTCAGGACGGCCTCGGTAGCCGTCCAGCGCAGCAGGCGTTCGGTCTCCTGCGGCGTCCGCTCCACGCGATCCTCCACGTCCAGCCCGATCTCGAGATCCCGGCTCACGGCCACGGCCACGCGGCGCCGCGAGTGGCTGATGCTGATGCGAGGCCCGGATCGAAGTACCGGTTTTCCACCCGGGAGGTAGCGAAGGTCCGAGGGCAGGAACGACCGTTCCGAGACCGCGCTGGCCGCCTGCAGCACGAGCTCGATCGCGAGCAGGCTGGCGAGGCGCGAGGCCTCGTCCCGGCGCTCGATCTCCAAACGCTTCGCATACGGCAGGCGCTCGAGCACGGACTGCTGCCGCAGGGGATCCATGTGTCCCGGCGATGACGCGTGTAGTAGCATTATCTGGTTCATTTGCAGGCATTTTCCGCTGACCGCAACGCGCTCCGCCAGCACCCAGATGGCCAGCCCGCCCCTGACCTTCATTGCCAGCAATCCGCCGGGGCCGGCCCGGGAATACCTGCTGGGCTCCAGCGACGAGACGCTTGAGCTGATGCTGCGCTGGTTTCGGGAGTTCGGCAGCATCTACTGCGTGCGGGCGCCGGATGGAAAGTGCACCTGGGTGATCCACGACCCCGACGACGTCAGGCGTGTGCTGGTAGCCAATCACCGCAATTACACCAAGGGCCTCGGCCTCGATCGCGTCCGGCTGCTGCTCGGCCAGGGCATCATGACCAGCGAAGGCGAGCTGTGGCGCCGGCAGCGCCGGATGGTGCAGCCTGCGTTCCATCGCAACGGCATCGAGCGCTTCGGCGCGATCATCCGCGACTGCAACGAGCGCCTGATGGCGCGCTGGCAGCAGGCGGCCGCGCTCGACCGGACGATCAACCTGACCCGGTCTGCGAGCGAGTTCACGCTGGAGGTCATGCTGCACGCGATCTTCAGCGAGGACCTTGGCGCGTTCGTCGCGGACGTCGCGGACAACCCGTTCATGATGGTCGCAGACGAGTCGCGCCGCGACCCGTCGTTCGCGTACCGGTTCCGCCGGCTCGGCACGCTGGTTCGCGACCTGCTCCGGCGGCGCCGCGACGCCGGCCTGCGCCGCACCGACCTGCTGCAGATGCTGATGGAGGCCCGCGACCCGGACAGCGGGCAGGGCATGGAGGAGCGCCAGCTCGTCGACGAAATCCTGACGCTGGTCGTCGCCGGCCACGAGACGACCGCGAGCACGCTGAACTCGACCTGGTGGCTGCTGTCGCAGCATCCGGACGTCGAGGCGCAGCTGCATGCGGAACAGGACCGCGCAGGGGACCTCGGTCCGGTGGACTACGCGGGGCTCGGCCAGCTCGGCTACACGCGGCAGGTGCTCGACGAAGTATTGCGGCTCTACCCTGCCGGCTGGGCCCTGTCGCGGCGGTCGATCGGCCCTGACCGCCTGGGAGGCTACGAGCTGCCGCCGGGAACCGACGTCGTGCTGAGCCCGTACGTGATCCATCGTCACCCGCGCTACTGGCCCGACGCGGAACGCTTCGACCCGGAGCGCTTCGCCGGCGGCGCGGCGACGGCCCGCGAGCACCGGGCGTACCTCCCGTTCGCGGTGGGACCCCGGCACTGCATTGGCGAATACTTCGCGATCTACGAGATGATGCTGCACCTGAACGGCGCGACGCGTCGCTTCCGGCTGCGTCCGGCCAGCGACGAGCGCGTGCGCTGGCAGGCCCGGATCAACCTGCGCACGGCCAGGGACCTACACATGCGAGTCGAAACAAGATGATCAAGTACCAGACGCTGATCGAAATGCTCGAGGAGCGCTCCCGCGGCGAGCGCGCGATCGGATACATGGAGGGCGAAGGCGCCGAGAAGACGCTCAGGTACCGGGACCTCAGGCGCCGGGCGCTCGGCATCCTGCATCACCTGCAGCGGATCGGCGCCGAGCCCGGCGACAAGCTGATACTGAACGTCGCGAGCAACGAGCAGTTCATCGACGCGTTCTGGGCCTGCCTGTACGGCGGCATCGTGCCGGTGCCGGTGGCGGTCGGCATCAGCGACGAGCACAAGCACAAGCTGCTGCGGATCGCGAAGCAGCTCGGCAACCCGCTGCTGTACACCGACATGAAGATCCGCGAGCGTCTCGCGACCTTCGCGGCGACCTCCGGCGAGCCCGAGGCCTGGACCGCGCTGAAGCCCCGCACGTTCCTGGTGGACCAGCTCGACGACATCTCGCGCGAGGGTCGCCCGGCCGCGCCCGGGCGCGACGACGTCGCCTTCATCCAGTTCTCCTCCGGCTCGACCAGCGAGCCGAAGGGCGTGGTGCTGACGCACGGCAACATCCTCGCGAACGCGGACGGCGCTACCAGCGCAGCGGCGCTCTCGGCGGACGACGTGACGCTCAGCTGGATGCCGCTGACCCACGACATGGGGCTGATCGGCTTTCACCTGATGATGATGTACGCCGACGTGCGCCAACACATCATGCCCACCGACCTGTTCGTGCGGCGGGCTTTGCTGTGGCTGAAATTCTGCTCCGAGAAGCGGGTCACGGTGACCTGCTCGCCGAACTTCGGCTATCGCCACTGCCTGCGGGCGCTCGGCGACAAGACGCTCGAGGGCGTGGACCTCTCGAACATCCGGCTGGTGTTCAACGGCGCCGAGCCGATCTCCGTCGAGCTCGCGGAGGAGTTCCTGGACCGGATGGAGCCCTACGGCCTGCGCCGCAACGCGATGTTCCCGGTCTACGGCCTGGCCGAGGCCTCGCTCGCGGTGGCGTTTCCGCCCCCGGGCGCACCGTACAAGTACCTGAGCGTGGACCGCCGCTCGCTCGGCGTCGGCCAGCAGGCCCGCATCGTGCCGGACGACGACGCGAACGCGCTGAAGCTGATGTGCGAGGGCACGCCGATTCCCTACACAAGCGTCAGGCTGGTCGGCGACGACGGCGTCGAGGTTCGGCCGGACCACGTCGGGCACCTGCTGATCCAGGGCGAAAACGTCACGCGTGGCTACTTCGAGAACCCGGAGGTGAACGCCGCGACGATCAGCCCGGACGGCTGGCTGCGCACCGGAGACCTGGCGCTGGAGCACGCGGGCGAGATCTACATCACCGGCCGCTCGAAGGAGATCATCTTCGTCAACGGCCAGAACTACTATCCTCACGACCTGGAGGCCGTGCTGCAGCACGAGCCCGGGCTCGAGCTCGGCAAGGTCGTGGCCGCGGGCGTGCGCGATGCGCACGCCGCCACTGACGAACTGGTGCTGTTCGTGCTGCACCGTGGCGACATCGCCGATTTCATCGGCCTCGCGACCCGGGCGACGCACCTGGTGAACGAGCACGCCGGCGTGGAGGTGGCGCGCGTCATACCGGTCAAGCGCATTCCGAAGACCACGAGCGGCAAGCTGCAGCGCAGCGCGCTCGCGCAGGCCTACGCGGACGGCGAATTCGCCGAGGAGATCGCCGCGTTCGACGCCGCCTGGTCCGCGGCCCACGAGCACGGCCGCGCGGCGGCCGGACGCATCGAGCGCCAGCTGAAGGGCATCGTCGACGACGTGCTGCCCGGCAAGAACGTGGACGTGGACGACAACCTGTTCGAGATCGGCGCGAGCTCGCTGACGCTGATCCAGATCCACGAGAAGATCGACGAGCTGTACCCGGAGCTGGTGGACCTGACTGAGCTGTTCGACTTCCCGACCATCTCCGCGCTGGCCCGGCACCTGGAAGGGAAGCTGGCGGAGGC
>CAZKLS010000105.1:0-5173 GCA_964553405.1 uncultured Steroidobacteraceae bacterium
GCGGCGCTGCTGCTCGGCGGCTGCGCCACGACACCGCCGCAGGTGGACAGCTACCGAATCGAACTGCCGGCAGGAGTGACGGACGCCCGGGCACGGTTCCGGGAGATCTTCTGCCCAGTCCTCGAGGAGCATGGCAGCGGACTGCCGGACTATCGCCCGTGCCAGCAAGCGCTGACCCCCATTGATTCCGAGCCGACCGGCAGCGGAGAACCCGTGCCGCTCGGCATGTCCCGGCGACGACTGGTCGTGGCCCTCGTGCCCGGCATCGGCTATGGCTGCATCGTCGACTGGCTGCGACCGCCGTCCGCTGGCGCGGACCATCTCCGGAAGTTCGGCTATGGGCAGATCGTGCTGCAGGTCGATCCGCTTTCCGGCATCGAGACCAACGCCCGCCAGATCCGTGACGCGATCATGGACATGCCTGAAGAGCCGGGCCCGCCGAGGCTCGTGCTGGTCGGCTACTCGAAGGGCGCGCCCGACATCCTCGAGGCCGTGGTCCGCTACCCCGAGATCCGAAGCCGTGTGGCCGCGATGGTGAGCCTGGCCGGTGCCGTCGGCGGCTCTCCTCTCGCCGAGGACATGAAGCAGTACCAAGCCGAGCTTTTCCGCTACTGGCCGGGTGCGGATTGCGACGCGGGAGACGGGGGCGCCGTTGCCAGCCTTAGACCGGATGTCCGCCGGCGCTGGATGGCGGAAAACCCGCTGCCACGGGAGTTGCGCTACTACTCGCTGGTGACGCTGCCGACGCCCGAGCGGGTCTCGCGGATCATCCAGAAATCCTACCGGGACCTGGGCCGGATCGACTGGCGCAATGACAGCCAGGTGATCTATCGCGACCAGATCCTGCCGGGCAGCACGCTGATCGGCTTCCTGAACGCCGATCACTGGGCGATCGCGGTGCCGGTCAACCGCTCGCACCCCGCGATCGCTCGCTGGTTCGCCGACCAGAATGCCTATCCACGCGAGGCGCTGCTCGAGGCCATGCTGCGGTTCATCGAGGAGGACCTCGAGCGCGATTCCTCGAGGTGACCGCGGGGTCGTGGTTTTCATTGAGGTCCCGCAGCCAGGCGGCTGGTGGACCCACCGGAATTCCCTCAGGCAAAACGGTATTTGCCACGACACCCGGCGGCAGCGGCAGGGTCTAGCCTCTCAGGTTGAACCCGTGTGCCTTTCGTTCGGAGAACGGGACACACCGAACCGGGCAACACGAACATCATCGGCCCTGCCGGGTTACTGAGAGTCAAGGAGACACAGATGAAATCGAGGATTCGACGACTGCTCGTCGCCGGTGGCGCGCTGTCCTTGCTGGCAGGCGCCAACGCGACGGCTGCAACCTACGCCCCCGACTGGGTTCCAGGTGACATCATCCTCCGGGCCGGCGCGAGCTGGGCCGAACCGCAGGGCGATGGCGGCAAGCACCACGACGGCGTGTCGAAGATCTATCCGGACGGTGACGACGTGCAGTTCTCGGCCGACATCACCTGGCTGTTCGCCGAGCACTGGGGTCTCGAGCTCTTCGGCACCACGCCGTTCAAGTTCGACCTGTACAGCAAGAGCGACTCGGGCAAGGCGCGTTTCGGCGAGCTCGAGTACCTTCCGGTGACGCTGAGCCTGCAGTATCACTTCAACCCCCGCGGCACGTTCCGCCCGTACATCGGAGTGCTCGGGGCCTATGGCATCGTCACCGGCGACAAGCCGGCGAAGGATTACGGCGGCGACATCGACTTCGATTCCGACTTCGGCTTCGGTGCCGGCGCCGGCATCGACATGGGTCCTGCTGACAAGCCCTGGTTTTTCAACCTGGCGGTCAAGTACATCGACCAGGATCTCGATGCTGACTACTGCAGCGGCAAGAACAGCACGTTCCAGCTCGATCCGCTGATCTACACGGCCGCCGTCGGCCTGCGGCTGGGACACGCGCCTGCGCCTGAGCCAGTCGCCGCACCGCCGCCCCCGCCGCCACCCCCGCCGCCGCCCCCGCCGGCGCCGACCAAGTGCGCGGACAGCGACATGGACGGCGTCTGCGACGTCGACGACAAGTGCCCCGGCACGCCGGCCGGCACACGGGTGGACAAGGTGGGCTGCCCGCTCGAGCAGACGCTGAAGATCCTGTTCGACTTCGACAGCGCCGAGCTGCGTCCGGAGTCGATTGAGGAACTCGAGCGCGTCGTCAAGTTCATGGGCGACGTGCCGTTTGCGACGGTCCTCGTCGAGGGCCACACCGACAGCATCGGCTCGGATGCCTACAACATGGGGCTGTCGGATCGCCGCGCCAAGGCGGTGTTCGACTACCTGAGCTCGCGCGGCGTCGATCCGGCGCGCATGAGTTCCGTCGGCTACGGTGAAACCCGGCCGATTGCGGACAACTCGACGGATGAAGGAAGGCAGCAGAATCGCCGAGTGATGCTGATCCGTACCGACACGGGCATGTAAACGGCCGACAAAGACCGTTCGTTCGAGGCCCCGGTGCGTTGGCACCGGGGCCTTTTTTGCGGAGCGGGACCGTGCTGGTGGGCTTGCACCCGCTTCTGCCTGCCGAGTGCGCGGTTCGTCGCGTGTGTGCCCGCCGGGATCACGGCGTGTCGGAGTGTGACCGCTGCCACTGCCGGGGCGACTGCCCGTGCCAGCGATGGAAGGCCCGCGAGAACGCGCTCAGTTCCGAGTAGCCGAGGATCGCGGCAAGCTGGGTCAGCGACAGCTGCGACTCGACGAGATGCCGGCGCGCGGTCTCGTCACGAATCTCCTCGAGCAGCCGCGAGAAGCTGGTCCCGCGATTCTGCAGTTGCCGCTGCAGAGTCCTGGGCGCGACGGACAGCACGGCCGCGACCTCGTCGATGGAGCAGTCCTGGCGGGAAAGGCAGCTGCGGACGACCTTGCGCACCTGCGCCACCGGGCTTTCGCTGACCCCCGCCTTCATCTCCAGCAGGTAGCGGTCGAGCAGCCTGCGCAGCTCGGGGTTCGAGCGCTCGATCGGTCGCTGCAGCAGGCCGGCGGGCAACGCGACGAAGTCCGCCTCTTCGCCGAACCGCACCGGCGCACGGAAGACCCGCTGGAAGTCGCTCAGGTCCGCGGGAGCGCCCTGCGCGAGGTGAACGCCGACGGGAGCCCAGCCCGGGCCGAGCAATCCGCGGAAGATGTTGCACGCGAGCCCGAGTGCCTGCGCCACCTTCTGGCGGGTTCCGAGCACGCCTGGCTCGTCGACCTGGTAGACCCACCTCAGCAGGCTGCCCGCCTGACGCAGCTCGCCGTGCGCCCCCTGCATGTGCACGCTCTGGAACCGCCGCCATTCGGCCAGCGCTTCACCGAGCGTGGCGCAGTTCTGCATCGCAAAACCCAGCGGTCCCAGGCTCCCGATGCCCTGGGCCTCGGAGAGCCGCAAGCCGAAGGTCTCGCAGCCGGTCTGCACGGCGGTTCGTTCCAGCAGGTCGCAGAGCGCGCTGAAGCTGACATAGCTGTCTGGGTCGGTTTCGGCCCGCGGGTTGATGCCCGATTCACGCAGCAGGCGCTGCGGATCGCCGCCCAGGGCGCGGGCGAGCTCGGAGTAGCCGGCCAGTAGCGTGCTTCGAATCATGGTCCGGTCACCAGGCTCTTCGAGTTCTGCAGCGGATTCTAGCCAGCCCGGACGTCCGGCAAGGCACGGGCGGCCGCCACAGCGGTCTGGCGCCGGCACTCGGGAATCCCTGCTGCACGGGCCGTAGCGGGCGGGTTAGGCTCAGATAACGGACCGACATGGGGTGGTGGGGCTTTGATCCTGCGTTCGGGGGGCCGGGTTGCTCGGCGCCCGGGCGTCGAAGCGCAAATCGTCCTGCCCCTCGAGCCGGAAATGGTGGTCGAAGTCACGGGAGACGGATATGCGGCGAATTATTGGCGTGATGATGGCGTTCGCGCTGCTCGCGATACCGGGCGCGGCGGCGTATGCGGATTCCGACCAGAGCAAGTGCGCCGAGACGATCAAGCTGTTCCAGGATGCAGGCGACAGCGCAGCCTTTTTCAATAAATCCTATGGCTACGCGGTCTATCCGACGATCGGCAAGGCCGGCCTGGGCATCGGAGGGGCGCATGGCTCCGGCTGCGTCTATGCCAAGGGTAAGCCGGTCGGCACGACCAAGCTGACGCAGCTGAGTTTCGGCTGGCAGGCCGGCGCCCAGGGTTACAGCCTGATCGTCTTCTTCGAGGACGAGCGCGCGTTCAAGGAATTCACAACCGGTGAGTTCGAGTTCGGCGCGAAGGCCAGCGCGGTCGCGATCACGGCCGGCGCCTCGGCCGGCGCGGGCACGAGCGGCGCCGGCGCCGGTGCAAGCGGCGGCAAGAAGGACGCGACGACGATGGGTGGCTATCACAAGGGAATGGCGCTGTTCAGCATCATCAAGGGTGGCCTGATGTATGAGGCTGTCCTCTCGGGCGCGAAGATCTCTTACAAGCCGTTCTGACGCAGGGCCTGGCGTGTGAACGGCCGGCTGGGGAGGGTGGCCGCACCCTTCCCGGCCCGGCTTCAGGGTATTCCGCCGTAGGCGCAAAATGTCAAATAACTGGCGCTGATTGTCAAACGGCGCAGGGTCGGGCTGCGGCATCATGCGAACACCGGGGTCGCGCGCTGTCCGACCAGAAAGTGGCCCGACCCGTCATGCCGGCATCGGAAGCGCGAGTCATCGCGCGAGGGGGAGAACATGGCTGGACGAGCGGAGCTGCTCGATGAGATCCGCGCCGCGCTCGATCGTGGCGACGTCCTGACGGGCGAGGAGATCAAGGGTCGCGTTGCGTGGACCGCGCCGCAGGACAGTTGCGCCGCGCTTGCAGTTCTGCGGCCGACCTCCACCGAGGAGGTCGCGGCCGTGCTTCGGATCTGCGCGGAGCGAGGCCAGCCGGTCGTGACGCACGGGGGTCGCACCGGCCTCGTGCGAGGGGTCGACTGCGCGCCGGGCGACCTGGTGCTCTCGCTCGAGCGAATGAACCGTATCGAGGACGTGGACCTGCAGGGTCGAACCATGACCGTGCAGGCCGGCGTGCCGCTGCAGGCGATCCAGGAAGCGGCCGAGCAGCATGGCCTGCTCTTCCCGCTCGACATGGGCGCCCGCGGCTCCTGCCACATCGGCGGCAACGTGGCGACGAACGCGGGCGGCAATCGCGTCATCCGTTATGGCATGACGCGCGACAACGTTCTCGGCCTGGAGGC
>CAZKLS010000105.1:5273-9426 GCA_964553405.1 uncultured Steroidobacteraceae bacterium
TTCGAAGTGATGTGGAACGACTGGTATCGGCTCGTGACGACGCCACCGGCGAAGTCCGCGCCGCCCCTGTCGCAGGATCACCCGTTCTACGTGCTGATCGAGTCGATGGGCGGCAACCAGGCGCGCGACGACGAGCGTTTCGAGGAGGCGCTGGGTGAGGCGATCGAGGCCGGCCTGATCGAGGACGCGGTGATCGCGAAGTCGGCCGCTGAGTACCACTCACTCTGGGCCATCCGTGACGACGTCGAGCAGGTGATGCGGTTCAAGCCGCTGTTCATCTTCGACGTGAGCCTGCCGATCCCCGCCATGGCCGGCTACGTTGAGCAGGTCCGCGAGGCCCTGCTCGGTCGGTGGCCCGACAGCAGGCTGTGGGTGTTCGGCCACATGGGCGACGGGAACCTGCACGTGCTGGTGTCGGCCGGCAACCAGGACGAGGCGACGCGCCATGCCGTCGAGGGCATCGTGTACGGGCCACTGCAGGCCGTGGGCGGCTCGGTGTCGGCCGAGCACGGTATCGGTCTCGAGAAGAAGGCGCATCTCCATCTTTCACGCAATCCCCAGGAACTCGAGTTGATGCGGCTGCTGAAGCGCTCGCTCGACCCCAAGGGCATCCTGAATCCGGGCAAGTTGTTCGACGCGGTCCGCGCGGCCTGAGCGCGAGCGGCAGAGGGAGAGAAGACATGGCAGCCGTCCTGCGCGAGGTCAGCCTCGACGACAAGTACCTGAGTCATTCCGGAACGGTGTACCTGACCGGCACCCAGGCGCTGGTGCGCCTCGCGCTGATGCAGCGCGCGCGCGACGCGGCGGCGGGGCTCGACACGGCCGGCTTCATCTCAGGCTACCGCGGGTCGCCGATCGGCATGTTCGACTTCCAGCTCTGGAAGGCGAAGCCGCTGCTCGAGAAGGCTCAGATCGTGTTCCGGCCTGGCGTCAACGAGGATCTCGCGGCGACGGCCGTCTGGGGCACGCAGCAGGTCGGTTTCTTCCCTGGCGCGAAGCACGACGGCGTGTTCGCGATGTGGTACGGCAAGGGGCCGGGCGTGGACCGCTCCGGCGACGTGCTGAAACACGGCACGCGCTCCGGCGCAACGCAGCACGGCGGCGTGCTGGTGATCGCGGGCGACGACCATCCCGGAAAGTCTTCGACGATCTGCAATCACAGCGAGCCGCTCCTCGCTGCGCTCGGCATGCCGACGCTGTATCCCGCGTCCGTGCAGGAGATCCTCGACCTCGGCCTGCACGGTTTCGCGATGTCGCGTTTCAGCGGCAGCTGGATCGGATTCAAGACGGTGAACGAGACGGTCGAGATGACCGGGACCGCGGACGTCGATCCCGGCCGGCTGCGGATCGTTCTGCCCGGGGACTTCGCAATGCCGGAGGGCGGGCTGAACGCGCGCCAGACGTTCATGACGGACCGGGTGGCCGATGAGGTCCTGACGTTCAGCCAGCGGCTGCCCGCGGTCCAGGCCTATGCCTACGCCAACGGCCTCGACCGCGTCGTGCTCGACTCGTCGCGACGGAATCTCGGCATCGTCGCCGCGGGCAAGGCCTATCTCGATGTGAGACAGGCGCTCGAGAGTCTCGGCATCGACGCCGCGCGCGCAGAAGCGCTGGGCATACGCCTCTACAAGGCCGCCTTGATCTGGCCCATGGAGCCGCGACGCCTGCGCGAGTTCGCCCGGGGCCACGAGACGCTGCTGGTCGTCGAGGAAAAGGCGCCCTTCATGGAACCGCAGATCGCCCGCCTGCTCTACGACCTGCCGGAATCCGAGCGGCCGCGACTGATCGGCAAGACGGACGAGCGGGGCGTGCCGCTGGTCCCGGGCGAGCAGCAGATCGATCCGGTCGAGCTCGCGATCGGCCTGGGCGACTTCCTGCAGCGATCGGGCCGGGGCGACGAGGCGCTCGCGCAGCGGCTCGCGCTGCTGCGGGGCCACGTCGACGATGCGCGCGGCAGCAAGAGCTCCGCGCTGGCGCGCGTGCCCTGGTTCTGCTCGGGCTGTCCGCACAACACCTCGACCCGGGTGCCCGAGGGGAGCCTCGCGCTGTCTGGCATCGGCTGCCACGGCATGGCGAGCTGGATGAACCGCAACACGGCCTGGCCGACCCAGATGGGCGGCGAGGGCGTGAACTGGACGGGCATGGCCCCGTTCACGAAGCTGCCGCACATCTTCCAGAACCTCGGTGACGGGACGTATTTCCACTCCGGGCTGGTTGCGATTCGTGCCGCCGTCGCCGCCGGCGTCAATATCACCTACAAGATCCTGTACAACGATGCCGTCGCGATGACCGGCGGCCAGCCCGTAGACGGCCAGATCTCGGTGCCGGAGATCGTGGCGCAGGTGCTCGCCGAAGGCGTCAAGCGCGTCATCGTCGTCACTGACGAGCCCGGGAAGTACTCGGGGACGCAACTGCCCGGCGACACGCAGGTCCATCACCGGGACGAGCTCGAAGTCCTGCAGAAGGAGTTCCGCGGGATCCCGGGCACCACGGTCATCGTCTATGACCAGACCTGCGCGGCCGAGAAGCGGCGCCGGCGCAAGAAGGGCAGGTTCCCCGATCCCGCCCGACGTGTCTTCATCAACGAGGAGGTCTGCGAGGGCTGCGGCGATTGCTCCGTCCAGTCGAACTGCGTGTCCGTGCTGCCGAAGGAGACCGAGTTCGGCCGCAAGCGCGAGATCGACCAGTCGAACTGCAACAAGGACTTCAGCTGCATCAAGGGTTTCTGTCCTTCGTTCGTGACCGTGCACGGCGGCGAGCCGCGCAAGCCGAAGGCCGCGGAGCTCGGCGCGGATCTGTTCAGGAACCTGCCGCGACCGGCGGTAGTGCCCATCGAGGGCAGCTACGACATCACGATCGCCGGCGTCGGTGGCACGGGCGTCGTGACCGTCGGGGCCGTGCTCGGCATGGCCGCGCACCTCGAGAGCAAGGGCGTGTCCATCTTCGACATGACCGGCCTGGCGCAGAAGAACGGCGCCGTGCTGAGTCACCTGAAGATTGCGGCCACGCAGCAGGACCTCGCGACCCCTGCGATCAGCATCGGCGAGGCCGAGCTCGTGCTCGGCTGTGACCTGATCGTGGCCGACGCGCCGGAGGTGCGCAAGACCATCGAGCACGGTCGCACGCAGATCGTGGTGAACGACCACCTGCTGCCGACGGCGCAGTTCCAGCTGATGCCGAACATCGATTTCGGCAAGGAGCGGGTGCTGGGCGAGCTGCGTGGACTCGCGGGCCAGGACCGCTGCCACTCCGTGGATGCGACCGATGCGGCGCGCATCCTGCTCGGAGACACGGTGGGCTCCAACATGATGCTGGTGGGGTATGCGCTGCAGCTCGGCCTGCTGCCGCTGACGCTCGAGGCCGTCGAAAAAGCTGTCGAGCTGAACGGCGTGGCCGTCAAGTTCAACCTCAAGGCGCTCGCGCTCGGCCGGCTGCTGGCCGCCGACCGCGCGCGCTTCGAGGGGTTGCTGCGCGCCAACCTGCCCGCGGACGTGATCGCGAAGCCCATGGCGCTCGAGGACCGCATCGCGCTGCGCAAGTCGCGTCTCGCGGATTACCAGGACGCGGCCTATGCCGACCGCTACGGCCAGCTGGTCGAGCGGGTGCGCACCGCGGAGAGCCGGCTGCGGCCGGGCTCATTGAGGCTGACCGAGGCGGTTGCGCTCAATTACTACAAGCTGATGGCCTACAAGGACGAGTACGAGGTCGCGCGACTGTACACGAGCGGCGACTTCGAGCGGCGCATCAAGGAGCAGTTCGAGGGCGGCTACGAGCTCCATTTCCACCTGGCGCCGCCTCTGCTCGCGAAGCGCGAGGAGAAGACCGGGAGGCTTCAGAAACGCGAGTACGGATCCTGGATGATCCGTGGCTTCAGGCTGCTCGCGAAACTGCGCGGATTGCGCGGAACGCCATTCGACGTGTTCGGCTACACGGCCGAGCGCCGCATGGAGCGCGCATTGATCGTCGAGTACGAGCAGCTGGTGGACCGGGTCCTCGCCAGCCTCGGCGATGGGAACCACGACACTGCAGTACAGTTACTTTCGCTGCCCGAAAAGATCCGTGGCTTCGGGCACGTCAAGGAGCGGCATCTCGACGAAGTGCGCAAGGAACAGGCTGCGCTGCTCGAGAGGTTCACGAGTCCAGAGGCCTCGGC
>CAZKLS010000106.1:0-9418 GCA_964553405.1 uncultured Steroidobacteraceae bacterium
GCTCCAGGCCGCGCTGGTACCAGTCCCGGCTCGAATTGACGACGCGCACGACGAGCAGCATCACGGGCACCTCGACCAGCACGCCGACGACCGTGGCCAGTGCAGCGCCGGACTGGAAGCCGAACAGGCTGATCGCGGTAGCGACGGCCAGCTCGAAGAAATTCGAGGCCCCGATCAGCGCGGATGGGCAGGCGACGTCGTGCGTCTCGCCCACCGCGCGGTTGAGCAGGTACGCGAGCGACGAGTTGAACAGCACCTGCACCAGGATCGGCACCGCGAGCAGCGCGATGATCAGCGGCTGCCGCAGAATCGCCTCGCCCTGGAAGGCGAACAGCAGCACCAGCGTCAGCAGCAGCGCGCCGGTCGACCAGGGAGCGATCCTGCTCATCGCGGAATCGAATGCCGACGTCCCTCGCGCCAGCAGCGCGCGTCGCCAGAGCTGCGCGAGGATGACGGGGATCACGATGTACAGGCCGACCGAGGCGATCAGCGTGTCCCAGGGCACCGTGATCGCTGCGATGCCGAGCAGAAAACCGACGATCGGCGCGAACGCGACGACCATGATCGCGTCGTTCAGCGCGACCTGCGTCAGCGTGAACATCGGATCGCCGCCCGACAGCCGGCTCCAGACGAAGACCATCGCGGTGCACGGTGCCGCGGCCAGCAGGATCAGCCCGGCGACGTAGCTGTCGAGCTGCTCCGCCGGCAGCCACGGCGCGAACAGCTGCCGGACGAACAGCCAGGCCAGCAGCGCCATCGAGAACGGCTTGACCAGCCAGTTGACGAACAACGTCACGCCGATTCCGCGCACGTGCCTGCGGACCTCGCTCAGCGCGCCGAAGTCGACCTTGACCAGCATCGGGATGATCATCACCCAGATCAGCAACCCGACCGGCACGTTGACGTTCGCGACTTCGAGCCGCGCGACGGCCTGGAAGAGCCCGGGAAACAGCTGGCCGAGCCCGATCCCGACCAGGATGCACACGACCACCCAGAGCGTCAGGTAACGCTCGAAGAATCCCATCGGCGCCCTGGCGGCCGCCTTCGCCGTGACTTCACACTGCGTGGACATGGGGCATCAGTTTCCTGTCGCGCCGGTGGAGTTCTCGTTCAGGCCTGGCCGATCTCGGTGAGCCGGCGCTTGAGCGAAGGCGGGTCGAGGTCCGAGATCGGCAGGCTCACCAGCTGGCCGATCCGCCGCTCCAGGGCCGCCCAGGTTTCGCGAAACGCGCTGGCCATGTCTGCGTCGGAGCCCTGGACGCCCGCAGGGTCGGGGAGGCCCCAATGGGCGGTCACCGGTTGCCCGGGCCAGACGGGACAGGCCTCGTTCGCGGCGCTGTCGCAGACCGTGAATACGAAGTCGAGGGCTGGGGCGCCGGGCGCCGCAAATTCGTCCCAGGACTTGCTGCGCAGCCCTTCGGTCGGCAAGCCGGCCTGCCGCAGGACTGCGAGCGCGTGCGGATTGACCCGGCCGACCGGGTGGCTGCCCGCGCTGAACGCCTCGAACCTGCCCTGCCCACGACTGTTGAGCAGCGCTTCGGCCAGGATGCTGCGCGCGGAGTTGCCGGTGCAAAGGAACAGCACGTTCAAGGCCCCGTGAGTCTCGGTCATCCACTGCCTCCGGTTTCGATCTGCAATCCAGCTCACGGAGCCGAGCCACGATGCCGGGCCGGCATCCGCCGCATGGCTCAACCGACCTTACGGCCCGTTGCGAGGCGCTGTGACGCCGCGCAGGAGCGTCCGCCGCAGCAGTTCTCGCCGAGGAAGGCGATCAGTCCTTCCATCGCATCGAAGTCCGCCGAGTAATAGACGAAGCGCCCCTGCTGTCGCGACTGCACCAGGCCAGCTTGCACCAGCGTCTTGACGTGGAACGAGAGCGTGCTCGCCGGCAGGTTCAGCCGCTCCGCGATCTGGCCCGCGGCCAGTCCCTCGGGTCCGGCCTGCACCAGCAGGCGGAAGACGTCGAGGCGACTGTCCTGCGCGAGCGCTGCAAGCGAACTGACTGCGCGCGACGTATCCATGTTTCCAGAATCATGGAAATGTATTCGCCTGTCAACAGGAACCGATGGCGTCGCCGCCGGCCTGCGCCTGCGGGGCTCAGCCTATCTATTGATCTCATTGGAATGATCGATTTGATCAATGATCCAGCGCCGGGCAGGCTGATTCCCGGCCCTGCCGTTGACCGAGCCTGGAGGTACTGCGCCATGAAACGCGACCTGCTGAAGACCCTGTCGTTCGCCACGCTGCACTTCGGCGTGGCGTTCGCCGTCACCTATGCGCTCACGGGTTCCGTCACTGTCGCCGCGGGCGTCGGCCTCATCGAGCCGCTCGCGAACACCTTCGCGTTCTACCTGCACGAGCTCGCGTGGCGCCGCATCGACTCGGGTAGGGCCGCGCACATTGCGGCGCCGTTCCGCTGTTGCGGCGCAGCCAGGCCTGGCTGAAGCCAGAAGCGACCGGGCCCCTTGCTGGTCCCCGTCCGGTCGAGATCAGGTCACTCCTGAGGTCGGTCCTCGAGGAAGCTCCGTGGCTCGATCACGTGGACCGGACTGCGGATCGTGCTGTCCGCGACGGGATTCCTCGACGTACCTCACGGTTGCGGCCGCCTGCTGCCGGTTGGGGCCCGTCGGCTTGATTAATGGCCGTATATGGTATAAAAAGACCCATATATGGACATTGTGCTCGACAAGCCGGTGATGCGCGCCTGCCGCCAGTGGCTGCGTCCAGTCGCGCGCTGGCTGCTGCGATCCGGTGTCGCCTGGAGGGAATTCTCCGAGCTCTCGCGCAAGGTTTTCGTGGACGTGGCCACCGAGGAGTTCGGGATCCGGGGCCGTCCGACCAATGTCTCGCGTGTCGCGTTGCTGACAGGGCTCACCCGACGCGAAGTCCGCCGTCTGCGCAGCGAGGACCTCGGCCCTGCGCCCGCGGAGCCCGAGCGGCCCGTGAATCACGCCAGCCGGGTACTGACGGGCTGGCATCTCGACCCCGAGTTCACCGACGTGCTGGGTCAGCCACGGGTGCTGCCCGAGTCGGGCGAGGAGGGCAGTTTCGCGGTGCTGCTGCGGCGCTACGCGGGAGACATTCCGGCGACTGCACTGACGAAGGAACTGCTGCGATCCGGTTCCATCGAGCGGCTGGAAGGCGGCGACCTCCGCGTGCTTCGGCGCTACTACATGCCGAGCAAGCTGGACGGCCGCGCGGTCGAGCGCGCCGGCAGCGTGCTAGAGGATCTCGTCGACACGGTCGAGCACAACCTGTCGCGCCGCGCGCGCGAACCCTCGCGTTTCGAAGGCCGCGCGCAGAACGCGCATATCGACCCGCGTCACCTGCCCGCGTTCCGCGCCTTCATGGAGCGCGAGGCGCAGGGCTTCCTCGAGCGCGTGGACGACTGGCTCAGTTCGCACGAGATCGATGCCGACGGCAGCGCGACGGCGCCAGTCCGTCTCGGCGTCGGCGTCTACGCAATACACGATGCCCGTTCGGGAGGCATGTCATGACCCAATACACACGCAAGCTGGCCGTCGCCGCCACGTTCACAGTCCTGGTAACCGCTTGCGGTGGTGGAGGGGGCGGCGGCGATTCCATCGGCGGCGGCGACCCGGGCGGCGGCATCGATCGTGGTGGCATCACCATCGCGTTGGGGCCCGTCAACGGGTTCGGTTCCGTCATCGTGAACGGCGTGCGCTATTCGACGGGCGCGGCCAGCATCACCGTGGACGGACGGCCAGGCACAGAGTCGGATCTCAGGGTCGGCCAGGTGGTTCGCGTCGAGGGTGAAGTCGATGCCGGCGGAACCACGGGTACGGCGACCCGGATCAGTTACGACGACAACCTCGAGGGCCCGATCGAGAGCCTGGATCCTGCCGGCCAGCGCCTCGTGGTCCTCGGCCAGCGCGTGCAGGTCGGCCGGGACACCTCCTTCGACGACAGCATCGTGCCGCGCAGCCTGGAGGGGCTCAGCGTGGGTCAGCAGGTGGAAATCAGCGGCCTGGTTCGCGCGGACGGCGTCATCGACGCAACACGGATCGAGCCGCGCAGCGGCTTGGGCGAATTCGAGCTGAAGGGCTACGCCCGTGCCGTGGATACCGCGGCGCGACGCCTGACGGTCGGCGACCTGGCGGTCGACTGGTCCTCCGCCCAGATCGAGGGCTTCCCCAGCGGCCAGCCGGTGACCGGCGACTTCGTCCAGATCAAGGGATCACTCGTGTCGCCCGGACTGCTGCGGGCCAGTGAGTTGAAGAAGGAAGACGCTGGCCTGGGCGGCGAGGACGGCGACGAGGGCGACCTGGAAGGCCTGGTGACCCGGTTCGTCTCGACGTCTGATTTCGACGTGGCGGGGCAACGTGTAACGGCGACGGCCGCGACGCGCTACGAAGGTGGCAGTGCCGCCGACCTCGCCCTCAACGTGCGTGTCGAGGTGGACGGACGCATCGATGCCTCCGGGCGGTTGGTCGCGAGCGAGGTCGAGTTCCGGCGTGCGAGCACGGTCGAGCTCGCCGGGCGCGTGGAGTCGATTTCCGCCGCCGAGGGACGCCTGGTGATGCTGGGCAGGACGGTGACCACCACGTCGCTCACGCGCTTCGAGGATCACAGCTCCGCGGACCTTGAGCGCTTCGGCCTGGCCGACCTGCGCACGGGCGATTACGTCGAGCTGCGCGCCTACGAGGAGGCGGGCGTGCTCGTCGCGACGCTGGTCGAACGCGACGACCCGGAGGACGGGGAAACGGAGGTGGAGGGCGTCGCGACGGACGTCGCGCCGCCGAACCTGACCGTTGGCGGCATTGCCGTAACAACGGACACGGCGACGGAATTCAAGAACCGTGACGGAGTGATCACGGCCGCGGAATTCTTCAGCCTCGCACCAGGGCGCGAGGTGAAGATCCGGGGAACGCTGGTCGGCGCGGTGGTGCTGGCCGAGCGGGCTGAACTCGAGGACTGACCGGGGTTTCGGGGTGTAGCGGGCCGACGCGGCTCATCCGATCAGTATCGAGTGACATGAGGTGTTCGATGAAGAACTGGAAAGGAAGATTTCTGATGACTGCCGGGGTGGCCACGCTGGTGGCTGCCTGCGGCGGCGGAGGTTCGGGATCGGGCTCGTCGGCGGGCTCCGTGGCGCCACCGGCGTCACAGCCGCCGGCCGGTCCGGGTGCCGCAAAGACCGTCGTCGTGTCGGGCGCGATCAGCGGCTTCGGCAGCATCATCGTCAACGGCGTGCGCTACGACACGTCTGCAGCAACCGTGCGCATTGAGGACCGGCCAGCGACGCTCGCCGAGCTCGAGGTCGGCGAGGTTGTGCGCCTCGAGGCGGAAATCGACGACAACGGCGGCAGGCGGGCGAGGACCGTCGAAATGCGTCGCCTGATGCAGGGTGAAGTCGAGTCCGTGGATGCGGCGGCCGGTGTCGTCGTGGTTGCGGGCCAGCGCGTGCGGGCAGACGACGACACGTCGTTCGACGATTCCATTCGTGAGCGCTCGGTGGCGGGCCTCGCGCGCGGCGATCGCGTCGAAGTCCACGGCTTCATCGGCGCGGACGGTCTTGCGCGCGCCACGCGCCTCGAGCGTTCGCAGGCGGGCGACGTCGAGGTCGAGGTCAAGGGCCGCGTGGCCGATCACGACCCCGTGGCCCGCCGGTTCAGCATTGGCAGTCTGCGCGTCGACTATTCCTCCGCCGAGCTGGAGGACTTCGGCGCAGCCGGACCGGCCGCGGGCGACATCGTCGAGGTAAAAGGACGTGAGTTCCTTGCCGACGGCGCGCTGCGCGCCCAGCGGATTTCGCGTGAGGATCATCGTTTCGACGACGGCGCAGGCAACGAAGTCGAGGTGGAGGGACTGATCACGCGCTTCGCTTCGCCGGGCGACTTCGACGTGGCAGGCAAGCAGGTGAGCACCACCGCCAGCACGATGTTCGTCGGCGGCGAGCCGGGCTCGCTGGCATTGAACGTCAAGGTCGAGGTCGAGGGGCGGCTGGATGCGAGCGGCGTGCTGGTCGCGGACAAGGTGGCGGTCAAGCGCAAGGCGAGTGTCCGCTTCGAGGCGATGGTCGACGCTGTCGATGCCTCGGGTGGAACTTTCAATGCACTGGGCCTGACGGTCGCCGTCACGCCCGCCACACGTCTCGAGGACAAGGAGGGCGAAGAGCGGGAGTTCAGCATCGCGAGCCTGCGCGTCGGCGACTGGATCGAGGTCGCGGGCTATCAGGATCCGCCCGGCAGCGGGCGCGTCGTGGCCATGCGCCTGGAACGCGACGAGCGCGACGACGAAGTGGAGCTGCGTGGCAGCGCTTCGGACCTGAACGCGCCGTTGCTGCGCGTGGCCGGGGTCCTGGTCGAGACGGGTCCACGGACACGCTATGAGATCGAGGATGTGGACGTGCCGTCCGGTACGTTCTTTGCCGAGGCGCACGGCCGCGTCGTCGAGGCAGAGGGCGACTGGAACGGTACTGCGCTGCTCGCGGCCAAGCTCGAGATCGAGGAGCCGGATGACGGCGTCACGCAGCCGCCGCCCGAGCCGCCAACTCCGCCGACTCCGCCCACGCCGCCAGTCGGCAACCAGGCGCCGGTGGCTTCGGCCGGCCCGCCGCAGACCGTAAGCCCAGGCGCGGGTGTGACGCTCGACGGCAGCGCGAGTCGTGATCCGGACGGCGATGCGTTGAGCTTCGCCTGGACGCTGGAGCGCCCGCCGGGCAGTGCCGCGAACCTGTCGGCCGCGGATACGAGCACGCCGAGCTTCATCGCCGACGTCGCCGGCGTCTATACGGCACGGTTGGTCGTAAGCGACGGTGAGCTGCAAAGCGCTCCCGCATCGGTGACGGTCACTGCGAGAACACCACCGGCAGGTCCGGACGGCGCGGTGCTGTATGCCGACAACTGTGCCGGTTGCCACGGGCCAGTCAACGCGATCCGGATGATCCCGGCCAGCAACCGCTCGGCCAGCGACATCCAGCGTGCCATCGACTCCAACAAGGGCAACATGGGCTTCCTCAGCCGGCTGACCGCGGCGGAAGTACAGGCCATCGCCGACGCGATCGCGGCCGCGAATCCATAGCAGATCAGGACCCCGGACCTCCCGGTCCACTCGGGCGGGATGGCGTGAGCCTCCCGCCCTTTTTTATCGATCGATCGACAGTTGTCGGGTCGGGAGATGGCCAAGGGGGTTGTGCGCGTAACCGCCGACGTACGGCTTGACCAGTCGCTTCGAGACCCGGAAGAAGACCGGAATCACCGGGACGTCTTCGAGCAGCAGCGCCTCCGCGCGTGCCAGGCCCTGCATGCGCATGTCCTGATCGCCCAGCGTGGCCGTCGCGGCGAGAGCGGCATCGTAGGCCGGGTTCGAGTAACCCAGCGTGTTCTGCGGATGGTCGCTGCGGAACAACATGGCGAAAGCCTCGGGGTCGATGAAGTCGCCCGACCACCCGAGGCGCAGCAGGTCGCAGTTGCCGGGCGTGCGCCGCGTGGCGAGGTAGACGGTCCACTCCATCTCGACGATCTCGACCTCGACGCCGAGCGTGCGCCGCCACATGTCGGCGAGCGCCACGGCCGTCCTGCGGTGATTGGCGCTCGAGTCGGTGCAGAGCGTGAGCTTTTCGGGCGGCGCCGACGCGCCCGCTCGCTGCCAGGCCGCGCGGGCTTCAGCGGCGAGCTTCTCGCGTGGCGCCTCGCTCCAGCGGAAGCGCGCGGCGCGGTATCCCGGGATACCGTCAGGGATCCACCCGTAGGCAGCCTGCTCGCCTGCTCCTGTCACCTGCTGCACCAGCCGCTCCCGGTCGATGGCCATGGCGAGCGCCCTGCGCCGGTCCACCTCCGGCAGTCGCGCGAGGTTGACCGCGTACGAATAGACGCTCAGGAACGGCGCCAGCTTCAGCTCCGCTGGCGTGTGCTCCAGCAGCCAGGGAATCTGCGAGTTCGGCACCTCGCTCGTCAGGTCGAGTTCACCTGCGCGGTAGCGGTTGAGTTCCGTGGCGAGGTCCTCTATCACCAGATACCGCACCTGCTCGATGCTGACCGACTGCGAGTCGTAGTAATGAGGATTTGCCTCGAGCTCGAGGTAGGCGCCAGGCTCCCGCGCCGTGAGCCGGTACGGGCCGTTCACCGGCGGCGGCCCCTGCGTCGCCGGGTGCGCGGGAGCCGCGACGGGCAGTGCCAGCACCGCGGGCAGGAAGGGTACCGGCCGCTTCAGGCCGACCTCGAGGACGTGCGGTTCGGGCGCCTCGATCGAATCGATCGGCTCCAGCAGCTCGGAGTAGGGTGCGAGCGTGTCCGGTTCGATTGCACGCCTGAGCCCGGCGGCAAAATGTCCGGCGTCGAGCGGTGAGCCGTCCGACCAGCGCAGGCCGTCGCGCAGCCGGAACGAATACAGCCGTCCGTCCTCGCTGACCGTCCAGCTCTCGGCAGCGCCGGGACCGATCGACCCGTCGGCGCGCTCGCGCGTCAGTCCCTCGTAGAGATCCGCCAGCACCTCGAGAGCGGCGTTGTCCTCGGCGAGCTGAGGGTCGAGCGTGTCGGGTTCCGCACCGAGCCCGCGCAGCAGGCTGCGCTGCGGCGGCGCGTGCTCACCGGGTGGCTCGTCAGGCGGCGTGCGCTGGCAGGCCGTCGGACCGAACAGCACCGCCGGCAGGGCCAGCGCAAGAAGGCCGAGCCGCGCAACTGCGTGCAGACTCTGCATGGGGATAGTGTGGCACGCGCGTCCCGGTCCGTCTGCTTTGCGCCCAGGGCCTGCCAAACAAAAAAGCCCGGCACGAGGCCGGGCTTCATGTCAGGGCGCCGTGCGCCTCAGTCCTCGAGGAAGCTCCGCAGCTGCTCGCTGCGGCTCGGGTGGCGCAGCTTCCTCAATGCCTTCGCCTCGATCTGCCGGATGCGCTCGCGGGTGACGTCGAACTGCTTGCCGACTTCCTCGAGCGTGTGGTCGGTGGTCATGTCGATGCCGAAGCGCATGCGCAGCACCTTGGCTTCGCGCGGCGTGAGCCCGGCCAGCACCGAGTGCGTGGTCTCGCGCAGCGACTCGGAGGTCGCCGAGTCGATCGGCGACTCGACCGAAGTGTCTTCGATGAAATCCCCCAGGTGCGAATCCTCGTCGTCGCCGATCGGCGTCTCCATCGAGATCGGTTCCTTGGCGATCTTCAGGACCTTGCGCACCTTGTCCTCGGGCATCTCCATGCGCACCGCGAGTTCCTCGGGCGTCGGCTCGCGGCCCATCTCCTGCAGCATCTGCCGGGAGATCCGGTTGAGCTTGTTGATCGTCTCGATCATGTGGACCGGAATGCGGATCGTGCGTGCCTGGTCCGCGATCGACCGGGTGATCGCCTGGCGTATCCACCAGGTCGCGTAGGTCGAGAACTTGTAGCCGCGCCGGTACTCGAACTTGTCGACGGCCTTCATCAGGCCGATGTTGCCCTCCTGGATCAGGTCCAGGAACTGCAGGC
>CAZKLS010000107.1:0-2677 GCA_964553405.1 uncultured Steroidobacteraceae bacterium
GAGATCCGCGGCGCCGGCGAGCTGCTCGGCGAGGAGCAGAGCGGCCAGATCCAGGAGATCGGCTTCGCGCTGTACCTGGAGCTGCTCGAACGCGCGGTGTCCGCGCTGCGCGACGGGCGCGCGCCGGAACTCGAGCGGCCGCTGCATCACGGGCCCGAGATCGACCTGCACCTGAGCGCGCTGCTGCCCGCGGAGTTCCTGCCGGACGTCCACGCGCGGCTGGTCATGTACAAGCGGATCTCCGGCGTTCGCTCGCCCGCCGAGCTCGAGGACCTGCATGCAGAGACCGTGGACCGCTTCGGGCCCCTGCCGGAACCGACCCGCAACCTGTTCCGGATCGCGCAGCTGCGGCTGCGGGCGGCCGGGATCGGCATCGAGCGGCTCGACACCGGGCCGGCCGGAGGCTCGGTCAGCTTCACGGAGCAGACACGGATCGACCCCGGCGCGCTGATCCTGATGGTCCAGCGCAGCGGACGCAGCATGCGCTTCGACGGCCCGAACCGGATCCGCTTCTCCGGCAGCCTCGCCGCGGAGCAGCAGCGCTTCGAGTTCGCGGAAAAGCTGCTCGGCTCGCTCGAGTCCTGCCTCGCCCGCGACTGATCCGGCGACGGATCAGCGGCCGGGCGCGCCGGCGACGGCTCGATTGCCGCCGTCCCGTTTCGCACGTTGCACGGCGTCGGACGCCGCATCCATGATG
This sequence comes from uncultured Steroidobacteraceae bacterium, assembly GCA_964553405.1. GTDB lineage: Bacteria > Pseudomonadota > Gammaproteobacteria > Steroidobacterales > Steroidobacteraceae > DATIRA01. Next base: position 698 of record CAZKLS010000107.1, read on the forward strand.
CTCTCGCTCGTCGCGCCACGGGTCGGGCTAGAGACGACGATGCCGGCACTGGCCGTGAGGTAACGGCCCGTCGGCGAGCGCGGATGGTGAATCGCGAGCGCGCGAATCCGGGACAGGATCGTCTGCGCATGACGCAGCGCAGCCGGCTCGTCCATCGCCGCGGCCAGCACGGCGAACTGGTCCTCGCCGAAGTGAGCCACGACGTCGCTTGCGCGCCGCATCGCCGAGGCGATCGTGCGGCCCACCTGTCGCAGCACGTTGTCCGTGGCGCCGCGGCCGAACACCTCGCGGTAGGCGGCGCAGGCATCGACGTCGAAGCGCATGACGGTGACCGCTCGCCCGTCGCGTTGCGCGATCGACCAGTCCCGCCTGAGCACCTCCAGGAAATGCTCGGGGGTCGCCAGGCCGCTCGAGCGGTCCAGCGCTGCGGCGAGCGCGCCGGGCGAACGCCGCGGCACGGGCCGGTAGAAGAGCGCGACCTTGCCCCCCTGCAGCAGCTGCGTCCAGCGCTCGCAGTCGACGCAGCTGCCGTCGCTGGCGCGGAGCATCACGCGCACGCCCATGCCTGCGCTGGTCAGCGTCGGATCGGCCGGAGCCTCGGCTTCGACCTCGTCGATGCGCCGTCCGGAGAACCAGTCCTCGGGAAGACGCAGCAGCGCGGCCAGCGTCGCATTGACGTAGGCGAAGCAGGCCGCGCCGTCGCGGCTCTCGGCGATCGCGATGCCGTCAGGGGCCTGTTGCAGCAACTCTGCCAGGATGCGGGGATCAATCGAGGTCATGCGCAGTTTCCGGCCCGCTAGGCGTCAAGCTGTAGTCTAGGCGCATCCATGCAGTGATCGATGGCCTGGCGGCACTCCCGCCAGCGAGTACTGCCAAGCAGTTCTCGCCTTGAGGGGGCGTCCCGCCCGTGCAGCCGGACCAGCCGCACCTGGCTCAGCGGATCCGCTGCCCCCTCGAGCTCCTCCAGCGTCTCGAGCACGCCCGGACGGTCGTTGCAGACCGACAGCACGTCGCAGCCGGCCGACAGCGCCGCCGCAGCCCGCTCGTGGATCCGGCCGGCGAAGGCCGCGCCGCCCATGCTGAGATCGTCGGAGAACACGGCCCCGGTGAAGCCGAGATTCCAGCGCAGCTCCTGCTGGATCCAGCGCTTGGAGAAACCCGCCGGCGCATCGTCCACCTCGGGAAACAGCACGTGCGCGACCATCACCGCCGGCAGGCCGTTCGCGATCAGTCGCCGGTACGGCAGCAGCTCGCCGTCCAGCGCCTCGAGCGGGCGGCGATCCACCGGCAGCGCCTTGTGCGAGTCGGCGACCACGGCCCCGTGGCCCGGGAAGTGCTTCGCGGTCGCGGCCATGCCCGCCGAGCGCATGCCCTGCATGCAGGCCAGCGCCAGCGTCGCGACGACCTCCGGATCGCGATGGTAGGCGCGATCCCCGATGACCTCGCTGACGCCGTGGTCGAGATCCACACAGGGCGCGAAACTCAGGTCGACGCCGGCGGCGCGCAGCTCCGCTGCGAGCAGCCAGCCGCACTGCCAGGCGAGGCGGCGCCCGGCCTCCGGATTCAGGTCGTAGGCGTGGCCGATCGCGCGCTGCGGTGGCAGCGCGGTGAAGGCCTCGCGGAAGCGCTGGACGCGGCCGCCCTCGTGATCCACCGTCACGAGCAGCGCGGGACTGCGGATTGAGCGGATCTCCGCGACCAGCGTCTCGAGTTGCGCCGGGCTCTCGTAGTTGCGGCTGAACAGGATCACCGCGCCGACCAGCGGATGCGACAGCACGCGACGGTCCTCGTCGGTGAGGCCCGTGCCCGCCACGTCGACCATCAGCGGTCCCAGCGTCATGGTCCGGGCTCCCCGCCACTGCCTGCTGACCAGCCGGCCCAGGGATGCCGGGCCAGGTAAGAGTTGAAGTATCGCTGATCGAGCGTGACCTCGGTACCGAGCCAGGGCGGCCGGGCGAAGACCTCATCCTCGCGCTCGAG
>CAZKLS010000107.1:2777-9360 GCA_964553405.1 uncultured Steroidobacteraceae bacterium
CGCTCGATCTCGATCGCCATGCCGCCGGCCCCTCAGCGCTCGAAGAGCGCCATCGCCTCGCTGTGAACCGTATGAGGGAACATGTCCATGATGCCGGCCGCCGCCAGCCGGAAGCCGTGCTCGTGCACCAGCCGTCCCGCGTCCCTGGCCAGCGTCGCGGGGTTGCAGGAAACGTACACGACGCGACCGGCCCCGCTCGTGGCGATCACGCCGAGCACCTGCTCTGCACCGGCTCGCGGCGGATCGAGCAGCACGGCATCGTAACGACGGCCCGCCCACTCCAGGCCCGAGCAATCCTGCGACAGATCGGCGACGTGAAAGCACGCATTGCCGAGGGCGTTGTCACGAGCGTTGGCGCGGGCCCGCTCGACCAGCCCCGGGTCGCCCTCGACGCCCGCGACCTGCTGCGCATGCCGCGCCAGCGGCAGCGAGAAATTGCCGAGCCCGCTGTACAGGTCCAGGATCGTGTCATCGGACCCGGCGCCGAGCAGCCTGATCGCCTGCGCGATCATCGCCTCGTTGATCCGCGCATTCACCTGCAGGAAGTCGGTCGGCTCGAACGCGATTCGCAGGTCGTAGTCAGGCAGCGAGTAGCCGAGCGCCGCTGCGCCCCCGGTGAGCGGAACGATCGAATCCGGGCCACCACTCTGCAGGTACAGTCTGACCGGCCACGCCGCCTCGAACGCGCGCAGTCGCCCGAGGTCGTCGTCCGTCGGTGGCGAGAGCACCCGCAACACCAGAGCGGACACCGCGTCGGTCACGGCAAGCTCGATCTGCGGCACGCGATTCGCGATGCTGAGGCCCTCGATCAGCCTCGCCAGCGGCTCGATAAGCCGGTCGGCCGGGCTGGCCAGGACGCGGCACTCGGCGAGGTCGGCCACGTACGGTGCCGAGCGCTCGCGGAAGCCCACCACGACCTTCTGCTTGCGCAGCACGTACTTGGCACCCAGCCGGGCCCTGCGCCGGTAATGCCAGACGGGGCCGGTCAACGGATCGAGCACGGTGTCCGGCACCACGCGGCCGATGCGCTCGAGATCCTCGAGCAGCCGCGCCTGCTTGAAGTCCAGCTGTGCCGGCGGCGCGAGGTGCTGCAGCGCACAGCCGCCACAGGTTCCGAAATGCGGACAGGCCGCCGGCACGCGCTCGCTCGACGGCTGCAGGACCTCCACCAGCACGGCCTCGTCGTAATTCCGCTGCCGTCGCGTGCGCCGCAGCAGCACGCGCTCGCCGGGCAACGCATCGGCCACGAACACCGCCTTGCCGTCCAGCCTGGCTACGCCGTGACCCTGCTCGGTGAGCTCGATGATCTCGGCCTGCTCCGGTGCTGCGCTGCGCCGAACCCTGTTCACGTCGCCTGCCACGCCTCCAGGAACTTCTGCAGGTGAGGCAGACGCGCCTCGTGCATCCACTCGCGGACCATGTCGCACTCCGCGTCGTGCGCGGCATGCGTCAGGCGGCCGCGCAGCAGCTCGAACCGCAGGTAGATCAGGTAAGTGTTGATGACGTCCGTCTCGCAGTAGTCCCGGATATCTGCGATCCGGCCCTCGAGATATGCATCCCAGACCTGCTCGCCGCTCGCGCCGGACTTGCCCGGCAAGCCGAGCAATTGGGCCATCGAGTCGAGCCCGACCCGGCCCCGGCCCTGGAAGCCGGACAGCACGTCCATCAGGTCGATGTGCCGCCAGTGGTAACGGCTGAGGTAGTTGTTCCAGCGGAAAGCCGGGTCCTCGTCGCCGGTTTCCCAGAATCGCCGGGCCTGCAGGCCGTGCCGCATCGCGCGGTAATGCAGGACCGGCAGGTCGAACCCGTTGCCGTTCCAGCTCACCAGCGTCGGCGTCGAGCGCTCGATGCCATCGAAGAACCGCCGCACGAGTTCCGATTCAGTGGCATCCGGCTCACCGAGGCTGCAGGCCCTGAAGCCGTCGCGGCCGCGCATCGCGACCGAAATGGCCACCACCCGGTGCTGCTCCAGCGAGAGGAACTCCGACCCGGTCTGCTCTCGCTGCCGCGTCTGCATCACGTAGCCGACCTGCTTGTCCGTCAGGCCCTCGAGGCCGTGCCGCAACCTGCCGAACTCGACGTCCGGAACGGTCTCGATGTCGAAGACGAGCACGGTACCCAAAGTCATGACTCACTCCCGCCGCATCAACACGGCAACGGCGACGACGAGTCCCGCCTCGTCCGTCAGCGTGACGTGGGCCTCGCCGGCCCCGAGCCGGTCACGGACCTGGCGGCCTCGCTCCGACCAGCGCACCTCGGGACGACCCCAGGCATCGGGAACGATTCCAACGTCGCGTATCCACACGCCGTGCGCGAAGCCCGTGCCCAGCGCCTTGACGATCGCCTCCTTGGCCGCGAACCGCATGGCAAGGAACCGGACCGGACGCCGGTGACCCCGAAAGCCCTCCTCCTCCTCCGGCATCAGCAGGCGGCTGGCGAAGCGCTCGCCGTAGCGCTCGTAGACATGGCGTACCCGCTCGAGCTGCACGACGTCCGTGCCGATGCCGAAGATCATGCTTCCCGCCTCAGCCGAACGAGGCTCTGGCGGGCCTCGCCTCGCGCATCAGTGTCTTCATTTCGCGCACCGCCGCGCCAAACCCGTCCACCAGCGCTCGCGCGACGATCGCATGACCGATGTTCAGCTCGACGATCTCGGCAATCGCGGCGACGGGCTGCACGTTGTGGTAGTGCAGGCCGTGCCCGGCGTGGACCGTGAGGCCGAGGCTGGCGCCGAGACGAGCCGCGGCCACCAGGCGGGCCAGTTCCGTCGCCTGGCGTTCACCGGTCGACTCCGCGTAGGCCCCGGTGTGCAGCTCCACGACCGGCGCCCCGATTGCAGCGGCCGCCTCGAGCTGCCTCGGATCCGGATCCAGGAACAGCGACACGCGGATGGCCGACTCCGCGAGCGCGGCGCAGAACTCCCGCAGGCTGTCCACCTGCCCCGCGGCGTCGAGTCCGCCTTCGGTCGTCAGCTCCTCGCGCCGCTCCGGCACCAGGCAACAGTCCTGCGGGCGGATTCTGCGCGCGATCGCCAGCATTTCGCCGCTCATCGCCATTTCCAGGTTCATGCGCGTCTGCAGCGCGGCGCGGATGCGCTCGACGTCGTGGTCCTGGATGTGCCGACGATCCTCGCGCAGGTGCAGCGTGATGCTGTCGGCGCCCGACTGCTCCGCGACCAGCGCTGCCAGCAGCGGGTCGGGGAAGCGGGCCCGGCGGACCTGTCGCAGCGTGGCGACATGATCGATGTTTACCCCCAGTCCGATCGTCTGCTGCGTCAAGTCAGCCTCCTTCGGCCACGTCGCCGTGCAGGCGCATCGCCATCAGCACGTCGCGGGTCCTGAGCGCCCTGCCCTCCAGCGCCTGGTCCAGCGCCGCCCGCAGCAGGCGCCGGGCATCCGCCAGGCTGCGCGGGTCGCGAAGCTCCTCACGGGCCAGCGAGACGAGCGAGGCACCGGAAAATACCAAGGATCCCTCGCACACTCCATCCAGCCGCTCGGCGCCACCGTCCAGCCGGTAGCGGTAACTGCAGCCGGGCTCGAGCGGCGCGCCGTGCGAGGCATCGGTCCCGAGACTCAGCCCCCAGCCGAGGTGCTCCAGCAGCCGCTTCTCGAACAGGCGCAGCGGTCGCGAGATCTCGACCGACGGGTCGCCGAGCGCAAGCAGCAGTTGCCGGTACTCGCGGTAGATTTCCGGCTGCGAGTCGCCACGTGCCAGCAGCCGCATCAGCAGTTCGTTGGCATAGAAGCCGCTCATCAGGCGGTCACCGGCCAGCTGTCGCGGCGGCTCGCTGCGCTCGACGGCGGTGAGCTGCCCCGCCTCGCCGCGGCCGCTCCAGGAGACGAGCAGCCCCGTGAACGGCTGCAGCACGCCGGCCCAGCCGGAAGAAGAGCGCCGCGCCGCGCGCGCGAAAACCGTGTAGCGACCGTGATCGTGGGTCAGCAGCTCGAGGATGCGGCTCGAATCGCGCCAGGGATGGTGATGCAACAGGAAGGCCGGCTGGAGACTGACGCGTCGGGCCGAGGCACTCACGGCTCGAACCCGAACCGCTTCAGGATACGCTCGTCATCCGACCAGCCTTCGCGCACCTTGACCCAGAGCTCGAGGTGCACCGGCCGGCCGAAATGCGCCTTGAGATCCAGCCGGGCGGCCCGTCCGATCTCCTTGAGTTGCGCCCCGCCCTTGCCGATCACGATCGCCTTCTGTCCGGCACGCTCGACCCAGATGACGGCCTGGATCAGCAGCTTGCCGGGCTCGTCCTCGAGCTCGCCCATCGCCTCGATCTCGACCGCGATGCCGTAGGGCAGCTCCTGCTGCAGGCGCAGCGTGAGCTTCTCGCGGATGATCTCCGCGGCCATGAAGCGCTCGCTCGCGTCGGTCACGTGCTCCGGCGGGAACAGCAGCGGCGACTCGGGCAGGTGCGTCGCGATCAGATCCGGCAGGCGCCCGAGATTGTCGTGCTTCAGCGCCGAGACCGGGACGATACCGGCAAACTCAGCCTTCCGGGAGACCTGCTCGAGGTAGGGCAGCAGCTTCTCGCGCGGCTTCACCCGGTCCACCTTGTTGACCAGCAGCAGGATCGGGCGGCCCGCCTGCCGGAGCTCGGCGAGCGCCTGCTCGTCCTCTTCGGTCCAGCGCAGTGCCTCGACGATGAACAGGTTCACGTCGGAATCCGCCAGCGAGGCGAGCGCCATGCGGTTCATGAACCGGTTCAGCGCCCGCGGCTGGCGGGCGTGCAGTCCCGGCAGGTCCACGAAGACGATCTGCAGTCCGGGGCGGTTCAGGACCCCGTGCAGCCGGGTCCGGGTCGTCTGTGGCTTCGGGCTGACGATGCTGAGCTTGCGGCCCAGCAGCGCATTGAGCAGCGTGGACTTGCCGACGTTCGGACGACCGACCAGCGCCGCAAAGCCGCAGCGCGGCTGCTCCGCAGAACTCCCGGTCGGGGTGACGTCGCCGTTCATCGCAGATCCTCGTCGGCTACGATCCGCTCCAGCATCAGCCCGGCCGCCGCCTGTTCGGCGCGCCGGCGGCTCGGGCCCTCGCCCGAGGTTCGCAGGCCGAGCTCGGCCACCGAGCAGCTTGCCACGAACCATTGCTCGTGTGGCTCCCCGGTGACGTCGTCTATCGAGTAGACCGGCAGCGCGAGTCCGCGCGCCTGCAGGACCTCCTGCAGGCGCGTCTTGGAGTCCTTCAGGGCTGCCGCCTCCGGCAACCGCTCGAGCTGTCCCGACGTCAGCCCTTCGATCACGGTCCTCGCCGGCTCGATGCCTCCGTCGAGGAATATCGCGCCGAATACCGCCTCGAGCGCATCGGCCAGTATCGAGCTCCTGCGAAAACCGCCGCTCTTCAGCTCGCCACTGCCGAGCCTCAGCTGCTCGCCGAGGCCGAGCCGGCCGGCCGCCTCCGCCAGGAACCGTCCGCTCACCAGCGCCGAGCGATACCGGCTCAGGTCGCCCTCCGGCGCGTCCGGAAACGCCCGGAACACGAGGTCGGCGACGGCGAAATTCAGCACGGCGTCACCGAGGAACTCGAGACGCTCGTAGTTGGACGTGGCCGCGCTGCGGTGCGTCAGCGCGGCATCGAGCAGGGCCGGGTCCCGGAAACGGTAACCCAGCCGCTCGGCGGCCCATTCCTCGCTCGCGAGCAATGCCGCCTACTGCGGGACGACCACTGTCTTGTCGAACTTGGTGGTCAGGTAGACGTTGTAGAAGAACTGCTTCTCGACCTCGTAGGCCGCCCTGACCTGGTAGCCTTCGTTGACCTTCTTGATCACGACTTCCTTCCAGCCGATGCCCTTGATGTCCTCGACGTCCCAGAAACGCTCGAGCGAGTTGCGGATCAGCTGAGGGTTCGTGTCGATGGCGGAGTGCTCGTCGCGCACCTGCTCCAGTGCGCGGGCCACCTCGGTGTACTCGAGATAGACCGGCGTCAGGATGATCCCCGCGTAGAGCGCGGCGCCCAGGATCAGCAGGATCGTGACGAGCCCCAGGAAGGTCATGCCACGCTGACGGTGCATCATGCTCGGCCTCCGGTTGATTTCAGCGGATCGCATCGCCGATGCGGCTCCAGATCGGTGCGTGAGGGAGGTTCCAGTTCAGCCAGATCCGGACGGCCTTGCCGACGACGTTGTCGGCAGGCACGAACCCCACCTCGGGGAAGCGGCTGTCCCGGCTGTTGTCGCGGTTGTCGCCCATGAAGAAGTAGTGTCCCGCCGGAACGATCGCCTCGTAATCATAGGAGGGCCGCTCGGGTATGTAGAGCGTGCGATGCGTCACGTTTCCCAGCGTCTCGAGCCCGATCTTCGCCCCGGTGTGCCCGAAACCCTCGTACACGCCGTCGAGCTGGACCGGGAGCTTCTCGCCGTTGATCCAGACCTGCTTCTGCCGGACCAGCACGTGATCGCCCGGCAACCCGACCAGGCGCTTGATGTAGTTGGTCGCGGGATCGGCGGGCAGGCGGAACACGACGACGTCGCCGCGCTCGGGGGCCCCGAGATCGACGATCTCGGTGTTCAGCACCGGCAGCCGCAGACCGTAGGTGAACTTGTTGACGAAGATGAAGTCGCCGTCGAGCAGCGTCGGCATCA
>CAZKLS010000108.1:0-9318 GCA_964553405.1 uncultured Steroidobacteraceae bacterium
GGCTGCACGGCGGCGCCCGTGGACCCTTACGGACCCGCGACGGTCCCGGCGGTGCTCGCCACGCCTGCCGACGCGGGCGTGACGGATCTGCGCGCCCGCTACCGCGAGGCTGTCTGCCGCAGGATCGCGCAGCACGGAAACGACTGCGACGACATCCTGCTGCGCCTGGCCGGGGAGGGGGCCGTGCCCCCCGCAGCCGCCTCGCCGGCCGCAGCGGAACTCGCCCAGCGGTACCGCATCGTCCTGGTGCCCGGCTTCTTCGCCGAGTGCTTCGCGGCGCTGGCGCACACGTTCGCAGACGTCGAGCGGGAGCTCGGCCGCCAGGGCTACACGGTGATCAACATGCAGGTCCCGGGGCGTCGCAGTACCGCGCGCAACGCTGCAGTGCTCGCCCGGCAGTTCGCGGAGCTCGCGGCCGACGCCCGTCCGATCATCGTCTTTGCTCACTCGAAGGGACTGCTCGACACACTCGAGTTCATCGTCAGCCATCCCGCCGCCGCCGGGCAGATCGCGGCTGTCGTCAGCGTGGCAGGGGCGGCCAACGGCAGTCCGCTCGCGGACCAGCTGCTGACCAGCTACCAGAGGTTCGTCGCCAGCACGCCCTGGCCGGGTTGCGAAGCCGGCGACGGCCTGGAGATCGACGACCTGCGGCGCGACGTGCGGCTCGAATGGTGGGATCGCAATCGCTCCGCGATCGACGTGCCGGTGTTCTCGCTCGTGGCCGCGCCGCGACCCGACCGCGTATCGCCGGGAACCCTGAGCACCTACCGCAGCCTGGCCGAAATCGAACCGCGCAACGACGGCAAGCTCATCTGGTACGACCAGATCGTGCCCGGAGGCTACCTGCTCGGCTACGTGAATGCTGACCACTGGACCATCGCGATCCCGGTCGCCGAGGAGCTTCCGCCGCTGGCGCGATGGTTCCCGGACGAGGTGCCGAGGACCGCGCTGGCCGAGGCGGCGATCGAACTCGTCGACCGGACGCTCGATGCAGACGGACCGCGCTGAACCGCTGCAACGCCGCAGCAACCGCAGGCGGGCTTTCGACCACGCCGTGTACGCCTTACCATACCAGCCGCCCTCGGACTGGAGTCACTAGTGGCCGGCGCGAGCCTACTTGCCCTGCTCGACGACATTGCCAGCGTCCTCGACGACGTTGCGCTGATGACCAAGGCCGCGACCAAGAAGACCGCGGGAGTCCTCGGCGACGATCTCGCGCTGAACGCGCAGCAGGTCTCGGGGGTCCGGGCCGACCGCGAGCTGCCGGTCGTCTGGGACGTCGCGAAGGGATCGCTGGTGAACAAGGCGATCCTGGTGCCGGCGGCGCTCGCGATCAGCGCGATCGCGCCCTGGGCGATCACGCCGCTGCTGATGGCGGGCGGCTTGTTCCTGAGCTTCGAGGGATTCGAGAAGATCTGGCATCGACTGGTCCACCGTGAGGACGAGAAGTCGCATCGGGAGGATCTGCGGCAAGCGCTGGCGGACCCCGGAATGGACCTGCGCGAGTTCGAGAAGCAGAAAATCAAGGGCGCGATCCGCACGGACTTCATCCTCTCCGCGGAGATCATCGTCATCGCGCTCGGCTCGGTGGCGACGGCGACCTTCGGCGTTCGCGTCGCAGTGCTGATCGCCATCGCATTGCTGATCACGGTCGGCGTGTACGGGCTGGTTGCAGGGATCGTCAAGCTCGACGACCTGGGCCGGTACCTGGCGGGACGCGAGGGCGAGGGCGGGTGGGCGTCGTTCGTGCGGGCGCTTGGACGCGGCGTCCTGTGGTTCGCGCCCAGGTTCATGAAGCTGCTGACCATCGTCGGCACCGCGGCGATGTTCCTGGTCGGGGGAGGCATCCTCGCGCACGGGATCCCATGGATCGAGCACCGCGTGGCCGAGTTCACCGCAGGCGCCTCGGGAGCCGTCGCCGCGCTGGTGCCGGCGTTGACCGCGCTGGTCGTCGGGCTGCTGGCCGGGGCGGTGACGGCGGCGATCGTCGGACTGATTGGGAAACTCCGGTCGCGTGGCCGTGCAGCCACCGAGCCCGGCTCCTGAACCTCGGAAGACGCGGGATCCGCTCAAATGCCGCCGGAATATCGCTCGCCCGGCGTCTACGTAGAAGAGACGAGCCTGGCTCGTCCGCCCAGGATCGGGGCGGCGCCCACCTCCGTGGCCGCCTTCCTCGGCCGCACTCGACGCGGACCCGCCGATGCGCCGAAGCTGCTCACGCGTTTCGCCGACTTCGAGCGCCTGTACGGCGGGCTCGCGGCCGACTGCCCGTTGAGCCATGCCGTGCAGCAGTTCTTCGACAACGGGGGCGATGACTGCTACGTCGCGCGAGTCGTGCACCGCGGAACGAACGGCTCGCCCGACGAGGCTGCGCCGATCACCGACGCCGACCTGGTCGGACCGGGTCTGCGTGCCGCGGGTCGCGGCCTGTGGCTGCTGGACGACGCCGATCCGGTCAACATCCTCTGCATTCCACCGCTCGCGCCCGGCGTGGACGTCGCGCCGCAGAGCTGGGATGCCGCGATCGGCTGGGCGAGATCCCGCCGCGCCTTCGTGATCGTGGACGCACCCGCATCGTGGAGCACGGCGTCCGAAGCGGCACGCGCCGTGGGGAGTTTCGTCTCCAGGGATCCTAATGCAGCAATCTACTTTCCGCGCCTGGCCGTCGCGACAGGATTGCACGGCAGGCGACGGCGGGCCTTCGCGCCCTGTGGCGCGGTCGCCGGGGTATTTGCGCGCACCGACCGGGAGCGCGGCGTCTGGAAGGCGCCGGCCGGTATCGAGGCAAGGCTCGACGGCATTGCTGGATTGAACCTCGCGGTCAGCGGCCACGACAACGGACTGTTGAACCAGGCTGCCGTCAACGCGCTGCGCAGCTTCCCCGTTTACGGACCCCTCGTCTGGGGCGCGCGCACGCTGGCCGGGGACGACGGCAGCGGGTCAGAGTGGAAGTACATCCCGTCGCGGCGACTCGCGCTGCACATCGAGCAGAGTCTCGAGCGTGGAATGGAGTGGGCGGTCTTCGAGCCGGGTGGCGAGCGTCTGTGGGCGAAGATCCGTGCCGCAACGACGGAATTCATGCAGAGCCTGTTCCGCGCCGGCGCGTTCCAGGGCGCCGCGCCCGATGACGCCTACTTTGTCAGGTGCGGGCTCGACACGACGACCGAGGCCGACATCGAACGGGGGACGACGAACCTGCTGGTCGGTTTTGCGGCGCTGAAGCCGGCCGAGTTCCTGCTGATCCGGCTCGCGATCCGCACGGCGGCGGCCGGCAGTTGACGGATCCGCGTCGGCCGCGGGCGCGCTCGCCGGTACCGGCGAATTCCGCTACGATTCCTGCACTACAAAGCCCGGGGGGGACGACCATGAAGTTCGCGGCAAAAGGCCTGCCGATGACCGCCCAGGGCATGGCGGCGGTCTGCGAGATGCTGAACGTGGGGGAGCCGGAGATCTGGGCCGTCCTGACCGTCGAGACGCGCGGTTTCGGTTACCTGCTGGACCGGCGACCGCAGATCCTGTTCGAGCGACACATCTTCAGCAACCGCACTCGCGGCAAGTACGACAAGAAGTACCCGGACATCTCCGGCAAGGTCGGCGGCTACAAGGGCGGCGCGGCGGAATACGACCGCCTCGCCAAGGCGATGAAGCTGAACGAGGAGGAGGCACTGAAGAGCGCTTCCTGGGGCCTGCCGCAGGTGATGGGCTTCAATCATCGGGTCGTCAACAAGGCCACGGTCCAGCAGATGGTCGCGGCGATGGTCGAGAGCGAGGACCGGCAGCTCGAGGCGCTCGGCAACTTCATCATGGCGAGTCCCAAGTGCCGGATCGGTATCCAGCGACGCGACTGGGGCACGTTTGCCGCCTGTTACAACGGACCGGCTTTCCGTCGCAACGACTACGACAACCGGCTGGCTGCGGCTTTCGAGAAGAACCGGCGCATGCTGCCGGACCTGGGGCTGCGCAGGGCGCAGGTGGCGTTGCACTACCTCGGCTTCGATCCGGGCGTGATCGACGGGCTGCGCGGACGGCGCACCCGCGGGGCGATCACGGACTTCCAGCTGCAGAAGCAACTGCCGGTCACCGGTGAGCTGGACGAGGAAACCGAGAGCGCGTTGCTCGCGGCGGCGTTCGAGGCGTGAACGACGGGCGTCGTCGATGCGCGAAGGTGCCGGCATGAGACGGAGAGTTCATTCGGCGTCAGTGGCCGCGTCGGCCTGCCTGTGGCTGGTCGGCTGCATCGCACTGGCAGATGGCGGAGAGGAGTCCGTGGCGGCGGCGAGCCTGCCGGGCTTCGGAGCCGTTCGACTGGTCGCTTCGACGGACCCGGATTCGAGTCCGCCCGCCGCGACGCTGCGGCTGGTCGCCCCGGACGGTGGAGTCGCCTACCGGTTCGCGCCGCCGCCAGGCAGCGACGAGTTCGCGTTCTACGGGGTCGCGGAGGGCCGCTTCACCGACATCGACGGTGACGATCAGGCCGACCTGGTGGCGATCGTCGAATACGTCACCGGCATCGGTCCGGGCGGCGCGGATCCGTTCCCGCTGGCCGCCGTGTACCTGCGGCGCGGCGATGCGTTCGAGCCGGACGAGTCGCTCGAGCGGCGGGTCAACGAGCCGCCGTTCTACGGTCAGTGGGGCGACATGGAGACGCTGCTGCCTCTGCTCGACCGGGCGCGCTGACGCTCGGGCCCGCGCACGTTTCGGCTTCGCTGCAGCGAGAACACGACCGCCCACGCAGGCGCGGCGGCCACGTTTTCAACGGCCGATCAACTCGTCGCGAGGTTCAGCTTGGCCCGTAGAAACTCGACCCACTCCCGGCACTTGGCCGGAATCTTCCGGACCGGTGGACCGCCGGGTTGCAGCGGCGCATAGGGCAGCAGCAGCATCAGCGCCAGGTACACGAGGATCATCCCGCCGCCGCTCAGGAATACGAGCAGCACCGCGAAGATCCGCAACAGCGTGACGTCCAGCCCGAAATAGCGGGCCAGGCCCTGGCACACGCCGCTCACGACGGCCCCTTCGCTGACCTGCTGCAGCGCGCGTGCCGAGCCCGTCGGCGGCGGTGCGGAGGAGGCCGCGGCGCCCGGTGACTGCACGGGCCCGATTTCGTCGAGGGCCGGCTCGAGCTCCGCCAGCGTGACGACCGACTGCTGTGGGCCCATGCGGCGGCTGCACTGGTCCGCGACCGCCTGTTCGAGGTCGGCGAGGATCTCCTGCTGATCAGGATTGCCGTCCAGCGCACGTGACGCCTCGGCCAGGTACAGCTCGAGGCGGCGGTATGCCTGCTCCTCGAACTGCAGCGTGCTGCCGTTCAGGCCGACGGTGACCGAAATTCGTTGCATGGTTCAGTGTCCCATATCAGCGATCGTGCGATTGATCCGACTCCAGTACTCGTCGAGCGCGGTGAGCTGCGCCTTGCCGGCCTCGGTGAGGCTGTAGTACTTGCGGGGCGGACCCGCGTCCGACTCCTGCCACTCGTACAGCACGAGGTTCTCGCGCCGCAACTTGCTGAGCAGAGGGTACAGCGTGCCTTCCTGGGTCGCGAATTCCGTACCGGCGAGTCGCCGCAGGATGTCCGGGACATACACGCTGCGCGCGCCGACGATCTTCAGTACCAGGAACTCGAGCAGCCCCTTGCGAATCGGGGCGAGCTTGGATTCGACAACCATAGTATCTCGGGCAGCTACCTTGTATAAGCAAGGTACTGGACTTTGAAACAGTCGTCAACAGGCTACACTGCAGCTCGCAAGAAAGAGGCGGGCTAGATGGACGAGTTCCTCTCCGGACCGATGGCATCACTGCCGCACTGGCTGACCGAGCCGTTCCTGAAGATCGGCCAGACGGACATCAGCATCGGACGGCTGCTCGGCATCGCCGTGATACTGGTGCTGGCCTGGTGGGGCTCGACCCAGGTCGAGCGCGTGCTGCAGCGTCTGGCGAACAGGATGGCTGATCCCGACGACCCGGGGTCCGCGGCGGGCGCCTACGCCTTCAGCCGCGTGGCACGCTACTCGGTCTGGATCCTGGCGACGATCATCGGCCTGACCGCCCTGGGGTTCGACCTGACCAGTCTCGCGATCCTCGGCGGCGCCATCGGCGTCGGGCTCGGCATCGGCCTGCAGGGTTTCTTCGGCAACCTGTTCGCAGGACTGGTGCTGCTGTTCGAACGATCGATCAAGGTCGGCGACTTCGTTGACCTGCAGTCGGGCGTGATGGGGCGGGTCAGCGAAATCAGCATGCGCTACACACGGATAACGACCAACGACTCGGTCGACATCTTCGTGCCGAACGCAGAGCTGACCGGGGGCCGCGTCATCAACTGGAGCTACGGCGAGAACGCCCGCCGGATCCACGTGCCTTTCGGCGTCGCGTACGGAACCGACAAGGACAAAGTGAGGGAAGCGGGTATCGCGGCCGCACGCACGATCGAAGGCACGATTTCCAGCGGCGGTCGCGAGCCGGACGTCTGGCTGGTCGGGTTCGGCGACAACAGCCTGAACTTCGAGCTGATCGTATGGGTCTCGTTGAAGCTGCTCGTCGCCCCCGGACGGACCCAGGCACGCTACCTCTGGGCCATCGAGACCGAACTGGCCAGGCGTGGCATCGAGATTCCGTTCCCGCAGCGGGACCTGCACCTGCGCTCGGGCACGCTGAAGATCGAGCGCTCGGACGGCGCTACATCGGCTGCGGTCGAGTGATCCGAGCCAATTCCGGCGCCGGACGCCCGCTCAGCGGCGAGCCCGCAGCCTCGCCTTGACCTTCGCGCCTTTCGCCTCGAGCGAAGGCCTGAGCCAGTCCTGCAGCCAGGGGGCATATCCGACCAGCTTGGCCAGTCGCAGCGTGGAGCGCGGCAGCGCCCGTTCACGCTGCCGGTCCGTGGCACAGGCCAGTACCGCCTCGGCGACGTCTTCCGCGGACAGTATCGGCTGCGAGAAGACCAGGTCCGGCACATGCTCGAGATCGTCGAGCACGAACGGCGTGGCGATCGGTCCCGGGGACACGACGCAGGACGCGACGCCCGCCTCGCGCATCTCGTCGTTGACAGCGAACGTGAAACCGCGCAGGCCCCACTTGGAGGCGCAGTACGGCGACTCGCCGGGCAGTGGCACGTGGCCGGCGATCGAGGCCACGTTGACCACGACGCCTCTGGTCTTGCGCAGATGCGGCAACGCGAGGCGCGTCAGCAGCATCGGCGCCTTCAAGTTCGTGTCGATCACCGACGCGATCGCATCTTCGTCGAGGCTGTCGAGATTGCCGCGCGCGTTAGCCGCGGCGTTGTTGACCAGCACATCGACGCGCCCGAAGGCGTCCGCGGTCTGCTCGATCAGCGCGCGGAGGTCATCCAGCCGGGTCACGTCGGTGGGTACCGCGAGACCGCCGAGTTCCTTGGCGAGTGCTGCGATCTTGCGAGCGGAGCGCGCCGCGAGCACGACGGTCGCCCCGGACCGCGCGAACGCACGCGCGGCAGCTTCACCGACGCCCGAGGACGCGCCGGTGATGATCACTACCTTGCCGGACATCGGCCCCGTCATTGCTGCACCTCCCGGTATCGGTTTTGGACAAGAAAGGATGGTTCGGCCACCGCGGGCCGACTGGATGCTCAGCGCAACGCGACGCGCGTGTCCAGCGCGATGCCGGCCAGCTCGTAGCCGCGTCGGAAGTCCTCGACGTGCCGTCGCATCCATGCCTCGGCCTCGTCGGGCTTGCGCTGGCTGATCGCCTCGAGGATGCAGCGCTGCGCGACCAGGATGCGCGAGCGTCCCTGAGGCACGCGGTCGATCATCCGGCGCAGCGAGGGGGCGAGCAACCCGGTGACCGGCTCCATCGCCATCATCAGCACCTTGTTGCCGCTCAGCGCGGCCAGGCAGGCGAAGAAATCGGATACGGCCGAGACCGCGGCCTCCGAGTTGCGCGCGGACTCGACCGCGGCGATGGTTTGCGCGAGTGGCTCGAGGTCCTCGCTGACCGGATGCTGCGCGGCCAGTGCCGCGGTACGCGGCGCGATCGCGAGCATCGCCTCCCAGAGCTCGATGAAGGTCACCTCGTCCAGCGCCAGCGCGCGTCGCAGCCGCGAGGCGGTCTCGCTCTTGGCGGGACGGGTGACCACCAGGCGCTTGCCACCGCCCGGCCGGCCCACGAGCCCCGCCGACTCGAGCTGCCGGAGCGCCTCGCGAACGGTGGACCGGTTGACGGCGAACTGCCGGGCCAGCTCGGTCTCGGTCGGCAGGGGATCGCCCGGCCGCAGGCTGCGCTTGAGGATCTTCTGCTCGATCGCGCTCGACACCCGCCGGTAGGCGGGCTGCGGAGCCAGCGGTTCGAACATCGCACCTGCTTCGGAGGCCATCGCGTTACGCATTGACTGATGGTCGGATTGTCGGACAATATGCCAGCTGACGACGAGGACAACAAGCAGGAAGGAGCGCAAGGTGCTCGAATTCGACTTCGGACTGGGTGAGGACATCGACCTGCTGCGCGAGACCGTCAGGAGCTTCGCCTCCGAGGAGATCGCCCCGCGTGCCGAGGAGATCGACCGCAGCAACCAGTTTCCGCGCGACCTGTGGCCCCGGCTCGGCGAGCTCGGGCTGCTCGGCATCACCGTGGAGCCGGAGTGGGGCGGCACCGGGCTCGGTTACCTCGCGCACGTGGTCGCGCTGGAGGAAATCAGCCGGGCCTCGGCCTCGGTCGGGCTCTCCTACGGCGCCCATTCCAATCTCTGCGTGAACCAGCTGCGGCGCTGGGGGACCGAGGCGCAGAAACGTCGCTACCTGCCCGGGCTGATCTCGGGCGAGCACCTCGGCGCGCTGGCGATGAGCGAGACCGGTGCCGGATCGGACGTGATGGGCATGCGGTTGAGGGCGGAACGCCGCGGCGACAACTACGTCCTGAACGGCAACAAGATGTGGATCACGAACGGCCCGGGCGCGGACGTGCTGGTTGTCTACGCGACGCTGGACCCGGCGCTCGGGACCAAGGGTGTCACGGCCTTCCTGGTCGAGAAGGGCATGAAGGGCTACGGCACGGCGCAGAAGCTCGACAAGCTCGGCATGCGCGGCTCCGACACCTGCGAACTCGTGTTCGAGAATTGCGAGGTGCCGGCGGCGAACGTGCTCGGCGAGGTCGGGCGTGGCGCCCGGGTGCTGATGAGCGGACTCGACTACGAGCGCGTCGTGCTGGCCGGTGGTCCGCTCGGCCTGATGCGCGCCTGTCTCGACGCGGTCGTGCCCTACGTGCACGAGCGCAAGCAGTTCGGCCAGCCGATCGGCACCTTCCAGCTGATGCAGGGCAAGATGGCAGACATGTACACGGCCATGAATTCGGCCC
>CAZKLS010000109.1:0-1854 GCA_964553405.1 uncultured Steroidobacteraceae bacterium
ACAGCCCGCGGGCCGATTGACAGCGACCGACCCTCCGGTTCTCAATGCGTCCGAGCCACACACAGGGGGAATCGTCATGCTAGAGCTGCGCATGCATCTGGCAGCGGCACTGGTCAGCGCGACGGCGGGCCTTGCGACGGGCGCGGCCACAGCGGCCGAGGTCGGTGACCTGAAGGGCTGGGATGCGCTGTTCGGGCGATACGCGCCCGGTGGCGACTGTGCGCGCGAGCCACGCGTGGTGGTCGACGCAACCGGCATTGCGGTGGAGTTCAAGGGTGCCACCGAGAAATCGACGAAGCTGGAGCACGCGATCAGCTACGGCGGACCCGACTACCGGGGCAAGAGCCAGTGGTTCTTTCCGTTCAGCAGTCCGAACGGCTGGCCGGTGATGGTGACCTTCAACGCGGAGGAGAAGGAGGGGGTGCTGACGGTGGAGCCGCATGATGAAGGCTATGCCGGCGGCCCGCAGCTGAGCGCGCGCCATCAGGCCCTGGTGGCGGCCTCGCCGTACACCAAGTGCCCTTGATGCTCGACAGTGCCGCGGCGCTCGGATTCACGATCGACTGGTACGCCGAGAATCGCGCGGTCGAGTACGTGCGCGCGCTCGAGGCCGAGGGTGCGTTGACGGTGCGTTGAAGGCACAGGGCCGGCGCGGCGACCCCCGGGCCTTTTCGTGCGCAGGTGCCGGGGCGTTGCGGTGGCCGCAGGCGGCACGCGTGTTTCCCTCGTTGAAACCCTTCGCGTCAGGCGCGCTCCCATTCGGCCGTCTCACCGGCAACCGTCTGCAGGCCCGCCTCGAGAGCCGAACGCATGCGCTGCTGCGCGGTCTCACTGGAGGCTGCCCGCAGGAACCACTCGCGCTCCTCGGCGAGACCCTGCTCGAGATCCCCGTCCTGCGCCGCGACGGCACTCTTCGCCATGGCGATCGCTTCCGCCGGGTAACCGGCAATCCGCGCCGCCAGTCGATCGACAAACCCGCCGATCGCCTCGCCCGGTATCGACCGATTGACGTAGCCGTATCGCTCAGCCAGGTCCGCGTCGAAATCCGCACAGCCGAGGATGATTTCGAGCGCCTTCCCCCGACCGATCAGCCGCGGCAGACGGGCTGAACCCCCGCCGCCAGGGATGATCCCGATGGCCACCTCCGGCTGGGCGAGCAGCGCCGTCTCCTTCGCCGCGAATCGCATGTCGCAGGCCAGCGCGAGTTCGCTGCCACCTCCCCGGCATCGCCCTTCGATTTGCGCGATGGTGACCTTCCGCATCGTGCGGAAGCGGTCGACCGCGGCGTGGAAGGCTTCGAGTACCTGCTTCGCGACTTCCGGTACCTCCACGGCCGCGAGAATCATCTCGACGTCAGCGTGCGCGATGAAGAAACCCGGCACGGCGCTTTTCAGGACCACGACGCGCACCGCATCGTCCGCATCGAGTTCCTGCCCCACGCGATCGAGCTCGGCAACCATTGCCGCATCGAGCAGGTTGATCGGAGGATGATCGAACGTGAGCCATGCGACGCCGGCGCTGCGGTCGACTCGCAAAGTCGAGTAGCCTTGATACATGACCGGTTGCCCTGCCGGTGGACCGCCACCACGCTAGCACACACACGGCGCAGCCGCTGCGCATGCCCTATCATGCGCCGATGAACACCTTCAACCGTCGCGACTTCGTCATCGGTTCCACCGCGCTCGGCCTGCTGATGGCCTCGCGGACGGGCCTCACCGCCAACCGTCACGCCGCCGCAGTCCATAGTGAGGCCGACCGCCTCCACGACGAGGCCGTGGCCCGCCTGCAGGACTGGATCCGTAACCCGACCATCGCGGCCGAAGGCCGCAACGTCGAACAAGGTGCGGACTACCT
>CAZKLS010000109.1:1954-9311 GCA_964553405.1 uncultured Steroidobacteraceae bacterium
GCATTTCGCGCCGCAGGCCGCAAGCTGCCGGTCAACCTCGTGCTGGTGGCCGAGGGCGAGGAAGAGATCGGCTCGCCGCATTTCCACCAGGTAGTGCGCGCGCCCGAAGTGGCGGCACGGCTCGCGAAGACCGAAGGCGTGATGATGCCGATGGCCGGACACGGCCTCGACGGCAACATCACCATCAACCTGGGTGCCAAGGGCGTGGTCGAACTCGAGCTGATCGCGAGCGGCGAGCGCTGGGGTCGCGGACCCGGCAAGGACGTGCACTCGAGCCTGCGCGCCATGCTCGACAGCCCTTCCTTCCACCTGGTTCAGGCCCTCAACTCGCTCGTGAACGCGGATGGCTCTCCCGCCATCGACGGACTCACCGAGCTGGTGAAGCCGTTGTCCGATTTCGACCGCTCGCTGGTCGATGCGGCGGCCAGGCGACTCGACGAGGCCACCTACAAGAAATCGTACTCCGTCCAGCGCTTCGCCTACGACGCAGACTTCCGCCAGGCGCTCGAGAACCTCGTCTCGAAACCCACCGTCAACATCGAGGGACTGGTGGGCGGCTACACCGGCCCCGGCGGCATGACCGTGCTGCCGACGAAAGCCACCGCCAAGCTCGACCTGCGCCTGGTGCCCGACATGACCTACGAGGACACGATCGCCAAGCTCAAGGCGCACCTCGAGAAGCGCGGCTTCGGCGACATCGAGGTGAAGGTGGGCGGCGGCTACGACCCCACGACGACACAGGCGAACTCGCGGCTCATCCAGTCGGAGCTGGCGGTGTACCGCGCCGCGGGCATCGAGCCCGTGCTGTGGCCGCGGCTCGCGGGTTCGTGGCCGGGGTATCTTTTCACCGGCGCTCCGCTCAACCTCGCCGCCGGCCACTTCGGTCTGGGTCACGGTGCGCGCGCGCACGCGCCCGACGAGTATTTCCTCATCGACCCGGCAAACCCGAAGGTCACCGGGTACCGCGATGCAGTGAAGAGCTACGTGGACCTGCTGTACCAGATGGCCTGACGGGATAAAGTGAATGAGCCTGAACGATGGCGTAAGGCTCGACACCGCGGAGGATGGCTCGACCATCGAAGAGCCGTTTGCCGCTGGCGATGTCTCCTGGCAGGAGGCTGTCATCCATGACGGGTCGCCAAACCACGTGAGAGACACCTGCGAGCTGTTGGAAATCGAGTTGAAATAGCGCCACCTGGACCGACGACGCTGATTCGTGGCCGCCGCCGTGTCGGCACCATGTCCGGATCGATGGCATCCGACAGCGCATGTGAATTCCACCCGCGGAAGACACGGGGCTGGCCGCTGACGGCCGGCTACCCGGTATGATCCGCCGGACAACCCAGCCCAGGCACGGCGAGCGGACCGCCGCCTGGCACCTATTGAAAGGCGCCCATGCAGCGATTCCACGACTGGCTCCAACTCGCCGCCTCCATCGCGGTCCTCGCCGGCCTCGTGCTCGTAGTCTTCGAGCTGCGGCAGTCCCGCGCGATCGCCGAAGCGCAGATCATCAGCGAGTCCTACGCCATCGGGGCCGCCAACGTCTCAACGGTACTCGGCGAGCGCGCCGCCGACGTGCTGGCGCGAGCGTGCACGGCGCCGGAATCGATGAGCCACGAGGACCTCGTGATCGCCAAGTACTACTACGTCCACAGGATCGCGCTCGTACGCCGGCTCGCCTCGATCTCCGCCGGCACCGGCGTCTACGCGGACAGCAACTGGCGCGATTACGCCCGCAACATCGTGCTCCCCGAGGTCTTCGACAGCGCGGTGGGGCGCGCCTGGTGGCAGGTGGAGAAGCCCGCGGGCGAACTCGGCGAGATCGGTCACGCGCTGCTCGCCGAATCCGGACCACCCGGCTGCGGAGAACGCCTGCTCGAGGTCGCGAAGCGCGTCGGCGCCGCCAAGCCCCCGGACTAAGCGCGCTACCGGGGCCGAACGCCAGCCTCCAACGCGAACAAGCTCGGCCGGGAAGACCCTTTGAAAGTACTATCCGCAGTGATTCGTACTCGGGGGGCACGGGGTGGAGATGAATCATCGCTGGCGCTGGCTGGGTGCCGAGTTCACGATCATCGTGCTCGGCGTGCTGTCGGCCCTGTTCGTGGACACCTGGATCCAGGAGCGCAACGATGCGGCGCGGGCGGCCGAGTATCGCGTGAGACTCGCGGCGGACCTGCGCACGGACGTGAACGAAATGAACGCACGGATGGATTATTTCCAACGGGTCCGCGAGTTCGGTCTCGCGGTCCTCGAGGTCTACGAAGGACGCGGCGAGATGAGCGACTTCGACCTGATGTTCGCAGCCTTCAACGCCGCCGAGGAATGGGGCTTCTCGCCCGAGTCCTCGACTTACACGGACATGCAGAGCACCGGTCACCTGGCGCTGCTGAAGGACCTGCAGTTGCGCCTGGGTCTGGCGCGTTACTACCGCGAACTCCAGGCCCGCAGTGTGGCCTGGACCCCGCCGACCGCCTATCGGGAAGTGGCCCGCGGCATCATTCCCAATGCGCTGCAGGCCGCGATTCACGAGCAGTGCAACGCCGAAGTGGCGGACATCGTGTTGCTGTCGGCACGTGCCGGGCCCGGAGCGGAACAGCCCTGTCGTCTGAACCCGTCCGACTACGACCTAGCAGCGGCGGCCAGGCGGCTGCGAACGCATCCGGAGGCCGAGGAGCTGCTCCGCTACCGGGTGTCCCAGCTCAGGGTGGCGATCGATCTGTTCCGCAACCAGCGCATCATCGCTGAAGGCCTCATCGAGCAGCTCGCCGAGGCGGAATGATTGGGGATGCCGGTGTAGCTCGACGACTGACATCCTCCCAAACATTAAGTCGGCCTGGAGCTGAACTGAGCTGAGCTTCCGAGGTCCCCAGCAGAGGCCAGGTGGGAGACCGATGAAGCGATCGAGATATACGGACGAACGGATCGTCTATGACCTGCGACAGGCGGAAAGCGATACGGCGGTGGCAGATGTCTGTCGGCAACGTGGGATCAGCGAGGCGACGTTCTACGTCTGGAAGAAGCGCTTCGGGCGCATGGGCGTGAGCGAGGTCCGCGAGCTGCGGCAGCTGCGCGAGGAGAACGCCACGCTCACGCCTGTGAGCTGGGCCGGCTTTCGCGAGCGCTGGACTACTGCCGCAGTCAATGTGCACCATGCCGGGATTCGTGGGATGTACGCCGACATCGGGTAGCCGATGGTCTTCGCGACGACTCTCGCGCGGCCCGAGCGCGCCGCGCCGGATTAGCTGGCGCTGTCGACCTTCTTTACATGTCTCCCGGTGGCGCGAGTACGCCCGCCACATCGTGCTCCCCGAGGTCTTCGACAGCGCGGTGGGGCGCGCCTGGTGGCAGGTGGAGAAGCCCGCGGGCGAACTCGGCGAGATCGGTCACGCGCTGCTCGCCGAATCCGGACCACCCGGCTGCGGAGTACGCCTGCTCGAGGTCGCGACGCGCGTGGGCGCTGGCGGCTGACAGCTCGCCGTCGAGGCCCCCTCGGCGACCGCGATCACTTGTTGCGCCACAAGCCTCGTAGGCTGCTCAGCAAAGGACCCGAATGCACTGGGCTCGCGCGTCCACGGGGAGCGGGTCCCGGCGCTCAGCATCACGATCATCGTGGCGATCACGACCACCGACGTTTGCCATGAGCGCAAAGTGGTCACACGCGCGACGACGTGAAACAGTTGTTTGATGAGATGCCGGATCCGGTTAGTATTCGCGCCGAACTTTTCCGAGGATTCCACGCGATGAACTTGATTGCGCGACGTTTGCTTATTCCAGCAGTCCTGCTGGCTGCTCTCGCGGGCACGTCCGGCTGCGTCAAGACCACCACGACGACACAGGCCGCGCCTGCGGGATCAGCGGCTGCCGCGGTGCAGGTGCTCTACAGTCCGCCGACCGACCGACAATACAACGAGCTTGGACTGGTCACTACGCAGTCCGGCCAGACTGTCTTCCACGACCGCAGCGCGCAGGGGATGATCGCGAAGCTCCAGGAGGAAGCCGCGAAGCTCGGCGCCGATGCGATCATCGTGCGCGGCATGAAAGAGGGCAGCTGGGGTCTGAAGGGTGGCGGCAATACGGGATTCGATCGCGGAAACGCGGACGCGATAGCGATCAAGTTCGAATAACAACAGGCGCGCTACGGAAACGCGACACGCCGGGCTTGCGCCGGCCTCGTGTCCGGCGGGACTGCCCGGCGCGGCTGCCGGGCCGGTTCGCTGGCCGGGCCGGAGATGCAGGGCGTGATCAGCGTTCCCCGGATGATCCTGCAAAGGCGTGCAGTCGCTGCAAAAGCGCAAGACTGGTCGACAGCCATGCTGGACGTGGCCATCGTCGTCGTCGGTATGTTCATCGGATTGCAGGTCGTTCGACAGCGCGAAATGCGGGAATCGAACTAGGAACGGGTCCGCACCCAGGACATGGTTCTCGCGGCGCATCGTTACCTGGGGGCAGGTCACCTGGGGGATCTCGAACGCCTGGAGGCGGCCATCGCGGCGGATGGACCAGGCCCGGATCCTCGCGCATCTGGAGAAGGCGACCGCGGGTCAGGCCCTGCCCGGGCTGCCCGGCGCACTCGTCGCGAGATCGCGACCGGGAACCCCAGACGTATCCAAACTCTGCGCCTGCATCGTCACTGTATCGGCTTCGACGAGACGCTGAGTGAACGACGCATATCCATCCCCCACGAGTGAGACATGGTCGTCATGCTCTTTCAGCGCGCGCACGTGATTCGTGACCGAGCGCAGCCTCATCCGTCATCCTGCTAGGTGGCAATACGTCCAAGCAGCCAGGCGCAGGCGAGGCCTCCGTAGATGCCGAGCACGTAACCTGCGACGGCCATCAGCAGTCCGACCGGCGCCATCGCCGGATGGTAGACGCTCGCAACGACCGGAGCGGATGCGGCGCCACCCACGTTCGCCATGCTGCCCGTTGCGATGAAGAACAGCGGCGCTCGGAGCAGTCGGGCCGCTACCAACAGCACGGCGACGTGCACGGCGATCCAGACCACGCCGGCCGCGAGATACAACGGCGCCTGCAGCACCGCGTGCAGATCCGCTTGTGCGCCGATCGATGCCATCAGCAGGTAGAGCGCGACATAACCGAGGCGGGAGGCACCGACTTCCTCGAGGCGGCGAACCGGTGTGAACGACATTGCCAGCCCGACCGTCACGACGATCAGCACGGCCCACGTGGCGTGCGAGATGATGACCGGATCGCCAAGCGGATCGAGCGAATTGCCGAGTTCTACGGCGGCGACTGCGCCGCCCATGCCGATGCCGAGCAATAGCGCGGCGTCCCGCAAGGTGAGTGGGTGTCGCAGCTCGTCGAGCGATGCAAGCCGGCGGTTCGTGTCTTCGAGTGACGTCGTGTCCGCGCCGGACCAGCGGTCGAAACGCTGCTGCCAGCCGCTGAAGAGAAGCAGCACGCCCATCCATCCGTAGCCGACGACGGTGTCGACGACGATGATCGGACCGAGCGCCGAATCCGGGGTGCCCACACTCGCGGCAATCGCAACCATGTTGGCAGTTCCGCCGATCCAGCTGCCGGACAGCGCCGCAAATCCGGTCCACGCATCGTCGGGCAGGAAGCGGCCGAAGATCAGGTACGCGATGGGTCCGCCGATCACGATGCCGACCGTTCCTGCCACGACCATGCCGAGGGCCACGGGTCCGAGGCGCAGCACGCTGCTGACGTCGATCGCGAGCATCAGCAGCAGCAGCGCCAGCGGCAGCAGGTACGTGCGTATCCACGCATAGGCCGGCGAGGAATCCGGCAGCAGGCCGACCGTGGTCGCGAGCATCGGCACGAAATAGCACCAGATGACCGGCGGCAGGTACGTAAAGAGCGTCTGCAGGCGCGCGACGCCGGCCAGCCAGAAGATCGCGGCGATGATGCCGGCCAGCACTGCCACGTGGGCCATCGGGTCGGTCAACACCGTTCTGCGTCTCCCATCGAGGTGGCTGATGCCGGCTTCCCGGTTAGCCGCCGATTTCCTCGTCAAGCAACATCAGGATCTCGTCCACCGCATCTGTGATCGGACGAATATCCCGCAGGGCAATCTGTTGCAGCTTGTATCGATCAAGTACGTTGTTGACGAAATCTGTATCGACAATCAATGAACGTCTCGGCTTCGGATTCGAAACGAGCTCTGGTAGGTCCACGTTGATCTCTTCATAGATCGCAAGGTAGGGCCCGATATTCACCCTCGACTTCAGAAAGGGAATCCATCGGTTAGCCAGTCCTTCCTGGAGAAAAACATCTTCTTCCTGCAGTTCCTCGACCAGACCGCACCAGGAGAGCAGCAGATGGGCCAGCGGCTGATTGTCCACCAGCCTGGCGCCTTCGCTGTTCAGGAAAGCGGCAACAGCACCTGTGCCCGGGTTGAAGGTCCGGGAGGTCAGAAGCACCAGTGCGACCATTCGATCGTAATCGGGGGTGGAGGGTATTGCCGCCCCTTCGGGGACGCTCATCAGGGCAATGCAGGCGGCGCTGGTCTCGCGATGTTCAGCTTCGAACATTCGGGTGAGGTTGCAGCCACGTTCCCGGACGCAACGGCGGTGCACTTGGGTGTTCATGCGAGGGAGGACGTTCAGTCGTCTTCGCGCAGGAACGCCAGGATATCCCGCGCGGTCTCGAGCAACTGGCGCTGGTTGCTCACGGTGTTGTCGAAGAGTGCCAGCATATGACTCATCAGGACCTGGAGCTCGCGTCGCTCGCTGGCCGACCACTGGCCGTCTGCGCTGGCCGTGGCGAAGGCGGGCATCACTTCCCTTTGCTGGAACGTGACCGCCTGGAGGTTGAAACGACGGCATTGCTCCAGCAGCCCCGCCCAGCGGGCCAGCCGCAGGCGCAAGTCACGATCGCTGACCAGGACGATGTTGCCGCTCTCGACCAGCGCCTGCACCGTGCCCATCTCGGGATCGAATCCCGCCCAGTCGACGGAGGGGTAGAACATGCCGAGAATCCGGTCGTCGGTGAGCGTCACGAGCGCCTCGCCGGACAGGCCGTCAAGTATCGCCATCCGGAGCCGTGCTCCCTCGTTGGTCGCGAGATCGGCCTCGAGTGTGCGGATGTTCGCCTCGAATTCAGCGACCATGTCCTCACGAATCTCGCGCTCGAGCCGGCGATCCTCCCGCTCGGACCACCAGGATTCGGCGGCCAGCGCGAGGAATACGCCTATGACGATGACGCCGAATTCCTGGGCCAGCACGGTAGAGCGTCTGGGCATCCTGCGATCCTCCCGGCCCGGCAGGTACCGGGGCTTCGATCATCAGCTTATGGGAAACGGTGCCGGTGGTACGGACCTTTCGGTTGCGGCAGACGCAGCGGTCTCGGGCTCCCCTATTCGTGATTTTGCGCG
>CAZKLS010000110.1:0-9130 GCA_964553405.1 uncultured Steroidobacteraceae bacterium
CCGGGGTCCTTGACGCCTCGGCGCGACTCCACGCCCGAGCTGACGTCCACGCCGAACGGTCGCACCCGGCGCAAGGCCTCACCGACGTTCGCGGCGCTGAGTCCACCGGCCAGCACGAGTTCTGTCTCGTGCGCGTGCACGGCCGCCGCCTGCCAGTCTGCCGTCTCGCCCATGCCGCTGCGGGCGCCTTCGAGCAGCACTCGCGCCGGCGGTGACTGCGGCCATGGTCCCGTGCTGCGCAGCACCGGCAGCAACTGCTGCCGCGCAGGCAGCCGCAGCGCGAGCAGGTCGGCGAGATCCGCCTGTATCCAGTCCGGCCGCAGGCGCTCGATCACGGCGTCCACGAGCGCCTGCGCGGGATGCAGGAAGACCGCGACCCGATCGACGCCCGCCGGCACCGCGGCCTGCAGCGCTGCGGCCGCCTCGAGCGACAGATGTCGCGGCGAAGCCTCGTGAAAAACGAAGCCGACCGCCCGGGCGCCCGCCTCGCCCGCGGCCTCGATCGCCTCGACCGTCATCATGCCGCAGATCTTGATCCACAGTCGCGACATCGGCTCAACGCCGCAGCGCTGCGCGGCCCGCGGCCAGCAGTTCGCGCACGCCCTGCTGCGGATCCTGGCGCTGCATCAGGCTCGTGCCGACCAGCGCGAGCCGGTAGCCGAGCCGGGACACGCTGGCTGCCTCGGCGGGCGACTGCACGCCGCTCTCGGCAACCGCCGGCCACTCCGGCGGCAGCTGCGAGCGCAGCGCGAGAAAGCGCTCGAAGTCGATCTGCAGAGTCTCCAGGTTGCGGCAATTGAGCCCCATCAGCACCTGCTCGTCGCGGCCCACGCGCTTCGCGGCGAGTTCGCGCGCGAGCTCGAGGTCCTCGACGTCAAAGGCTTCGAGCAGAACGAACAGGCCGTACTCGGATGCGCAGTCGAGCATTTCCTCGAGCCGCTCGCGACCGAGCAGCTTGACGATCAGCAGGGCGCCCGAGGCGCCCCAGGCCCTCGCCTCGAGCAACTGGTACGGGTCGACCAGGAAATCCTTGCGCATCACCGGCACGCCGTAGCGCCCGAGCGTGTCCGCGGCCAGCTTCAGGTGCTCCAGGTCGCCGTCGAAGCGGGTCGGCTCTGTCAGTACCGAGACGATTGCGGCGCCGCCCTCGGCATACGCCTCGAGCCGCCCGACGGGATCGATCGTCTCCGCGGAAAGATCACCCAGCGAGGGCGAACGAAGCTTCAGCTCCGCGATCAGGTCGAAGCCTTCCGCGCCGAGCGCGAGCGGCGGCGGCGGCGGTTCGGCGAGCGCCGCGGCGCGCAACGCGGCCAGCGGCACCCGCTCGCGGACCTGCTCGACCCGCTCGAGACTGGTGCGCTGCATTTCGGAGAGAAGACCCATGGGCAGTATTTGGAAGTGACTAGGAACTAGGAACTAGGAACTAGGGACGAGGGACTAGGGACTAGGAACTAGGGACGAGGGGCCAGGGGCTCGCCGCCCTGCGCTTCTTGACACTATCCGCGACCCGCTGGTCACTACCCGCTTCCTCCAAATTCCCTCAGCCTCTCCAGCATGCGTGCCGCGTCACCTTGGTCGATCGCCGACTGTGACTTCTCCAAGCCCTCGGCCATCGTCGCCACGGCACCGACCAGTTCGAGCACGAGCGCGGCGTTCAGCACCACGGCATCGCGGTGCGGCCCCCGGTCGCGTCCCTCGAACACTGCACGCAGCGCTTCAGCATTGTGCGCCGCGTCGCCGCCGGCGAGATCGGACGCACTGCATCGACTCATGCCCAGCTCGCGTGCGTCGCGCTGTTCACGCGCGACCTGCCCGGGCCTGACGTCGTAGAGCTCGAACGGGCCCACCGGAGTCGCTTCGTCCCAGCCCGGGTCACCGTGAATCACGAACGCGCGCTCGATCGGCATGCCGGCCAGCGACTCGGCGATCAGCTTCGCCGCCGCGGAACTGTAGGCGCCGATCAGGCTGAACGGCGGTTCCGCCGGATTCGTCAGCGGTCCGAGCAGGTTGAATACGGTGCGCACACCGAGCGCCCGGCGCACGGGCGCGACGCTCTTCATCGCCGGGTGGTAGTGCGGTGCGAACAGGAAAGTGAAGCCTGTGGCGGCGAGACAGTCGCCCGCACGGGCTTCGTCCAGCGGCAGCGAGAGCCCCAGGCACTCGAGCAGGTCGGCGCTGCCCGAACGGCTCGAGACCGAGCGGTTGCCGTGCTTGACCACCCTGACGCCCATCGCAGCCACCAGCAGTGCGGCCGCGGTGGAGAGGTTGAAGCTGCCCGAGGCATCGCCGCCGGTGCCCACCACGTCCACGGCCGGCGAACCGACCGGAAGCCGCGGCCTTCGCGCCAGACCGCGCATCGCCCGCGCGAAGCCGCGCAGCTCCGCCGGCGCGATGTCCTTCGAGCGCAGCGCCGCGAGCAGCGCGCCGGCCATCGCCGGCTCCAGCGACGAGTCCGTCAGCGCCACCAGCAGCTCGGCCGCCTCCTGCTCGCGCAGGTCCTCGCGGCAGAGCAGCCGCTCGAGCGTCCCCGGCAGGTCGATCATGTGCCCGCTCCCGGGTCCCGGCGGGCGGCGTCGAACCGCAGGAAGTTCTCCATCAGCCGTGGCCCGTCCGGCGTCAGGATGCTCTCCGGGTGAAACTGCACGCCCTCGACGACCAGCTCCCGGTGCCGCACGCCCATGATCTCGCCGCGGTCGGTCAGCGCCGAGACCTCCAGCACGTCCGGCAGCGATTCACGTCGTGCGATCAGCGAGTGGTAGCGGCCGGCCTCGAACGGCTCGGGCAGTCCCGCGAAGACGCCGCGGTCGTCGTGTCGGACCATGGACACCTTGCCGTGCATCAGCCGCTCCGCCCGGACGATCTCGCCGCCGAACACCTCGACCAGCGACTGGTGCCCGAGGCAGACCCCGAGCACCGGGATCCTGCCCGCGAACGCCCTGACCATGTCCATCGAGACGCCCGCGTCGCGCGGCGTGCCCGGCCCCGGCGAGATGCAGAGGTGGGTCGGTTCCAGCGCCACGGCCTGATCCACCGTAATTGCGTCGTTGCGGTGCACCAGCACGTCGGCGCCGAGCACCAGGAAGGCCTGCACGAGGTTGTAGGTGAAGCTGTCGTAGTTGTCGATCAGCAGCAGGCGGGGCGCGCGCATCACAAGCCCTCCCGCGCGAGTTCCAGCGCGCGCCTGAGCACGGCGCTCTTGGCCAGCACCTCTCGGTACTCGTTCTGCGGGATGCTGTCCGCGACGATCCCGGCGCCGGCCTGGAAACTGTAGCTGTCGCCGTCGAAGACCAGCGTGCGGATTGCGATCGCCTGGTCCATGTCGCCACCGTGGCCGAAGTAGCCGACGGTTCCACCGTAGAATCCGCGTCGCACCGGCTCGAGCTCGTCGATGATCTCCATCGCGCGCACCTTCGGCGCGCCGACCAGCGTTCCTGCCGGGAACGCCGCGGCGAACAGGTCGAACGCGTCCCTGCCGTGGGCGAGCTGTCCCTTGACGCCGCTGACGATGTGCATCACGTGACTGTAGCGCTCTATCGAGCGGTAGGGCTCGACCCGCACCGAACCCGCCGCGGCGACCCGGCCGAGGTCGTTGCGCGCGAGGTCCACCAGCATCACGTGCTCGGCGTTCTCCTTCGGGTCCGCGAGCAGTTCCTCCGCGAGCGCGAGATCCTGCTCCGGTTCGGTACCCCGCGGCCGCGTGCCCGCGATCGGGCGCATCTGCGCCTCGCCGCCCTGCAGCTTCACCAGCGCCTCGGGCGAGGATCCCACCACGACCCGCCTGCCGAGCTCGCAGTAGTACATGTAGGGCGAGGGATTCAGCAGGCGCAGCGCGCGATAGACCTCGAAGGGATCGAGGTCGCAGCGGCCCGAGAAATTCACCGACAGCACCAGCTGGTAGACGTCGCCGGCAGCGATGTATTCCTTGCTGCGCGCGACGCGCTCGAGGAACCCGGCCTCGGTGAGGCTGGGCTCGGGCTCGCCGAAGCTCGCGGCCCAGGCGGGCCCGGGCAGGCCGCCCCTGAGGGCACGGATCACCTCGCGCCGCAGGCCCTGGCGCTCGTGCTCGTTGCCGGCATGCAGCAGCGCGGCGCGGCGCGTCAGGTGGTCGAAGACCAGCAGCGAGCGCGGCGCAAGGTAATGCGCGTCCGGGCAGTCGTCCACGCGGCGCGCGTGTGACGGCAGCCGCTCGAAGTAGCGCACGAGGTCGTAGCTCGCGACGCCGACCAGTCCGCCGAGCAGCGGGAACCCGCCACGGTCCGGCGTGGGTCTCGGCGCCGCGGCCAGCGCGCGCCGCAACGCGGCCAGCAGTTGCTGCTGGTCCGCCGGTCGGGGCAGTCGCTCGTCTCCGACGGACAGGCCGTCCGCGTCGAGCCGGAACTCGAGGCAGTCGCCGAACCCGATGAAGGAATAGCGCGCGAGCCGCTCGCCGCCCTCGACGCTCTCGAGCAGGAAGCGCGGCCGGAAAGGCTTCAGCTTCAGATAGGCCGACACCGGCGTGTCGAGGTCGGCGGCAATGTCGAACAGGCCTGCGGTCACATCGGTTCCTCAGACTGCGAGGACCCGGGGACGCGCAACAAAAAACCCATCCCCGGAGGTTCGCGGAGATGGGTCCCAAGAATCCTGCGAAACGAGACGTACGCGGCCGGCCCCTCTCCTAGGAGTGGCGCCACCACCATGGGCAATCCGTCGAGCGGTCCGGGAAGGCGTTCATCTCGCGCTGCAGTATCCACGGGGGACTGATGAGCGTCAACAGGCCACACCGGCGCCTGCCGGGACGGCCTAGAATCGAGCACCGCCAGTCAAGTGGATGGATTCCAGTGAACCCTCGCTCAATGGGCGGCATACGCCCGGAACGGATCGCCGCGCTCATCGACGCAGAGCGGGCCGAGTACGTCCGGTCACATCCGCGCTCTCTGCAGCTTGCGGGACGTGGCATCGCGGGCTTCTACGCCGGCGTGCCGATGCACTGGATGCTCGACTGGTCGATGCCCTACCCCTTCCTGGTCGAAGAGGCACGGGGTTCGGTGCTGCGAGACCTGGACGGCAACGAGTACGCCGATTTCTGCCTGGGCGACACGGGATCGATGTTCGGCCATTCGCCGCAACCGGTCGTGCAGGCGATCAGGCATCAGGCCGACCGCGGGCTGACCTACATGCTGCCGACCGGGGACGCGATCGCGGTCGGACGCCTGCTGCAGGAACGGTTCGGGCTGCCGAACTGGCAGGTGGCGACGACGGCCACCGACGCCAACCGCTTCGCGCTGCGCGTCGCCCGCGCCGTGACCGGGCGGCCGAAGATCCTCGTTTTCAACGGCTGCTACCACGGCACCGTCGACGAGACCTTCGTCCGGCTGGTGAACGGACGCCCGGCGAACCGCCCGGGGCTGCTCGGCCAGGCGGCCGACCTGACCACGCTGGCCCGGGTGGTGGAATTCAACGACCTCGGGGCCATCGAGCGCGAGCTCGCTGACGGCGACGTCGCCTGCGTCATTGCCGAGCCCGTGATGACGAATTCGTGCATGGTGCTGCCGGAGCCGGGATTCCACCAGGGCTTGCGGAGCCTGACCCGCGCAGCGGGCACATTGCTGCTGATAGATGAGACGCACACGATCTCGAGCGGGCCGGGTGGCTACACGCGCGAGCACGCACTGGAGCCGGACCTGTTCGTGGTCGGCAAGCCGATCGCCGGCGGAGTCCCGGCCAGCGTGTGGGGCTTCACCGAGGACGTCGCGCGCGCACTCACCGAGGCGCGCGACCAGCTGCCGCCGGGCCACTCCGGGATCGGCACGACGCTCTCGGCGAACGCGCTGTCGCTGGCCGCGATGCGTGCCATGCTCGAGCAGGTGATGACAGCCGAGGCCTACGCGCACATGGACCGGCTGGCTGCGACGCTGGCCGGCGGGCTCGACGCCGTCGTGCGGGAATTCCGCCTGCCCTGGCACGTCGTCCGGGTGGGTGCCCGGGTCGAGTTCATCTGCGCGCCGGGGCCGCTGCGCAACGGTTCCGAGGCCGAGGCGGCGCACGCGCCGGCGCTGGAGCGCGCGATCCACCTCGCGCTGCTGAACCGCGGCTGCCTGATCGCGCCGTTCCACAACATGATGCTGGTGGCGCCGTCCACGACGCCGTCCCAGGTGGAGGCGCTGCGCGGCGCCTTCGAAGCGGTGGCGTCGCGACTCGCGATCGGGCCCTGACCGTCAAGGACTCTCGATCAGGTAACCCTTGTCCCGCAGCTGCCCGAGCCATCCGTCGGGGTCCAGGATCTGCCCGATCCTGAGCATGGCCACCGTGGAAGCGTTCCGTTCGAGCGCCTCCTCCGCCGCAGCCACCCAGCGCGCCTCGAGGCGCTCGGGCCAGTCCGCGTACCCTCGATCCTGCATCAACTCGGCGTTCATCACGGCTTCGATGCAGGCGCTTGCGTTGTCCACGTGTGTCAGCTCCCGCAGCCTGGCAACGTCCCCCGTCGCCCATGCGTTGGCGCGCAGCCGCATCAGGTCGAGGTCGGACTCCAGTCGCTCGATCGTCTTCGCGAAGCACTCGAGGTCGTCGAGCGGCGTCTGCTTGAAGTCCCGGATCGCCTCGCGAGGTTTCTCGAGCTTCACCTCGAGTTCGGGAGTGACCACCTCGATCTTCGCCCTGCGCGCGAGCTTCTTCACCGCCGGCCAGACCGTACCGCCGGGGTCGAGTCCCGATTCGCGCAGCGCGCTTCGGTAGAGTTCCGCGGCCGCGAAGATGGGCCGCCATTTCTCGACGTCGTCGTCCGGGCCGATGTAGCGCTCCTTCAGCGGTCGCCAGCGGGCGTACAGTTCAGCGGGAACCAGATCCTGCAGCCGCTCGCCGCCGGGGTTGCTGCGCACGCCGATCAGCGACGGCAGCAGCGTGAGCCCGCCGAGCGGGCCGAGCTTCGCACTCATCGCGGGCGGTGCGATCAGTTGCTGCGACTCCGCGAGCCTGGCCTCGAGCTCGGCCGACCGCCAGCGCATCTTCTTCGGCAGCGGGCCGTGCGTGCCGAGTATCCACAGCACGTGGCCTTCGGCGTCCGACGGACGCGTCACTTTCCAAAGGCCCGGACCGGGTTGCTCGCCGGTGACCAGAACCTCCTCGAGGCGCGGCTCGGGTGCCTGCGATGCGCCGTCCGCAGCCGGTTCGGCAAACGCCGCCGTCCGGGCGAGCGCGAATGCGAGCGCACAGAGCCCGACGCCGCGCAGCGTCGGCGTGCGCCTTCGCGGCCGATGCTGCAGCTGGAGGGGTCGATCCGCGATCATTCGACGCTCCCGACTGCGACGCTCAGCGGCGGCTCGCCTGGTGCCGCCGGATGAACTCCTCGGGCGTAGTGCTGCCGATCTCGGCTGCGATCGCCGTCATCTCGAGGTCGTCCAGGGTCCGGAAGCGAATGCAGGACTTGCCCATGTCGATGCGCTTGCCGGCACGGGCGAAAGCCTCGCGCAAGCGCTGCGCACGGGCCTGCTCCATGTAGATGCCGGTCAGGTACAGCGAGTAGTTGTGCTTCTGCGCAGCCAGCGCGACGTACATCAGCGGCCTGCCGTTGTAGGTCTCCGGAAAGCGTGCAAGGGGAATCCCGTAGGTGATCATGCCGAAGTCCATCGCCTCGCGGTAACCCTTCGGCAGGTGGGCCCGGATCAGCCTGCGGACGGCGGCGACGACCCGCCGCCGCTCCGGCGGAAGGCTCGCCAGGTACTCAGTCACCGTCGCTGCGCTGCTCGAGACCATTTGTCGCTCGATGCCACCGGTTCACAGGCCCGTGCCGCGGCAAGGCACCTGTCTACTGTACTTCGGCGCGCGCAACGACACGCGGTTTTCGCTAATCTCCCGCCATGACTGACGGTTGGCAGACGCTGATCCGCGACGCGCTGGTGTTCGACGGCACCGGTGCGCAGCCCCGCCTGGAGGATCTGGCGATCGCCGGGGGTCGCGTCGCGGCGCGCGGCCCCGGGCTCGACACCGCGCGCGCGGAACGCGTGATCGACGCCGAGGGCCGCTGGCTGATGCCGGGACTGCTGGACATCCACACGCACCTCGACCTCGAGGTCGAACTCGCGCCCGGGCTGCCCGAGTCCGTCCGGCACGGGACCACGACCGTCGTGGTCGGCAACTGCAGCCTCGGAACGGTGTTCGGCTCGCAGCGAAGGAACGGCGAGGACCCGATCCTCGACTGCTTCACGCGTGTCGAGAACATTCCGAAATCCGTGCTGCGCAAGGTCGTCGACCGCATGGACTGGCAGACCAGCGGTGAGTACCTCGACCACCTGGCCGGGTTGCCGCTGGGTCCCAACATCGTCCCGCTGGTGCCGCATTCGATGTTGCGCGTCGAGGTGATGGGCACCGCGGCGGCGGTCAGCCGCGAACCCGCGCCCGCGGAACTCGCGCGCATGGGCGAGCTGCTCGAGGAGGCGCTGCGCCAGGGATACGCAGGTTTCTCGACGGATGCGATCCCGTTCCATTACCTGGCCAACGCGCCGCACACGGACAGGCGCATCCCGGCCCAGTACGCGACGCGGCGGGAACTGAAGTCGCTGCTCCGCGTCGTCCGCGACTACGACCGCGTCTGGCAATGCACGCCGGACATCGAGCACCGGGTCGGCACCGTACTGCGCTTCCTGTTCACCAGCGGGCGCCTGTACGGCCGCCCGCTCAGGACCTCGGCGCTGACCGCCATCGACCTCGCCCACGACCGCAATACCTGGAAACTCTTCCCGCTGATCGCGGGCGCGCTGAATTCGCGCCTGCTCGACGGTCGCTTTCACTTCCAGGTGCTGGGCACACCGTTCCGCATGTACGCCGAGGGCGCGATCTGCCCGATCTTCGAGGAGTTCGAGTCCTCCCGGATGCTGATGGCCTGCGACATCGAGCAGGCGGCGCGGCGGCGCGAGATCATGCAGAACGAGAGCTTTGGCGAGCTGTTCGTGCGCGAGTGGCACGATCCCCGCCTGGTGTCCACGTTCAACCGCGATCTCGATTCGCTGAACGTCGAGCGCTGTCCCGTCGGCGAGTGGCAAGGGGAGACGCTCGGGGCGATCTACCGCCGCCTGCTGCGTTTCCAGTCGGGCGACCGCGCGAGCGCGCGCTCGCCGGCCGAGGCCGAGGCGCTCGGGTCCTTTCCCGACCCGATCGG
>CAZKLS010000111.1:0-8926 GCA_964553405.1 uncultured Steroidobacteraceae bacterium
TCGCGACGCGGTTGAACTGGCTAAATGCAAAGGGCTCCGGGCTGCGTTGCTCGATATGTATGATATTTAAAACAATAAGTTATAAGGAATATCTATGATGGTTTCGAGAGAACTTGCGGTTCAGTTGCCCGGTTCAGAAGCGGCTCTCGACGGTCACTGCCGCTGGCTCAACGGCGACGACTGAGGGAGACGGCATGACGGGCGACCAGGAACGGAAGGACCAACCGTCGAGCAAAACCGCCGGGCTCGCCAGGAAGCTGCTGCTGGTCGTCGTGCTCATCGCAGCGCTGGTCGGCATCTACGCCGCCTTCGGCTATCGCACGGTTCCGGCGCTGGTGAAGAGCAAGGCCCAGGAGTTCGTCCGGGAGAACTACGAACGGGAGCTCGGGATCGGAGAGGTGCGGTTCGATCCGTTCGCGCTGCGACTCGAGATCATGGACCTCGTGCTTCCGGATGCCGATGGCGAGCTGCTGATGGGCTTCGATCGGCTGCTGGTGGATTTCGAGCTCGCCTCGCTTTGGGAGCGAGCACTGGTGTTCCGCGAGGTCGCGCTGGACGCACCAAAGGTCCGTGCGGTGATCCGTCCCGACGGCTCGATGAATCTCGCCGACCTGGCGCTGCCCGACGACCCCGCCGACACCGCCGCCGAGGACGAAGGTATTCCGGCGATCTGGCTGCAGCTGCTCAGCATCAGCGAAGGTCGTCTCGACTTCGAGGACCGGGCCCGGGCCGAACCTTTCCGCCAGAGTTACTTGCCCGTCACGTTCACGCTGCGCGACTTCCGCACCACGCCGGAGGGCGGTGACTTTGCGCTCTCGGCCAGCGGCGAGCACGGCGGTCAGCTGGAATGGAAGGGCGAGTTCTCGCTGGCGCCGACCGTCGCATCGACCGGTGAACTCAGCCTCGTCGGGCAGAGCGTCACCCGGGTCGGCGAGCTGCTGGGCGATGCCCTGCCCTTCGACCTGACGCGTGGCCAGCTCGCATTTGCAGCGACCTACGAACTGGCGCTCGGCGACGGCGTGGACCTGGACCTGAAGCTCCCGTCGATCGAGCTGGTGGACCTGGGTCTCAGGGCGCGCGGCATCGAGCAGGAGTGGGTCAGCATCCCGACGCTCGCCGTCAGCGACACCACGGTGCAGATTCCGGAGAACTCGGTCTCGATGGCCCGTGTGCTGCTGCAGGGCCTCGAGGCGACGGCATGGCTGGCCGAGGACGGCTCGATCAGCATCGAGCGCCTGTTTGCGCCGCCGGAGACTCAAGCGAACCAGAATGCCGCCGGCGACACCGCGGCAGCGGATCCGGGCGCCGAGCGGCCGGCCGCCGCGGCCGACCCGCAGCCCGCCGACGCGGCATCGGCCGAAGCCGAGTGGACCGTCAGCGTCGCGGCGCTCGAGGTGAACGAGGCCGCGGTCCGCTTCGAGGACCGCTACGTCGCCCCCGTCACGCCCTTCTCGTTCGCTCCGGTCAACGTCAAGCTCACGGACCTGAGCCTCGATCTTTCGAAACCGCTGCCGATCGAGTTGACGGCCACGGTCAACGATCACGTGCCCTTGAAGCTGCAGGGCACGGTGACGCCCGATCCGCTGGCCGCGGACCTCGGGATCAGCCTGAGCGACGCACGGATGCAGATCCTGCAGCCCTACATCCTGCCGCTCGCCGACGTGACGATCCGCGACGGGAAGTTGCAGGCCGACGGCCGGCTCCGGCTGCTGCCACCGGAGGCCGACGGCCCCGAGCTGGCATTCGACGGCGACGTTTCGGTGCGGGGCTTCAAGTCCACCGACAACGCGCTGGACGAGGACTTCGTCAACTACGAGCTGCTCGAACTCCGCAAGCTCAGCTACGCGATGGCACCCGACGCCCTCGGCATCGATCGCGTGCTGCTGCGCAAGCCCTACGCACGCGTGATCCTCAGCGAGAACCAGGTGCTGAACATCGCTGCTGCGCTCGACCCGGAAGGCACTGCCGCGGCCGTCAGCGAGCGCGAGGCCGCCGCGGCCGCAGAAGCGACGCAGCAGCAGCGACGCAAGGGCTCCGACGACCGCAAGGCCGGCAAGCGCGGGCAGAAGGCCGCCGACGGCGCCACGGCTGCTGCCGCTCCGGCGCCGCCGCTCGCCGAGAGCGGCATGCCGATCCGGGTCCGCGAGGTGCGGATCGAGAACGGGCAGATGAACTACTCGGACTTCTTCATCGAGCCGAATTTCTCCGCCGACATCAAGCAACTGAACGGGACCATCCGGGGCCTGTCCTCGGATCCGAACGCACGCGCGCAGATCGCGCTCGAGGGCAAGCTCGGCGAGTTCTCGCCGGTGACGATCAGCGGCGAGTCCCAGCCCTTCGCGTTCGACCGCTACACCGACATCGAGATGCGCTTCGAGGACATCCCGCTGCCGGTGCTGAACCCGTACTCCGGCACCTTCGCGGGCTTCAACATCGCCAGGGGCATGCTGACGACCGAGCTGGCCTATCACATCGAAAACCGCGCGCTCGATGCCGACCACCACATCGTGATCGAGCAGCTCGAATGGGGCGAGGCCACCGGCAGCAAGAAGGCCGTGACGCTGCCGATCAGGCTCGCCACGTCGCTGCTGAAGGACGTGAACGGCGTGATCGACCTCGACATCCCGGTCAACGGAACGCTGGACGATCCCGAGTTCCGGATCGCGCCGATCGTCTGGCAGATCGTCAGGAACCTGATCGTCAAGGTGGTCTCGGCGCCGTTCAAGTTCCTGGGCTCGCTGTTCGCGGGTGCCGAGGAGGCGAAGTTCGTGGACTTCGCGCCGGGCGACGCGACGCTGTCGCCGGCGTCGGCACAGAGCCTGCAGTCGCTCGGGCAGGCCCTGGTGCAGAAGCCCGAGCTGAAGCTGGACGTACCGATCGGCACCGTCGCGGAACTCGACGCGCCGATGCTGGCCGAGCGTCGCTACGAGACGGAACTGCAGGCGGAACTGCAGAAGCAGGCCCGCAAGAAGGACAGGAAGAAGAAGGCCGACGATGCGGTGCCGGACTACGCCGCGCTCGCGGCCGAACAGAAGATCGAACTGCTGACCGCGCTCGCGACGCGCCTCGGCGGCACGCCTCCCGCGCTGCCACCCGAGCCGCCCCGGCCGGAGGGCATGTCACGCCGGGAAGCCCGCGCGGCTGCGGAGGCTGCAACGGTCGAATACCTGGAGCAGCAGATCAAGGGCAGTATCCGCGCGTCCGAGGCGGACCTCGAGGCACTGGGACAGGCCCGCAGCGAGGCCGTGCGGGCGGCATTGCTGGGCGATGGGCAACTGGATCCCGGACGCGTGATCCCGAACCGCGGCGGCAAGGTTTCGAGCGAGAACGGCCAGGTTCGCTTCGAGCTGGAGATCCGTTAGCGGCAGATCGCTGGACTCGGTCGTCGGGGGTGCCTACAGATGCTGAGCGACATCTTCGCGCGAAACCGTCGCTGGTCGGAATCCATGACCGCAGACGACCCGGGTTATTTCCGCCGTCTGGCCGAGCTGCAGAGCCCGGAGTTCTTCTGGATCGGCTGCTCCGACAGCCGCGTCCCGGCGAACGTGATCGCGGGCCTGGACGCGGGCGAGGTGTTCGTGCATCGCAACGTGGCCAACGTCGTGCACTCGAGCGACATGAACCTGCTTTCGGCGCTGGAATTCGCCGTCGAGATCCTCGAGGTCCGCCACGTGATCGTCTGCGGCCACTACGGCTGTGGCGGCGTCCGGGCGAGCCTCGAGGACGAAACAGAGGGCCTCGCCAGGCATTGGATCGAGCCGATCCGCCGGCTCGCCCAGCGCAACAAGGCGACGCTGGACGGACTTCAAGCGCAGGCCCGCGTGGACCGGCTCGCCGAACTGAACGTAATCGAGGGCGTCGCACGAGTCGCCGAGACGCCGATACTCCGGGCCGCCCGTCGCCGCGGACAGCAGGTCCAGATCCACGGGCTGGTCTATGGACTCAGGGACGGCCTGCTGCGGGACCTCGGCTGCAGTTGCACGACTGAGCAGGACGCCCTGTAGCGCCTCGGTCCGCCGTCACGGTCCGGCGGCACGCGCCAGCGCATCGTCGAGCATCTCGACCAGTGCCTTGCGGTCGTAGCTGTAAGGTTGCCGCTCGTTCAGCTGCACCAGCTCCTCGACCGCCTTGCTGATCGTCCGCTCGGCCTCCTGCTGCGTCGCCACGACCATGTAGCGCCGCTTCGGCTTCGGGTCGAACAGCGCGTGCACGACCGCCTCGGCCACCGCGTCCGGTTCCGGGTACATGGACCGGTCCGCCATCTTGGAATCCGGATCGAGGCCCATGCGGATCGCGGCGTTGCGGCCGATCTCGCTGCGGAAGCTGCCGGGCTCGACCAGGCTGACACGCACTCCCCGAGGCTCCAGTTCAGCGGCGAGCGAATCGCCGAAGGCCTCGACCGCGTGCTTGCTCATGCTGTACGCGCCGAAGGCCGGGCTCGAGAGGATCCCCGCGATCGAGCTGATCGTGGTGATCCGCCCGCCGGACTCCAGGATCAGCGGCGCGAACGCCTGCGTCACGCGTACCGGACCGTAGACGTTCACGTCGAACATCCAGTCCAGGTCCTGCATCTTCGCCTCCGTCAACGGCCCGACGACCGCGACTCCGGCGTTGTTCACCAGGCCGTAAAGCCCGCGACCGGCGCTGCGCACGGACTGCACCGCGGCCGCGATCTCTTCCGGCTTCGTGACGTCGAGACGGATCGAGTCCACGTTCTCGATCGCGTCGAGCTCGCGCAGGTCTTCG
Source organism: uncultured Steroidobacteraceae bacterium (assembly GCA_964553405.1). Lineage (GTDB taxonomy): Bacteria > Pseudomonadota > Gammaproteobacteria > Steroidobacterales > Steroidobacteraceae > DATIRA01. Next base: position 4,747 of record CAZKLS010000111.1, read on the forward strand.
TCCTTGCGCGCGCCCGCATAGACGAAGTAGCCGTCCGCGGCGAGCCGCTCGGTGATCTTGCGGCCGATTCCGGAGCTCGCACCGGTCACGAGTACCGCCTTTTGCGTCGAGATCGTGGAAGATACCGCTTCGGCGGCCGATGCTGCGCCCGGCAGTGCCAGTGCAGCCAGGCAGAGGAGAATCGTCTTGTGCATGCTCAGCTCCTGTTGGTGATTCCCACGGCGTCACGAAAGTCCACGCCTGCAGAATTCCGCCGATGCTGCCTGATTTCGGACCGGCTGTCGTGGTCCGGCCGACTGCCCGGCGACGGCGGTCGGTTTCGCGCGGCATCAGCGCGCCGACCAGCCATGTTCCGCAAAAAGAAACCCCGGCCTCGCAAGGCCGGGGTTCCGTGTTGCCCTCTCAACCGGGCGATACGAGCTTACTTTGCGGCTGGACTGCAACCCGGCAGCTTGAAGCTGGCGATTCGCGTCTGCCAGCCGGCTCCGCTGGTCGCCTGGCCCTCAGCCGTGTAGTACTCGTTCACGTACCAGAACGTGCAATCGTCGGTCGGGTCGACGTTCATCGACGTGTAGTCTCCCCAACGTGAATTCGTCGTGGTCTGCACGCCCGTCCCGTTGATGATCACGGTCTCAGCCACCGTCATCGCACCAGCCGGGTCATCGGCATACCGGGCCGTATAGCGAATGCCCGGGAACACCGACACGCCGTCCACGACGCTGTAGCCGAGCGCGATGTTGCCGTCGCGGTCCATCGCGGCGCTGCCCATCCACCGATGCACGTCGTCCGGCGAATAGGTCCCCTGCTGGTGAACCGTGTACTGGCCGTTCACGCGGCGCACCTCATACCACCGCACACCAGCGATGCCCGGCTTCGCTTCCACGGACTGGTTGGTCACCATGGCCTCGTAGTCACCGAAGTTCCGATACGCAAGACGGTGCATCGGCCTCTGGCGGTACGAGAGCACGTCCAGGAACTGCGCCGGATTGGCGATTCCAGGCTGCGGCAGGCAATCGCGCGAGGTCGGCGCGCACGGGAAGACGGAGTCGAAGGACGCAACCGGCAACTGCGCGGCCAGTATCAGCGTCGCGCTGGGCGTCGCCTTCCACTTGACGTCGAGCTCGAAGACGTTGAGCGCGTCGAATGCGGCCCCGTACGGGTGCCCATCGTCCTGTGTCCCGAAGATCGGCGCCGGGGCGCCGTTCTGCGGTCTGCGCCTGCCGTCGATGTCCGGCGGCAGCAGGCCATCCCCGACCAGGCTGATCGGGATCACGGCCGTGTCGAGGAAGAACTGCACGGCCCGGGCGTTCGGGTTCCCGGAGATCATCTTCGCCTTTTCGAGCGCATAGATGCTGATACCGTATTCCACGGTCGGCCCGAAATCCCGGCTCGTCAGGATGTATGAATCCGTCCAGACCCCGTATTTCGGATAGTCCGGGAAGAAGTTCCCGGACGGGAACGCGTAACGGTAATACGGCCCAGTCGGATCCGGAGTCTTCGACACGGCCACGCAGTTATAGAACCGGTCGTTCTGCGGATCGCTGGTGAATCGGGTCGTGAACTGACTCAGGATCCAGCGATTCACGAGCTGGTCGTAAACGACGATCGGGTCGCCGGACGGATCGGTGCAGTCCTCTACCGCAAACCCGGCCCACAGGTCGCCGATCGCCAGCGGCCCCATGACCAGGTTGCCTGCCTTGTCGTACACGGCAACCGCGAGATTGGTCATCTCGACGTAGTGCCCCAGGCCGACATCACCCACCGGATCGGGCGGGTTCACACGGAAACCCAATAGATTGAAATTGTCCTGGTTGCTGAGGCCCTCGAAGTTGGCGAAGTTGTCCGCCATCTTCTTCACCGACATGCTGACGGCCTGACCGAACGTGCCGTCACCACTGAACCCCGCATCCGCAACGCTGGGCCCGCGATCCGGCCGGATCTCGACCGGAGCATTCGTCGCCGGCAGCGCAATCCTCGCTCCCGCCGACAGCGGCGCGATGTCTCTCGCAGGCTGCGACACATCGAACGCCACCGCCGAGGTGAACCTGGGCGTCACTGAGGACAGGTCCTGCGCCCAAGCGCCCTGGAATCCCAGAGACAAACTGGCAAACGCCGCGCACCACAGCACGCGGCCACAACTACGGCTGATGCCCATCATGGCTTCTCCCCTTTGACCGGCACGGCAGGCCGGCCCCTCTCCGGCCATTAGCTGCCGATGCCGGGTCACTGCGCTACGGTAGTAATGCCTAGCCGCCCCGTGCTCGCAGTGCGGACCCCTCGGCGAAGTCCTTTCTTTTCAATGGCTACGAGCGTTTTTCCAGCCGCGGTCGAGGGCGGTCGCCGCGCTTCGGCAACTGCATCCGCGCCATGTACTTGAGCGGCATCAGCGCGCCGACCAGGATCAGCACGACCAGCAGCACGATCCCGAGTGCCTTCAGCATGCCTCGGCCTCAGCCGCCGACCGGGCCGCCGTCGCGCCGACGGATCGCGATCACGCTCGGCCGCGGCGGCCGGCCGCTGCCGTCCGGCCAGTCGCTCTGCTGCTGCTCGACCGAGCCGCCCTCGCCCGGATGCTGCACGGACAGGAACAACGTCGTCCCGTCGGGCGTGAACTCGCAGCCGCAGACCTCCGCGCCACGCGGCGCGCTCATGAACTGCCGCAGCCGGCCGCGCTCCGGGCCTTCGACCGGCACCACGAACGCGCCGTTGTTGTCGCCGCGCGGCTGCGCGCCGTCGGTGACGATCCAGAGCCGCCCCTGCGGGTCGAAGCCGAGGTTGTCCGGACAGGCGAACGGCGCGAGCTCGTCCGCCCCGACCCGCCCGGCGTAGTAACAATCATCGCTGCCGAGTTCCCCGGCCTCGATCGCGGCGAGATCGGTCAGGTAGCGGGCCTGCCGGTTCCCCGGGTCGCCGGCGAGCAGGAATACGTTCCAGTCGAAGCGAGACGCCGCGGCGTCGCTGTCGTGCTCCGAGATCTCGAGCACGTGACCGTAACGGTTGGCCGGGCGCGGGTTCGAAGCGTTCGCGCTGCGGTCGACCTCGCGTCCCGCGATCTGAAGCCGCGCCGGCTCCGCGGTGCGATCCTCGTTTTTCGTGAATGCGACATACACGCGGCCGGTGCCGGGGTGGACCTCGATGTCCTCGGGACGATCCATCGGCGTCGCGCCGAGAAGATCGGCGGCCGCGCGCGCCTTGATCAGCACCTCGCCCTGGTCGGCGAACCCGGCCTGGGCGGTCAGCGGCCCACGGCCGTGCAGAAGCGGCAGCCATTCGCCGCTCCCGTCGGCATCGAAGCGCGCGACGAAGAGCGTGCCGTGATCGAGCAGCTCACGATTCGCCGCGGGCTCCTGCTGGTTCACGCGGTCGCGGCTCACGAACTTGTAGACGCATTCGAACTTGTCGTCGTCGCCCATGTACACGACGGCACGCCCGTCCGCCGCAAGCACGCAGCTCGCGCCCTCGTGACTGAAACGGCCGAGCGCGGTGCGCTTGCGTATCTTTGCTGCAGGGTCGCGCGGGTCGATCTCGACGATCCAGCCGAACCGCAGCGCCTCGTTCGGCTCGCGCCTCAGGTCGAAACGCGACTGCGTGTACTCCCAGCCGTGGTAGCTGTGCTCGAGCGGCGGGAAACGGCGATACGCCTCGACGACGCGCGGATCGGCATCGGCATCCGCCGCGTAGGAGCGGTAACCGCCGAAGTAGTCGTCCACGTTCTCCTCGGCCGTCAGGAACGTGCCCCAGGGCGTCCGCCCGCCCGCGCAATTGGCCAGCATGCCGAGCACGCGGGTGCCCGAACGATCGGCGCGAGTGCGCAGCAGCGGGTGGCCTCGGGCGGGACCCGAGATCTCCATCGGCGTGACGCCGGTGACGCGACGCGTCAGCGCCGACCCGGCAACCGGGCGCCAGCGCCCGCCTGCAAGCTCGATCTCGACGATCGAGGCGCCGTGCGCGGCCAGTTCCAGCTCGGCGCCGGCCGGGAAGCGCAGCGACCACGCCCGCATCTGCTCCGCGCCCTCGCGTCCCATCGCGCGGCGGCCGGGAAACATCAGCTCGGCGTTCGTGTACTCGTGATTGACGCAGAGCAGGCCGCGGTTGCCGGCGGCATCGAGCGGCAGGAACACGAGTGCGTCGCAGTTGTAGCCGAACTGCTTCTGCTGCGCCTGCACGGACCCGGGCCGCG
>CAZKLS010000112.1:0-8713 GCA_964553405.1 uncultured Steroidobacteraceae bacterium
TTCGTGGTCGGGCAGCGCTACGGGCTGCCGGTCGACAATCCCGTCGGCGGCGACGGCCGCTTCCTGCCCGCGACCGAGCTGTTCGCCGGGGAGAAGGTCTTCGACGCCAATCCGAAAGTGGTCGAGGTGCTGCAGGCGCGGGGGACGTTGCTGCATCACGAGGCTTTCCGTCACAGCTATCCGCACTGCTGGCGGCACAAGACGCCGGTGATCTTCCGCGCGACGCCGCAGTGGTTCATCAGCATGCAGCAGGCCGGCCTTCGCGAGGCCGCGCTCGCCGAGATCCCGAAGGTGAAGTGGACGCCGGCCTGGGGCGAGCAGCGCATCCAGGGCATGATCGCCGGGCGTCCCGACTGGTGCATCTCGCGGCAGCGCCGCTGGGGTGTACCGCTCGCGCTCTTCACGCACCGCGAGACGGGCGCGCTGCACCCGAGTACGCCCGAGCTGATCGAGCGGGTCGCCGAGCGGGTCGAGCAGGACGGCATTGACGCCTGGTTCGAGCTCGAGCCGCGCGAACTGCTCGGCGAAGAGGCGGTCAGCTACGAGAAGGTCCCGGACATCATGGACGTCTGGGTGGACTCCGGGCTGTCGCACCACTGCGTGTCGCAGATGCGACCGGAGATCCGCACGCCGGCGGACCTGTATCTCGAGGGCTCGGACCAGCATCGCGGCTGGTTCCACAGCTCGCTGCTCACGTCCGTCGCGCAGAAGGGCCACGCGCCGTACAAGGGCGTGCTCACCCACGGTTTCACCGTGGACGAGAAGGGCCGCAAGATGTCGAAGTCGCTCGGCAACGTCGTCGTGCCGCAGAAGGTGGTCAATACGCTCGGCGCGGACATCCTGCGGCTGTGGGTCGCGGCGACCGATTACGCCAACGAGATCAGCGTCTCGGACGAGATCCTGAAGCGCACCGCGGACTCTTACCGGCGCATCCGAAACACCGCCCGCTTCCTGCTCGGCAACCTCGCGGGCTTCGACCCGGCGCGGGACGCGGTTCCGCCGGCCGACCTGATCGCGCTCGATCGCTGGGCGCTGCGCCGGGCCGAGCAACTGCAGGGCGAGGTGCTGCGCGCCTACGACCGCTACGAGTTCCACCTGATCTACCAGAAGGTGCACAACTTCTGCGTGCTGGACCTCGGCGGCTTCTACCTGGACGTGATCAAGGACCGCCTGTACACGACACCGGCCCAGGGCCATCCGCGCCGCTCCGCACAGACCACGATGTACTGGATCGCCGAGGCGATGGTGCGCTGGCTCGCGCCGATCCTCTCGTTCACCGCGGAGGAGATCTGGCGCCACATTCCGGGCGCACGCGAAAAATCGGTGTTCTTCTCGACCTGGGCCGAGCTGCCCGAGGTCCCCGCCTCGAGCGGCACCGTGGACTGGCCGATGGTGCTCGAGGCGCGCACCGCGGTGCTGCGGGAGCTCGAGCGGCTGCGCGTCGGCGAGCAGATCGGGGCGCCGCTCGACGCGGTCGTGGATCTGTACTGCGAGCCGGCGCTGCTGGCCGCGCTCGGGACGCTCGGTGACGAGCTGCGCTTCGTGCTGATCACCTCCGAGGCGCGCGTGCACCCCGCCGACGAGCGGCCGCCCGACGCCGTGTCGGCCGCGGGCGAGGGCGAGCCCGGACTGTGGCTGAAGGTCGAGCCCTCGCCGCATGCCAAGTGCGTGCGCTGCTGGCACAAGCGCGCGGACGTCGGGTCCGTGGCGACCCATCCCGAACTCTGCGGCCGCTGCGCGGTCAATCTCGACGGTCCCGGCGAGATGCGCCGGTTCGCCTGAGCAGCCGGGGGCGTAGAGCCAGAGATGAGCACCGAAAACCAAGCCACAGATCACCCGGTGCAGAGTCCTGCGCCTACGCCGGTTCCGATGCCCGCGCCGCCGGCGCAGCGCACGCATCCGGCCGCCTGGCTCTGGCTCACGGCCGGCGTCGTCGCGCTGGACCAGGCGACCAAGTTCCTTGTGACCCGCTTCCTGGAGCTCTACGAGCGCGTGGAAGTGCTGCCGGTTCTCGACTTCACGTTGCTGCACAACACCGGGGCGGCCTTCAGCCTGCTGGCCGGCGCCTCGGGCTGGCAGCGCTGGTTCTTCATCGGGCTCGCGACGGTCGTCAGCCTCGTGCTGCTCGTCTGGCTGTGGCGGCTGCCGCGGGGACAACGGATGCTGTCCGTCGCGCTGTCGCTGATCCTCGGCGGGGCGCTCGGCAACCTGATCGACCGGGTGCGCTTCGGCTACGTCGTGGACTTCATCCACGCCCACTGGGGCACGGCGTATTTTCCTGCATTCAACATCGCCGACAGCTGCATCACGATCGGGGCGGGGCTGTTGATTCTTGATGCGTTCAGGGAGAAGGGCAGGAGTTGAGGGGATAATGTCCAGGGACTAGTAACTAGTAACTAGTGAATAGCGGATAGGAGGATGGCGTCTACGGCGATCGCTCCCCGCTATCCGCTAGTCCCTAGTCCCTATTCACTTCCGGTCATAGCGAATTGCGTATGAAAATTCTCCTCGCCAATCCCCGCGGCTTCTGCGCTGGCGTGGACCGCGCGATCGAAATCGTCGAGCGGGCGATCGCGCTGTTCGGCGCGCCGATCTACGTGCGCCACGAGGTCGTGCACAACCGCTTCGTCGTGGACCGGCTCCGGGCGCTCGGCGCAGTGTTCGTCGAGGAGCTCGACGAGGTGCCGGATGACGCCACGGTGATCTTCAGCGCGCACGGTGTCTCGAAGGCCGTGCAGCAGGAAGCCCGTCGCCGGGGCCTGCGCGTGTTCGACGCCACCTGCCCGCTGGTGACGAAGGTGCACATGGAGGTCGCGCGCTATGCGCGCGAGGGCCGCGAAGTGATCCTGATCGGACACGCAGGCCACCCCGAGGTCGAGGGCACGATGGGCCAGTTCGATGCCAGCATGGGCGGCCGGATCTGCCTGGTCGAGGACGTCGGGGACGTGGCGCGGCTCGAGGTGCGGGACCCCGAGCTGGTCGGCGTGGTGACGCAGACGACGCTGTCGGTGGACGACACGGCCGAAGTGCTGGACGCACTGAAAGTTCGATTCCCGACGCTGCTGACGCCGCGTCACGAGGACATCTGCTACGCGACGCAGAACCGGCAGGACGCGGTCAAGCAGCTGGTGTCGGCGAGCGACGTCGTGATCGTCGTGGGCTCGAGGACCAGCTCGAACTCCAACCGGCTGCGGGAAATCGCCGAGAAGGCGGGGATTCCGGGCTATCTGGTGGACGGGCCCGAGGATCTCAAGCCGGAGTGGTTCGAGGGCAAGCAGGTGGTCGGCGTGACTGCAGGCGCCTCGGCACCCGAGCTGCTGGTGCAGCGCGTCGTCGCGCGCCTGAAGGAGTGGGGCGGCGAGGGTGCGGAGGAGTTGAGCGGCCGCGCCGAGAGCGTCGTGTTCGCGCTGCCGCGTGAACTCAGGTCGCAGGCGACGAGCTAGTCGCTGCCAGACGGACGCGTCGCGTCCGGGTCAGCGTCTCAGCGACCCCAGCACTCTTCCGTCGTCGCCGTCGTGACCGTGCTGGTCGGTCCCGCTCCCCTGACGCCCAGCGAATTCAGTGAGTAGAACAGGCACTTGCTGTCCTTGAGCTGCGGGCTGGTCGAGGCGACCGGCACTGCGGTTGCAGTCCAGCCATTGGCGTCCGCTGCCGTCACCGTGAGCGTGTAGTAGCCCCGCTCGGAGGTTCCCGGATACCGCAGGCTGCCCGCGCTGAGACCGGCCGGGCAGGTGTTCGCCGCGGTCGGATCGAGTGTTGCGGTGTAGGTGTTGCACTGCAGGTAGTACTTCTCCTGGGCCGTGGCCAGCGCCAGCAGCCCGGCCTTGGCGTCGGCACGATTCGCGCGCAGCACGTAGTCGCGGTAGCTTGGCACGGCGATCGCGGCGATCACTCCCAGTACCAGCAGGACGATCATCATTTCGATCAGTGTGAAGCCGGTACTTCGAAGCCGGGTCATGTTCAGCCTCCGGTTGGTCGGGGCGGGCGGTCGGGGGACCGCCCGCCCCGGCAAAGCCTCAATTAATCAGCGTCCTGCTCGCGCCAGAACGTCCGTTTCGGGCCGTAGCCCGGGAAGCGGCCACAGGCTTCCGCGCCGCACAGCCCGATCGGAGTCGGCCGCCGGTTGCCCGAGCCCGGTGCGTTGTCCGGACTCGGGAACAGGAAGGCGATCTCGGGCGCGATGCCCTTCTGGTTCAGCTGGCCGGCCAGTCCCTGTGCCACGACCGGCAGACCGGTCTGGGCCAGGTAAAGCGGATTCGGCCTGCCGTCGCAGGCGTTGAGCACGTAGAGGTAGTTGTAACCGATCGCCTCGCTGCAGACGATCGTGTTGTCGGTCCGCAGTTTCGGCACGAACGTCGTGAAGAAGATCGTGTTCTCGAACGTGCGCGCCTCGACGATCGCCTTCTCGCCGGCGTCGGCCGAGAGGACCGCGAGATCCACCTGCCAGCCGCTCGCGCCGGTCGTGACCGGCGGCTGCACGCCGGTCACCGAATCCGGGGTGACGTCCACGATGCCCGTGGTCGCGTCCACGGTCTGGTCCTTCAGCACAACATAGGTGCTCCAGTTGATCGGGTTCAGCATCGCGCGGTCGCGCAGCGTGTAGAGGCGGTCCTCGGTGTAGTTCTTGTCGGTGATGGGCAGTTCGCGATTGCCGGAGCCGATCGCAATGTTGAGCCACTGCTGGCCCTGGCAGCGGATCAGCGCGACGTCCGGCGCCGCGAAGAAGCGCCGCGCGCCGGCGATGCCGGTGTCGCCGAGCGTCGCCAGCAGGCCCGCGCGGATCGCGTTCGCCTTGCTGGTCGCCGACTTGTCCACCTCGAACCGCCACACCTGGCCGCCGAGGTCCGCGGCGTACATCAGGTCCGCGTAGCCGTCGCCGGTCAGGTCGATGACGCGCACGTCGCCCGGAATCGAGTGGCGCAGCGCGCCGACGCCGCTTTTCGCCGGCTGGATCGTCGGCGCCGGGGTGAACGTGCCGATATCCGGGCCCGCCCACCACAGCAGCCGGCCGCTGATCGCGTCCACGACGTACACGGCGGCGCCCAGCGACGCGTTCACGGAAACGTCCGAGTACGCCTTCGGCAGGGGCGCGTCCTCGCGCAGCTGGTCGTATCCGCCGCCCATCACCAGCACCAGCTCGTCGGCGTTCTGGGTCGTGCCGGGAATGTCCATCCGGGTGACCTGCGGCGTGGACCAGGTCTGGCCGACGTTCGGCAGGTCCGACGGCCCGAGCTTCCACAGCAGCTTCGGATTCGACTTGTCCGTCACGTCCAGCGCGTAGTAGTTCTGGCCGCCGCGACGCATGCCCATGTACAGGTACACGCGGTCGCCGGCGCTCGAGTCGATGATGCCGTCGAAGTTACGGTCCAGCCGCAGCACGCGGATGATCCCGTCGAGCCCGAGCGAGGTCCGTGGATTGCTCGGGTAGTCCAGGTACAGGTCGCCGAGCCGCCCGAGCAGGTCCCAGGGTATGAAGGCCCAGTTCTCGCTGCCGGTGACGGTATCGAACGAGTGCAGGTAGCCGTCGTTGGTCACGGCGTAGACCACTGCGTCGTCGATGTTCGGCGAGGCCGTCGTGCCGCCATAGATCACGACGGCGGGTCGGGTGTGCAGCGGGTCGCCCATGTCCTTGCGGGACTCGGTGAAGTTGCTGTTGCCGGTGGCCGGGACCTTGTCCAGCACGTCCATGCCGTAGGCCCAGTCCACGAGCTGGTCGGCGGTCGGGCAGGTCGGGTCCGGCGTCAGCGTCGGCGTGCAGCTGATGTTCAGGAGCAGGTCCTTGTCGATCTGCGCGAGTCCCTTGATCGACAGCAACTCGTAGTTGATCGGCCCGGTCGCGCCATTCTGGTTCGTGATGACCTTGCGGTCGCCGGCCGCCCGCGTGGCCGTGGTCGGTGGTGGCTTCATCTTCGACGCCGCGCCGCCCTTGGTGACGTCGTCGCCGTCGACGCCGGCCGACCACAGGCTCTGGCGGTTCGGCAGGAACAGGCCGTTGCCGACAGCGACGACCTTGTTCGCGTCGAGGATGTCGCCGTTCGACGCCAGCGTGTACTTCTTGATGTTGCCCTTCCAGCGCGCCGTCTTCGACGGCTGGAACACCGCCATGTACAGGTCGTTCAGGTTCAGCGTGCGGTTGAACGCGTTGACCGACACGGTCGGCGAGGTGAACGAGGCGCTCTGGATCACCACCTCGTCGAAGATCGCGGTGAGTGCTGTTTCAAGTTGCGCGGCGTCGTTCGCGTCGTAATAGCGCCCGCCGCCGGCGGTCGCGATCAGCTTCAGCAGGTTCGTCGCCGCGTTCGCGTCGTTGCCGGCTCCGGCCGGTACGTCGAAGCCGATCGTGTAGGTGTAGACCGACGAGGAGGCCTTGGTCGAATCCGAATGGAAGCCGCCGCGGCGCAGCGAGTAGGCCAGGTCGTCCGGGCAGTCGCTCAACTGGAATCCGGTGTACTTGACGCTGGTGTTGGCGCTGCACTTGCCGGGCTGCGCGGTCGTGCCGGGTCCCGTGTAGGAGGCGAAGAACGGCAGGTTCGATATGCCGTTGGCCCCCTTGTCGTTGCCGGTGTCCGAGGCGAAGCGGCCCAGCGACAGCATGATGATGTAGTTCGACTGGCAGGTGTCGCTGATCGGCGACTTGTACACGCATCCGCCCGGCGGGCAGTTCGGAACCGTCACCGCGTCCGACCAGACCTGCGAGTTCGGCGGGTCGAAGTCCTTGCCGGGGAACGGGTAGCTCGGCCCGATCGTGCCGGTCGTGCCCCATTCGACGGGATTGCCGGCGTAGTAGGTGTAGGCCTCGTACATCATCTCGGTCAGCGGCCCGCGCGCCGATCCTTGCTTGCTGAACCGCTCGTCCTGGGCGGTCGCCAGCATGTTCATGCGCACGCCGCCGCTGTTCGGCCGAACCAGGTTGCAGCCGCCGGTGCCGACCGGGCACAGCCAGTCGATGAAATCGTCCATCTGGGCCGAGTCGAGCAGTGCGACCTCCTGGCCGATGAAGCCGCCCTTGGCCGCGTTGGAGCCGTCGTTGCCGTTGTTGCTGCCGCGCATGAAGCCGACGTTGACGCTGAGCCCGCGTGCCTGTATGTCCTGCAGCACCTTGATGATGGCAACGCGGACGGCCTCGATACGGGTCCCGGCGTAGTCGTCGTCCTTGTCGATGGTCGTGCCGTCGAGCGCCAGGCACTTGCTAGGATCATTTTCGGTGCTGCCGACCGGGCAACCCATCCAGGCGCTGGTGTCGATCATGATCAGCACGTTCGGCGCGCCGAACTGCGACACCGCTGCCTTGTTGAAGAAGATCTCAGTATCGTCGGCCCGGGCCTCGGACAGGCCGGCGCCGATGGCGAACGCCGCCGAGGCGAGCATCCAGGCGAAATGTCGTGCGATTGTCATGCTCGAAACTCCGTTGCTCAGCTCGCTGAGCGTCGTGGCGCCCGAATGGCTGCGCCCGGCGAGATTGAAGACAGGCGGACGGTCGTGTGCGGGCCGGCTCAAGTTCCACCCCCCGGACCGAGCACGTAGAAACTCTGCACGTGCGTGTTGCGGGACCCGCGCGGCGCCGTGCCGGTGCTCTCGGTCACGAAGTGATAGGCCTCGAGGCCGGTTCCCAGACTGTGGCCGCCGAACGGGACCGGCGTCGCCCCGGCGCTGGTGTCGTAGTAGGAGCGCGTCTCGAACTGGTCCGTGGTCGAGCCCGGCACGTAGGCGGTCCGGTTCTGCGCGGCGTAGGTCGCGGAAGAGGAATTCTTCATGTTGGCCAGCGTCCAGCTGGTGCTCAACGCCGGGTCGAGCAGCGCGTCCTCGATCCCGGCCTCGGCGGCCTGGAAGGCGCGCTCCTGGTTCTGCGCGTTGCCCGCCATCTGCAGTTCGAGCGTCGCGGTGACGAGCCCCGAGATGCCGAGCAGCGTCAGTATCGCGAGCATGATCATGCCGACCACGAGGGCCGCGCCTTGCTGCCTGCGGATTGCGTCGCTGCCCGCTGCGAGTCGCGGGGTCAAATTGCGCTCGATGGTCATGTGCGCGTGTTCCTGAACTGTATCGTCTGCATCACGACCAGCCTGCGGACCTGGTCGTTCGGCGCCGCCTGGTTGCGGTCGGCGTATACGTAGGGCTGGCTATCGACGTGCGCGACGTCGATGTCCTGGGCCCGGACCCGCAGCCAGATCCGCGCGGCGACGACGACGCCGCCCGACGGTACGGACCCCGGGTTCACGAACACGTCAGCGTTCCGGTCGTCATTGACGTCCACGCCGAGCTGCACCTGCAGGTCCTCGACACCGGGAATGATTTCCTCGTCCTGGAACCCGGGGCCGCTGATCAGCGTCTTGCGGCGCAGCGACGGGTAACCGGTCGCGACGCTCGAATCGGCGCTGACGTAGTACGCGTTCACGATCAGCCGGCGCGTGTCGGCAAGCGGCGGTTGTCCGACCGGGTCGGATTGAGCGTAGGCGGCCGGAATCGCTCCGGAGGTGGTCGCGAGGAAGAGCTCCGCCTGCGTGCGGCTGGACTCGACGAGCAGGCGACCATTCTCGGCCGACACACCGGACGAGGTTTGCGGAATGCGATCGGTGCTCGCGCGCCGGACGATCAGCACGTCGGCGCCCGAGGCCGCGCCATTGCCGTACGCCGTACAGCTGAGCGAATAGCTGTTGTTGGTGCCTTCGACCGCCTTGGCGACGTCGGTGACGAAGGCCGAGGAACTGCCGCAGTT
>CAZKLS010000113.1:0-8423 GCA_964553405.1 uncultured Steroidobacteraceae bacterium
GCAAGACGCTGGCAGACCTGGCCGTCCACGACATGGACGCGTTCGGCAAGGTCGCCGAGCAGGCCAAGGCGAGTCTCGGGAACTGAACCTGCTGCGCGGCTCGGCCGCGTGGCAACGGAAGGTGGAGGCCGGGGCGCGCAAGCGGCCCGGCCTCTTTTTTCCATCGGACGGCGAAGCAGCATGAGCGATTCGATCACTGAACTCGACCAGCTGGCCGAAGCGGCGAAAACGCGTATCGAAGCAGCGGGCGATCCGGCCGAGCTGGAGGCGCTGAAGGTCGAGTTCTTCGGCAAGAAGGGCGCGATCACCTCCCAGCTGAAGTCGCTCGGGCGCCTGCCGCCCGACCAGCGTCGCGACGCCGGCGCACGAATCAACGCGGTCCGCGACGAGCTCTCGGCCCTGATGGAGCAGCGTCGGGGCCAGCTCGAGCGCGCTGCGCTCGAGCGTCGCATCGAAGCCGAGCGGATCGACGTGACGCAACCCGGCCGTGGTCAGCGGCCCGGCGGTCTGCATCCGGTGACGAGGGTGCGCCGCAGGATCGAGGCGCTGTTCCGCAGCGCAGGATTCAGCGTCGAGACGGGGCCCGAGGTCGAGGACGACTGGCACAACTTCGGGGCGCTGAACATCCCGGAAAATCATCCGGCCCGGGCGATGCACGACACGTTCTACTTCGCCGACGGCCGGCTGCTGCGCACCCACACCTCGCCGGTGCAGATCAGGGCCATGCTGCGCGAGAAACCGCCGCTCAGGATGATCATGCCCGGCCGCGTGTACCGCTGCGATTCGGACCATACCCACACGCCGATGTTCCACCAGGTGGAGGGGCTCGTCGTGGAGGAGGGCGTCAGTCTCGCGCAGCTGAAGTCGACGCTACATCAGTTCGTCGAGCGGTTCTTCGAGCGGCGCCTCGGCATCCGCTTCCGGCCGTCGTACTTTCCGTTCACCGAGCCTTCCGCGGAGGTGGACATCGAGTGCGTCTTCTGCAGCGGACGCGGCTGCCGCGTGTGCAAGAACACGGGGTGGCTCGAGGTTGCCGGCTGCGGGATGGTGCATCCGAAAGTGCTCGCGAACGTGGGAATCGATTCGGAACGCTACACGGGGTATGCGTTCGGCATGGGGATCGAGCGGCTCGCGATGCTGCGCTACAACGTCAACGACATCCGTCTGTATTTCGAGAACGACCTGCGCTTCCTGCGGCAGTTCGGCTGAATCGGGGGAAGCGAGCGATGCGGGTGAGTGTTGCCTGGTTGCGTGATTGGCTGACCGCTGTGCCGCCGGCGGAGGAGCTGGCGGCGCGACTGACGATGGCGGGACTCGAGATCGAGGCCGTCGAGCCGGCCGCGCCGGCGCTGGACGGCGTGGTAGTCGGCGAGATTCTCGCCTGCGAGCCGCACCCGGACGCCGACTCGCTGCAGGTCTGCCGGGTCCGCGCCGGCGGCAGCGAACCGCTGCAGATCGTCTGCGGCGCGCCCAATGCCCGACCCGGCCTCAAGGCGCCGCTGGCGACGATCGGCGCGCGGCTGCCCGGCGGAATGGAGATCGGCAAGGCGACCCTCCGTGGAGTGGCATCGCAGGGCATGCTCTGCTCCGCCCGGGAGCTCGGTCTGTACGAGGACGCGAGCGGCCTGATGGAACTGCCCGGGCAGCTCGAGGCCGGTCAGTCGCTCGCCGACGCGCTGGCGCTCGACGATACGGTGCTGGACGTGAACCTGACGCCGAATCGCGGCGACTGCATGAGCATGCTCGGCGTGGCGCGAGAGGTGGCGGCACTGACTGGAGCGGGGCTCCTCGCGCCCGGGGCGGGCAGCGTATCGCCACGGCGAGAGGACCGTTTCGCGGTCGAGCTCGAACCCGGCGCGGGTTGTGCCAGGTTCGCCTCCAGGGTGATCCGCGGTGTCCGGCCTGACGCGGTCTCGCCGCTCTGGATGCAGGAGCGCCTGCGCCGGGCCGGTCTGCGACCGATAAGCGCGATCGTAGACGTGACGAATTTCGTGATGCTGGAGCTCGGCCAGCCGATGCACGCCTACGATCTCGCGCAGCTGGACGGCGCCATCGTGGTGCGTCGCGCGAGGAGGGGCGAGCGCCTGGCGCTGCTCGACGGGCGCGAGATCGAGCTCGACGACTCCGTCATGGTCATTGCCGACCGGAGCAAGCCGATCGGGCTCGCCGGAATCATGGGCGGCGAGCACTCCGGGATCGGTCCGCAGACCTCGGACGTGCTGCTGGAAGTCGCGTTCTTCAGCCCGGACGCCGTCGCCGGCCGCGGGCGTCGCTACGGGCTCGTGACCGACGCGTCGCAACGCTTCGAGCGGGGCGTGGACCCGACGCTGCAGGAACGTGCCATCGAGCGCGCGACGCAGTTGCTGATCGAATCGGCCGGCGGCGAGCCGGGACCCGTGGAAGTCACCGAGCGGGTGGACGAGCTGCCGCCCCACGTGCCCGTACTGCTGCGGCCCGACCGGGCTCGCAGCGTCATCGGTGCGCCGATTGCAGATGCCGAGATACGCCGGATTCTCGAATCGCTCGGCATGCAGGTCCAGGCCACCGGCGCAGGCCTCGAGACCGTGCCGCCCACCTGGCGTTTCGACATCGAGATCGAGGAGGACCTGATCGAGGAAATCGCCAGGATCCATGGCTTCGACCGCGTGCCCGAGACGGGCGAAGTCGCGCGGCTTTCGCTGCCCGAGCTCACCGAGCTGCGCGTCACCGAGGACGCAGCGGCCGACGTGCTGGTGCAGCGCGGTTACCACGAGGCCATCACCTACAGCTTCGTGGATCCCGCGCTGCAGCGGATGTTCCACGGCGACCAGCCGGCTCTCGCGCTCGCCAACCCGATCGCGGCGGACCTGTCCACAATGCGTCTGTCTCTCTGGCCGGGCCTCGCGAAGGCGCTGCGGGAGAACCAGCGTCGCCAGCAGGCACGCGTGCGCCTGTTCGAGTGCGGCAGCAAGTTCGTCGTCTCCGACGGGATGCTCGACGAGGTGGCCGTGATCGCGGCGATCGCCGGAGGCACGCAGCTCCCGGAGCAGTGGGGCGCCGACGACAGGGCCTGCGATTTCTTCGATCTGCGCGCCGACCTCGACGCGCTGCTGCAGACGACCGGCGCGATCTCGGAGTTCCGCATCGTGCCGACGCTGCATCCGGCGCTGCATCCCGGCCAGAGTGCACGCCTTTGGCGCGGCGCAACCGCAGTCGGCTGGATCGGTCGCCTGCATCCGGAGCTGCTGCGGGAACTGGAATTGACATATTCGGCGGTCGTTTTCGAGATTGAGACTCGCTCCGCGTTGGCCGCCGTCTTGCCGCACCATCGTGAAATCTCGCGTTTTCCGTCGGTCCGCCGGGACCTCGCGATCGTCGTAGCCGAGGCCGTTCCGGTCGCGGATCTCGTCGCGGTCATTCGCGCGGCGGCGGGGGATCTGCTCACGGACCTGATCGTGTTCGACATCTATCGGGGGCAGGGTATCGAGCCCGGTTACAAGAGCGTCGCAATAGGCTTGAATTTGCAGGATGTTTCGCGCACCCTTACCGACGATGAATCAGATGCCGTCGTGGCGCGGGTCGTAACCGACCTGGGACGGGAGTGCGAAGCCACGATACGAGACAAATAAGATGGCATTGACCAAGGCTGAAATTGCGGAGGCGCTGTTCGACCAGCTGGGCCTCAACAAGCGGGAGGCTCGCGAACTCGTGGACCTCTTCTTCGAGCAATTGCGCGCGTCGCTGGCAGACGGCGAGCAGGTGAAGCTCTCGGGTTTCGGGAATTTCGACCTGCGTCAGAAGAACCAGCGGCCGGGGCGCAATCCCAAGACCGGAGAGGAAATTCCGATCAGCGCGCGCCGCGTCGTGACGTTCCGCCCTGGCCAGAAGCTCAAGACTCGGGTGGAGGCCTATGCTGGAACCGGGCAATAACGACGAACTGCCGACGATCCCCGGTAAGCGCTACTTCACGATCGGCGAGGTCAGCGAGCTCTGCGGCGTGAAGCCCCACGTGCTTCGCTACTGGGAACAGGAATTCCCGCAACTCAAGCCCGTCAAGCGCCGTGGCAACCGCCGCTACTACCAGCGCCAGGACGTGCTCGTGATCCGGCAGATACGCGCGCTGCTGTACGACCAGGGGTTCACGATCGGCGGGGCGCGCAACCGGCTGGACGGGCAGGAAGCCCGCGAGGACGTGACCCAGTCCCAGCAGCTCGTGCGGCAGATGCGCACGGAACTCGAGGAACTGCTGAAGATCCTGCGGCGCTGAGCCGCACTATCCGCTACCCGGTGAGCACGATCGGCTATAATCGCCGCCGGTCGGAGCGTGGCGCAGTCTGGTAGCGCACTTGCATGGGGTGCAAGGGGTCGCGAGTTCGAATCTCGCCGCTCCGACCAGTTTCCTCGAGGGCAGCCGCTGACCCGTAACCCCAGGAGCCCGGCGCCGATGACACCCGAACAGTCCAGGTCCATCCTGCAGATCGTGCTGCTCGCGGCCTTCGCCGACGGTACGAAGGACGACCGCGAACGCGAGGCCGTGAAGCGCGTCGCCGAAGCGCTGGGCAGCGAGACCCATCTCGACCTGCCCGGCCTGTACCGCGAAGTGCTGCTCTCGAAGCCGGATCTCGCGCGGCTCGCGGCGGCCCTGCCCGAGCCGGCGATGCGGCGGCTCGCGTATGAAATGGCCGTCGGCGTCGTCGAGGCCGACGGTGCGCGGCTGGCCAGCGAATCCGGGTTCCTCTCCGAGCTGGCTGCGGCGCTCGAGCTGCCGGAGTCCTCGGCCCGCGAGTTGAACCGCGCGGCGGACGAGGTGGCCGCGGCCGCAACGGCGCCTGCCGCGACCGGCACCGTGATGGGGCGTGGCACGCTGTCTGGCGAAGAGCTCGACAAGCTGATCATGAATGCTGCGATCACCAATGCCGCGCTGGAACTGCTCCCCGAGACGATGGCCTCGCTCGCGATCATCCCGCTGCAGATGCGCCTGGTGTACCGGATCGGACGGTCCTATGGATACGAGATGGACCGCAGCCACGCGCGGGACTTCATCGCCACGCTCGGCGCAGGGCTGACGTCGCAGTATGTCGAGCAGTTCGGTCGAAAGCTGCTCGGCGGCGTGCTCGGCGGTCTCGGCGGCGGCCTGGGTCGTACGGTGGGCCGGCAGGCGGCGAGTTCCGGCATGAGCTTCGCGACGACCTACGCGATCGGCCGGATTGCCCAGCGTTACTACGCGGGCGGCCGGAGCATGGACGCGCAGACGCTCAAGGCTGCTTTCGCCGACCTGCTCGCCGAAGCGCGCGGGCTCGCCCCCGGCTACGCCGAGGCGATCGCGCAGAAGGCCCGTGGCATCGATACGCGGAGCCTGGCCGCATTGGTCGGGCGGGTCTGACGCACGGCGCTCCCGGACTCAGGAGTGCGTGATCGCAGCCGCGCGATCCGGGCGCTCGAGGTGCGGAACCGCATTGAAGCTGACCACCCGCGAGGCGGATCGCCCGACGGCGATCTCGCTGATTCCCGTGTTGCGCGTCTGCAGGTTGAGTTGTATCGCTGACTCGGCGCCGGCGCCGAGCGTGTCCGCGACGAGCCGCCCGATGATTCCGCCCGAGGTCACGACGAGCACCGGCGCATCGCTGCCGAGTCCCTGGCAGGCGTCCGCGAGCGCAGCGCGTGCCCTTGCGCCGAATTCCAGCCAGGATTCGCTGCGTCCGTCGGAACTCCCGGCCGACGCCCAGCCGAGCAGTGCCTGTCGTACGGCCGCGAAGTAGGCCCGGCGGTCTCCGGTGGCCCGCAGCTGCCGCTCGGTCCCTGAGCCGAAGTTGCCGATCAACGCAGTCGCGTCGTACTCGTTGAGGCGCGGATCGACCGCGTGCGCGACCGGGAAGCCGAGGGCCGCGGCGATGCCGGCCAGCGTATCCGCCTGGCGGCGGAGGCTGCCGCAGTACGTCCGCTCGAAATGCAGGCCGCGCTGCCTGAAATGCTCGCCGAGCCACTGCGACTGCCGCCGCCCAAGCTCCGTGATGGAATCGTAGTCGCCGGCGAAATCGGGCTGGGCGTGTCTGACGAGAAATACGTAGGGCATTGGCGGGACCGGCGGCGTGCTGGAACAGCGTCGCCGGGCGTGACGACGCTGCCGTCCTGAGTTTAACCTCCCCGGATGCCTCCCGCGCCGGAGTCGCCGTGAGCACGAACCTCTCCGCAACTACGTTCTCCGCCTGCGGGCTGATCACGCTGACGACGGACTTCGGCACCCATGACCCGTTCGTCGGTGTGATGAAGGGCCGGATGCTGGGCAGGTATCCGGAGGCGCGGATCGTGGACCTGACGCACGAGATCCGCGCGCACTGGCCGGCGGAGGCGGGCTTCTGGCTCGCGCGCTGCTACCGCTACTTCCCCGCAGGCACGGTGCACGTCGCGGTCGTGGACCCCGGCGTCGGCAGTTCGCGGCAGTTCGCGGCGGTCGAGGCGGATGGCCACCTGTTCCTGGCGCCGGACAATGGACTGCTGGCGACGGTGGTCGCGCGCGCGGACCGATGTGCGCTGCGGCACGTGGCCGCGGGCGTGCTCGAGCGCATCGGCGCTTCGCGACCGAGCGCGACCTTCCACGGGCGTGACGTATTCGCACCGCTTGCCGCCGAGATCGCAGCGGGGCGCCTGGCGGCCGACGAGCTCGGACCGGTCGTGACGGAGCTGATCCCGGGCTGGCTCGACGATCCGGTCGCGGTTCCCGGCGGGGTCAGCGGCGTGGTCGTGACGGTCGACCATTTCGGTAACCTGCTCACGAACATCGACCGCGAGCTGCTCGCGCAGGTTCCGAACCCGATCGTGCGTGCCGGCGGACGCGAGCTGCCGCTCAGGCGGACCTACTCGGATGCACGGCCCGGCGACTACCTGGCGCTGGTGAATTCCTTTGGCGTACTCGAGATCGCCCGCGCCGAGCGAAGTGCGGCAGAGGGCCTGGGACTCGACCGGGGCGCACCTGTCAGCGTCGTTCAGAAATAACGATAAAACATTGATAAATAAAGGATAAAAGCCGAACGGACTCTGCTGGCGCTCGGCCCGGGAAGACCGGGCCGGTCGCATTTTCACCGGCGAACCCCGCCGCCGCCGCGGTGCAGCAAAGAAATGTTGAGATGGCCGGCGGTTCAGATATAGTTCGCAGCCTTGCGCCTGGCAAATTCGTCAGCGCCTTGAAATCTCTGGGTTTTCTCAGGGCTGCCAAATGGAAAGAGACGAGGAACAATTCGACCTCGACGGCGACTTCACCGCGCAGGCGGAAGAGGAAGACTTCGACCGCTTCATCGACCGGGTGGATCGCCGCAAGCCGCAGCAGGTTACCAAGCGCGGCAAGGCGGCCTGGAGCAAGCTCGAAGACGTGCTCGCCGAGCGGCGCCTGCGCAAGCAGTTGCAGGATTACTTCGAGGACACCTGAGTCTGCGGGGGTCCGGTCGTCCCTGACGGGCCGCGCATCGGCGCCGGTCGCGGCGCTCGTTCGAAGTCAGGGTCCATTGCCAATAGAGACGCCGCCGGCTCGCTGCGTCGCAAGCGGATGAATTCAATGGCTAGCAATCCCGATACCCCTTGGGTCGTGCTGAAGTTCGGCGGCACGAGCGTGTCCAGCGTCAGCAACTGGCGGAGCATCGCGCACGTCGTCAGGGCCCGTCTGAACGACGGGCTGCACACGGTGCTCGTGCACTCGGCGCTGTCCGGAATCACGGACCGGCTCGAGCAGTTGCTCGACAAGGCGCTGAGCGGCGACTGGGAACCGGTCATGGCGCAGATCGAGCAGCGGCATCGCGATCTCGCGCGCGATCTCGCCGTGTCGGACCTCGCCGAGCTCGAACGACATTTCTCGGAGCTGCGGCGCACCGCGGCAGGGATACAGCTGATCGGCGAGGTGAGCGATCGCCTGCGCGCGAGGGTGATGGCGGCCGGCGAGTTGATGGCGACCCGGCTCGGCGCCGCGTTCCTGCAGGGTGAAGGCCTGGACCCTCACTGGCTCGATGCGCGCAAGTTCCTGCATGCCGACCTGCGGCAGGGCGCCTCGGAGCGTGCGAGCTACCTGGCCGCGGCCTGTGGCTTCGAGCCCGATCCCGCGCTGCAGCGCAGCCTGGCCCGGACCGGGCGCGTGTTCGTCACGCAGGGCTTCATCGCGAGCAACGAGCAGGGCGACACGATCCTGCTCGGGCGGGGCGGCTCCGACACGTCGGCCAGTTACCTGGCGGCCAAGCTCTCCGCGCGTCGGCTCGAGATCTGGACGGACGTGCCGGGAATGTTCACCGCGAATCCGCGCACGGTGCCCAACTCGCGGCTGCTGAAGTCGCTCGACTACGACGAGGCGCAGGAAATCGCGAGCAGTGGCGCCAAGGTGCTGCATCCGCGCTGCATCCTGCCCGTGAAGCAGTACGCGATCCCGCTGTCGATCCATGCGACCCAGATGCCGGACCTGCCGG
>CAZKLS010000114.1:0-8034 GCA_964553405.1 uncultured Steroidobacteraceae bacterium
CGTAGGTCGTTCCCGACCGGTTGAACGGTCCGCCCGCGGAGAGGTCCGTCGCGCCAGAGGGTTGCATGGCAGGAAAATCGAATAAGACATAATCTAGGCGGCGAGCCTGCCGTCGTGATCCCGCGGCAGCAGTATCATCAACGGCAGGCCGTCGGGCGCGATGCGGCGCGGGCCGACAGACGCCCTGGCAGTGATCGTCGGGACGACGGGGGAGATCGCATGCGCCTCGATCTGGACCAGGCCCGGACCTTCGTCGGCGGTCTCGACCTGCCCGCGCCGCGCTTCGGCGCGACCGGAATCGCGCTCGCGCCACCGGTCGATTTCGACGCCGCGCGCGACCAGGCCATGGTGGTGGGTTCCGAGATCGTGTCCTTCGTGCACGGAATCACGGCAGAGCAGCGCAGCGACATCGTCAACTGCGCGCTGCTCGCGCAGCTACGTGCGAAGAAGGTCGCGCCTGAGCCGCGCTCGCTCGCCGAGGTCCGTGACTGGTACCGCGAGTATTTCGACGTGCTCGGCAACATCGGCTTCGTCACGCAACAGACCAACCTGCAGCACTATGAGACCCAAGCCGACGGCTTCGAAGCGCACCAGGCCGTGCTCGACGTGGCCGCGACGCTGCTCGGCGGCGCACCGACCGCGCTGGCGCTGGTCGCCTCGACCGTCAAGGCGCTTCGGAAGATGGATGCGGGCAATCCCTGGATCACGATCTTCAACCGCGAGTCGCGCTCGGCGAACACCGCGCACTTCCAGGTCTCGACAGTGGACCGCGACCCGAACGGGGAGCTGTTCGTCGCACTGACCGCGTTCGCGCTCGAGGCCAGGCAGCGGATCACGCAGGTGCTGTTCTTCAAGTTCCGCGAGAACGACGTCAAGATCGAGAACCACGCCGGCAGGGCCTCGATCAATGCGACGCTGCTGGCGGGCCTGCGCGCGCAGATCTCGCAGAAGCTGCTCGCGCATTCCAGCGACTACCTGAGCAGGCTCGACATCTGAACACTGGGCAGCCGCGCCGACAGGGGGTACCGATGGGTGAGTTCGACAAGTACCTGAACGAGGACGTGGACCGGCCGCGGTTCGAACAGCAGAACCACGGCAAGACCTACCAGCTGGGTAAGCGTGTCTTCTACACCGGCGAGCCCGCGCACGACTGGGTCCCGGGCGAGCCGACCACGCGCAGGCTGCGGATCTTCGCGGTGGACCCCTCGGCGCTGGTGCGCGAGGGCAAGTACGCGACGATCGAGATCCCCTACGAGAAAGTCACCACGGGGCCGGTCGGCCGCCTGTTCGCGGTCGAGACCGAGGATCTCGACACCGGTGAGGCGCACCCGGCGCCCGATCTGGACGACCTGCGCGCACTGATCGCGAACGGCATCGCCCCCTCGGACTCGAACCGGGAATTCCACTCGCAGATGGTCTACGCGGTCGCGAGCCTGGTGCACCGTAACTTCCGCCGTGCGCTCGGACGGCAGATCCTGTGGCCCTTTCCGCCGCGCGACGGCGTCACGCGGCTGCGCATCCGGCCGTTCGCCGGCGAGACGCAGAACGCCTGGTACAACCCGAACGACGGCACGCTCAACTTCGGCTACTTCTACGCCCACGAGAAGCCGGTGGACGGCACGCTGCCAAAGGGGATCGTCTACACGGCGCTGTCGCACGACATCGTCTGCCACGAGATGACGCACGCGATGCTCGATGCGCTGCGCTCGAACTTCGTGCTGCAGACCAGCACGGACATGTCGGGCTTCCACGAGGGCTTCTCCGACCTGATCGCGCTGTTCCATCACTTCCTGCACCGCGACGCGCTGCGCAACGCGCTCGCGCGCTGCCGCGGCGACCTGCGCAAGTCGGATTACCTGAGCGCGATCGGTCAGCAGTTCGGCCGCTCGACCGGCAACTCTCAGGCGTTGCGCAGTGCGGTCAACGACGAGTTGCGCTACGACCCGAAGCTGCCCGCGCACCAGATGGGGGAGCTGCTCATGGCCGCGGTCTACGACGCGTTCTGCATCGTATTCGAACGCAAGACCGCGACGGTGATGCGCCTCGCGACCGGCGGTACCGGCCGCCTGCCCGAGGGGGAACTGCCCGAAGCGCTGCTCGACGTGCTGGTGACGCGGGCCTACAACCTCGCCACGCAGTTCCTGATGATGCTGATCCGGGCCGTGGACTACCTGCCGCCGGTGGACGTGCGACTCGGCGAGTACCTGCGCGCGATCATCACCGCCGACTCGGTGCTGGTGCCGGACGACCCGTGGAACTACCGCGAGGCACTGATCGATTCCTTCCGTTTGCGCGGCATCTATCCACGCGACGTCGTGAGCCTGAACGAGGACTCGCTGCTGTGGCGACCGCCGCGCAACCGCACGCTGGCGCCGGTGAAGGCCCTGTCGTTCAAGGAGATCTACTTCGCCGGCGATCCGGGCAACCCGGTGACGATCGGCGAGCAGATCGCGCAGGCCTGCGAGCTCGGCGAATACGTCACCGGCAGTGCGGTCTGCATGGAGGAGCTCGGACTGGTGCAGAACGGCGACCAGCGGCTCGAGGGCGACACGGTCACGCTGCCGATGATCGAGTCGGTGCGCACGCTGCGGCGCGTCGGGCCGGACGGCCAGACGATCTTCGACACGGTGGCCGAGATCCTGCAGGTGCGCACCGTGCGGCCGCGGGACGGCAAGCCCGGATTCGACATCTACGGCGGCTGCACGATCATCCTCGACTCACAGGGCAGCATCCGCTGCGGCATCGTCAAGAGCGTGGTCGGCGAGCGTCGGATCGACCGGCGGCTCGAGTACCTAGAGAGCGCGGCGAGCCGGCCGTTCTGGAGAAAGGTCGCCAACAAGTTCGAGCTGCGCGACAGCATGCCGTTTCTCGCGCTCTGCGACCGCGACCGGTGTCGCGAGGACCACCGAGACGGCCTGGATTGACAGCCGGGCGGGCGACCCCGCTCCGGAGAGGAGGAACACGCATGAAGTACGACATGGTTTTCGAAGGCGGCGGG
The DNA here is from genome assembly GCA_964553405.1 of uncultured Steroidobacteraceae bacterium. Classification (GTDB taxonomy): domain Bacteria; phylum Pseudomonadota; class Gammaproteobacteria; order Steroidobacterales; family Steroidobacteraceae; genus DATIRA01. Next base: position 2,999 of record CAZKLS010000114.1, read on the forward strand.
GCCAAGGGCATGGCTTTCGTCGGGGCCGTCGCGGAACTGCTGAACGCAGGCCATTCCTACGACCGCCTGCTCGGCACGTCGGCCGGTGCGATCACCGCGACGCTGCTCGCGGCCGGCTACACGGTCGACGAGATGAACGCGGCGCTGATGGAGAAGGAGAACGGCCAGCCGGTGTTCGCCGGCTTCATGGGCGAGCCGGAGGAGTTCAGCGACGCCGAGATCGAGCAGGGCGGCACGCTGGCACTGCTTCGCAACCTCGACCTGTCGCTGGTGCCCAAGTTCCTCGAGGACCGGATGGACCGGCAGATCGCGCGGGCGCTGGCCCGGGGCGGCAAGTCCCGGCACCTGGTGGCGCTGGTCGAGCGCGGCGGCTGGTTCGCGGCACGGCGCTTCCTCACCTGGATGTCCGCCAAGCTCGACGCCGGCAAGCGGCCCGACGGCTCGCCGCGCAACTTCTCCGGCATGACGCTGAAGCAGTTCCACGACGCAACCGGCGTGGACCTCTCGATGGTCGCCTCGGATACGACCGACGGCAGGCTGCTGGTGCTGAATCACCGCACGGCACCCGACTGCCCCGTCGTCTACGCGGTGCGGATGTCGATGAGCATCCCGCTGGTGTGGAACGAAGTCAGCTGGCGGCCCGAATGGGGCAGCTACCGCGGCCGCGACATCGCTGGCCACGGTGTGGTCGACGGCGGCATGCTGTCGAACTTCCCGCTCGAGCTGTTCATCTCGGCAGAGCCGAAGGTGACCAAGGTGATGGGCCCGAAGCAGAACACGCCGGTGCTCGGGCTGATGATCGACGAGGCGCTGGAGGTGCCGGGCGCCGCCCCGGGCGCGTCCGCGAAGCCGCCGAGCGCGCTGGCCGAGTTCGCGCTGGTGACGCGGATCGGCCGGCTGATCGACACCGCGACGACTGCGCACGACAAGCGCGTGATCGAGGAGCACGGCGAGCTGATCGTTCGACTGCCGGCCAAGGGCTTCGGCACGACCGAGTTCGACATGAGCGAGGCGCGGCGGAACGCGCTGGTCGACTCGGCACGCGAGGCCATGCGCAACTGGCTCGCGACCGCGCCGCGTGCGCTGCCGCCGAAGGCCTTCGGGCCCGGGGCGCCGGCCACGAAGGCCTCGCGCCGCGCGGACGCGATCGCGCTGGACCTGCTGGACTGAGCAGCCGCCGGGAACCGCCCGCGGGAGGAGGCACCGTGTCGCGTACGGATGCGATCCGCAGGATCATCGCCGAGCAAAGCGGCCGCGGAGCCGTCAGCATCGAGCAGTTCATCCGCGTCCGGGCCCGGAACAACAGCGAGTCCGAGATCCAGGATTCGATCGACTACTGCCGGGAGATCATCAATGCCGTGCCGGTCATCATGGACCAGGTGCGCCGGACCGCCCAGGAGCGCGGTTTCAGCAACTGGGTCGAGCCACTGGTCGCGCACGCCGAGGACTACTTCCTCGAAGCCGAGGATTACCTGCCCGAGAAGCAGCTCGGCTCGTTCGGATTGCTCGACGATGCTTACGTCGCGCTGAAGGTGCTGAGCTTCCTGCACGCCGGGCCCGACCCGGTCCTGAAGGTCGAAGTCGACGGCCCGCTCGATTTCCTCCGCCAGGTGCTGGGCGACGATGCGACCGCGAAGCTCGACTCGGTCGCCGCACAGGCTCAGCTTAGGATGCGTGAACACATGCGGACGCTGCAGCAGGCGGCACGGCGACACGCCGAGGTCGAGCGCGCCCGCGAGCTCGAACGGCGCCGCCGGGAACCGCGCTCGCCACCGCCCGCCCGGTCGGCGCCGGAACCGACGCAACGCCAGTGTGGCGCCTGCGCGGGCTCCGGCCGGATAAGCTGCTCGTCCTGCGGCGGCTACGGCTACCACACCCAGAGCTACACGCGCGTGGACTGGGAGGGCAACACCGAGTACGTGACCGACCAGGTCCCCTGCGGCTGCTCGGGCGGATACTCGACCTGCAGCTCCTGCGGCGGCTCAGGCTGGACGATGAGCTGACCGATCAGGCTTCCTGGGAAGTGAATGGCGATCCGGGCCGCCGGTCGCTATTGCAGCGTGCCGCGCAGATCGCGGTCCATCCGGACCAGGTGGGCATCGTCCGGGTCCATCCGGACGTCGAAGCCCAGCGACTTTGCCAGGCCGACCATGCGCCGGTTCTCAGCCAGCGTCACGCCGGTCATCGTCTCGAGGCCGTGGTGATCGCGGGCCACCGCGGCGAGCGCGCTCATCAACGCACGCGCAAGGCCCGTCCCGCGCCACTCGTCGTCCACGACGATGGCGAATTCGCAGCGGCGGGTGCCGGGCAGGATGGAGTAGCGCGCCACGCCGACCTGCCGGTCGCCCTCCGGCGTGGCCACCATTGCGACCAGCGCCATTTCGCGCGCGTAGTCGATGTCCGTGAACCGGCGGATCATGGCCGGCGTCAGGTCCTTCACGGGCGCCATGAACCGGAAGTACCTGGAGTCCGCAGACAGCCGGTGCACGAAGTCCCACTCGGCGTCGGCGTCCTCGGGCCGTATCGGCCGCAGCGTCAGTTCCCGGCCATCCGGCAACCGGACCCTCCTCGCGAGCGCGGCCGGATAGGCCGACGGCGCAGGCCCGTGAGCAGGCTCGGGTACGCGTGTGTAAAGCGTCACCTGGACCCCTCAGAATGCAAAGGTCTCGATCTGCGACAAGGCGCTGCCGAGCGAGGCGAAGACCACGAGCAGCGCGACCACCAGTCCGGTGATGGCTGCCGAGAGGAAGAAGGATTTTCCGAAAAGCATGTCGTCTCCGTTACAGGTCGGGCGATAGCCCTACGCTCGGGAGACATTGTCTCAGATTATTGCTGCAGTGCAGCAACAGTATTGTTACTGAGCCGCGACAGCCATTCTATTTTCGCTTCATTTTAAGGGAATTAGACGAAAATACCGCTATTTCAATGCCATACGGCTCCGTATTGAGTGCCGACCAGGACGGCGGGCCCTGCTCTGAGGTGCCCGGGCACGGGCCAGGATCGACCGGGAGCCGCCTAGATGGTGATCACGACCGGCGGCTCGGTGAGCGGCCGACCCAGCCCGGGCTCGAGCGGCGCGGCCGGCACGACCCCGCGGGCCGGACAGCGCGGATGGTCGTCAGGCAACGCCCGATTGCCACCCGGCAGCGCCGGGTGTCGGAAAGGAATCGGGGGGTGACCCTCAGGCAGGGCCGGACGCGCGAGCGGAATCGGCGGATGACCGGGGGGTAAGGCTGGACGCCGGGAGAGCACCGGCGGATGCCCCTCGGGCAGCGACGGTTGCAGGGACCGCACGGGCGGATGTCCCTCCGGCAGCGCCCGCGCTGCAGTCGGCACCGCGACGGAGGCTGCGCCGTACGCACTGGCACCCTCGCCGGCGCGGGCTTCGACATGCCCATCCAGAGCGTGGGCCGCGACGAACAGAACGGCCGCGATGACCGGGACGACTGCAATGTGCGTTTTCATGGTCACTCCTGCTGCGGATTGATGTCGCCCCGCCGGATGCGCCGGGCATATGGCACCCTCTCCAGCTTCTATCGCAGGCGTCCTTCGTGCGGATTCAGCCGTCGCGCCGACGGCTGGACTCGCCCCTTGCTTGTCAGCAGAATGCGATTGCGCGCCCGAGCTCTGCTGGTGCGCGGTCGCTCCGCCGCGGCGGGCGCGATCGTCTTCACGACTCAAGGAGCACGCCGTGCGTGCCGACAAGCCCCAGCTGATGACCCCGTCCGAGGCGCTGGTCGAGACACTGGCCGCCAACGGCGTGACCGACGTGTTCGGCATCGTCGGCTCCGCATACATGGATGCGCTCGACATCTTCCCGGCCGCGGGCATCCGCTTCATACCGGTCGCGCACGAGCAGGGCGCGGCGCACATGGCCGACGGCTATTCCCGCGCCTCGGGGCGCCACGGCGTCTGCATCGCGCAGAACGGCCCCGGCATCACCAACTTCGTCACCGCGATCGCGGCCGCGTACTGGGCGCACTCGCCGGTCGTGTTCATCACCCCCGAGACGGGCTCGATGACGATGGGCCTCGGCGGGTTCCAGGAAACCGACCAGCTGCCGATCTTCTCGAAGATCACGCGGTTCCAGGGCCACGTGAACAATCCCCGGCGCATGGCCGAGATCGCCGGCCGCTGTTTCGACCGCGCGATGCTGGAGATGGGCCCCGCGCAGCTGAACATCCCGCGCGACTACTTCTATGGGGACATCGAGACGACGATCCCGCAGCCGATCCGGATCGGCCGCGGGCCCGGCGACCCGGCCGCGATCGATGAGGCCGCGGCGCTGCTCGCCGAGGCCCGGTTCCCGGTGATCGTCGCCGGCGGCGGCGTGATCATGTCGGGCGGCACGGCCGAGGCGGTCGCGCTGGCGGAGCGGCTCGGTGCGCCGGTCTGCAACAGCTACCTGCACAACGATTCCTTCCCCGCCTCGCACCCGCTGTGGTGCGGCCCGCTCGGCTACCAGGGCTCCAAGGCCGCGATGAAGCTGATCTCCGAGGCCGACGTCGTGCTCGCGCTCGGCACCCGGCTCGGGCCGTTCGGCACGCTGCCGCAATACGGGATGGAGTACTGGCCCACGGGCGCGAAGATCATCCAGGTGGACGCGGACCCGCGCATGCTGGGGCTCGTCAAGCGCATCAGCGTGGGGATCTGCGGCGACGCGAAGGCGGCGGCGGCCGCGCTGGCCGGGCGGCTCCAGGGCCGCGAGCTCGCTTGTGCCGCCAATCGCGCCGAGCGCCGGACCCGGATCGATGCGGAGAAGGCGGCCTGGGAGCAGGAGCTGGGCGAGTGGACCCACGAGAAGGACCCGTTCTCGCTCGAGGTGGCGCGGGATTCCAGCCGGATGCATCCACGTCAGATGCTCCGCGAGCTGGAGAAGGCCATGCCGGAGCGGGCGATGGTCTCGACGGACATCGGCAACATCTGCTCGGTATCGAACTCCTACCTGCGCTTCGAGGAGCCGCGCTCGATGTTCGCGGCGATGAGCTTCGGCAACTGCGGCTACGCGTTCCCGGTTGCCTGCGGCGCCAAGGTCG
>CAZKLS010000115.1:0-7910 GCA_964553405.1 uncultured Steroidobacteraceae bacterium
TGGGGCGTCGGCATCGGCGATCCGCGCCAGACCTCGCGCGACGGCCTGTTCCCGACCTCCAAGGTCGTCGAGGGCTACGACTTCGTCGGCGAGCTCTGGCCGACCTTCGGCCCGCTGGCGCCGGATGACGATCCCATCGACTTCGAGGGTCACGGCACGCACGTGGCCGACATCATCGGCGGTGCCGGCGGCGTAGCGCCGGGCGTGGACCTGTACGCGGTCAAGGTCTGCAGCGCGGTGTCCAGCTCCTGCAGCGGCATCGCGCTGATCCAGGGCATGGAATACGTCGTCGACCCGAACGGCGACGGCGATACCTCCGACCGGATGGACGTGGTCAACATGTCGCTCGGCAGCAACTACGGCCAGGCCTTCGACGACGACCTCGCCTTCGCGGTGGACAACGCCACGGCCTTCGGCGTGATGACGGTCGCCTCCGCCGGTAACTCGAGCGACAAGCCCTACGTCACCGGCACGCCGGCCGCCGCGACGACCGCGCTGTCGGTGGCCCAGACTCAGGTGCCCTCCGCGGCGCTCGGTCTGCTGACGCTGAACGGCGTCGACTACCCGGCCGAGTTCCAGCCCTGGTCGACCCCGCCTGCGGGCGTGATCTCCGGTCCGCTGCAGTACGGCAACGGCGCCGGCGGCAACCTCAACGGCTGTGCACCGTTCGCGCCCGGCTCGCTGGCCGGACTCGTCGTGCTGGTCGATCGCGGGGCCTGCAATTTCACGCTGAAGATCAAGAACATCGGCGCCGCCGGCGGCGTGGTCGGCATCATCGGGCTGATCGCCCCGGGTGCGCCCTTCGCGGGCGGCGACGGCGGCGACCGGCCGATCGACATCCCTGGATACATGATCAGCCAGGCCGATTCGAACGCGTTCAAGGCGCAGATCGGCGGCACGGTCACGGTGGATCCGGCGAACATCCTGCCGCTCGCGATGCAGATGGTCGGCAGCTCGTCCCGCGGTCCGCGTAATCCGGACAGCATGATCAAGCCCGAGATCGGCGCGCCCGGCGCATCGGTGTCGGCGATCGCGGGCTCGGGCACCGGCACCGGACCGTTCGGCGGCACCTCCGGCGCCGCGCCGATGGTCTCCGGCTCTGCCGCGCTGCTGCTCGATGCCTACCCGGGCCTGAGCCCGGCGGAAACCAAGGCCCGCCTGATGAACAACGGCTACACCGGCGTCGAGACCGATCCGTTCACCGGACCGGCACCGATCACCCGGATTGGCGGCGGTGAGGTGCGGGTCGACCGTGCGCTGAAGGCGCCCGCGGCGGCCTGGGACGAGGATACGCTGCAGGGCGGCCTCAGCTTCGGCTTCGTGGACGTCAGCAAGGACGTCGTGACGCTGCACAAGAAGGTGCGGATCCGCAACTACTCGAACAAGGCGGTGACCTACACGGTGCAGCCGACGTTCCGCGATCCCGCCAAGGCCGGCGGCCCGGTCGCGGTGAGCGGTCCCGGCAAGGTGACTGTGCAGCCCGGCAAGGACGCGGTGCTTCCGGTCAAGCTGACCATCAGCGGCGCCGACCTGCCCGCCAACGCGATGAGCTCCGGTGCGGAAGGGGCCAACCCGGCCGCGCTGACGTTCAACGAGTTCGACGGCTACCTGTTCCTCGACGACGGCAAGCATCCGATCCACCTGCCCTGGCACGTGCTGCCCCGCAAGGCGGCCGAGCTGAAGGGCCGGCAGGTGCTGACGTTCAAGAAGGGTCAGGACCTCGTGTCTCTCGAGAACATCGGCGTCGGTACCGCGCAGACGGCAGCCTTCTCGCTGCTGGCGGTGAGCCCGAACCAGCCTGAGGGCGCGCAGGGCGGCCAGTCCCCGACACCGGACGCGCGCGCTTTCGGCGTGGCCACGTTCCCGGTGCCGGCGGGCTTCTGCTCGGGCAGCGACTCGTTCGTCTGGCAGTTCGCGGTCAACACCTGGGAGCGGCAGAGCCACTTGCTGCCGGTCAGTCACCTGGTGTACCTCGACACGAACCGGGACGGCCTGGACGACTACGTGATCCTTAACCGTGACCTGTCGGGTCTCGGCACGATCACCGACGGCCGGCAGGTGGCCTGGGCCCTGAACCTGACGACGAACCAGGCTCGGGCGTTCTTCTTCGCGGAGCACGCGACCAACACCGGCAACACGGTGCTGACGGTCTGCGCGGAGCAGGTCGGTCTCAGCGGCGCGGATCTCGGGACGACCCCGGTCAACGTGACGCTGGTGACCCAGGACTTCTACTTCGGCGGTCCTGGCGACCTGATCACCGGTCTCACGGTGACGCCGTTCGGCGAGCGCTACGTTGGCGTGCCGGACGACATCGCCGGCAAGAGCGGCGGCTCGATGACGGTCTTCGACTTCGGGTCGCTGCCGGGCAACACCGAGGAACTCGGCATCATGCTGATCACCGACAGTGATCGGGGTGCCGGGAACCGCGGCGGAGCCGTGCAGGACGGCGAGGCCATGCTGTTCATGGCCAAGTAAACGCTCCGGCGTTGACGCTACAGGGGCTCCCCCGCTCGCGGGGGAGCCCCTTTCTTTTGCGTTATGTAATCGCGCGCCGGCGTCGCATGAAATCCATTGCTTTTGACGCGGGCCGGGCGTAGCTTCCGCCGCACGGCAAGCGCCGAAGAGCACACCCTCTGCGAAGGGGGGCCGCAAAGCCACAACTCTTGATCATTACAGAACAAGAGGGTTGGGCTACCAGATTGGGGTCGTCGAGCCACATCGGCAACGGTGCGGCATCGGGGTTCCACGCTGTCGGGAACGTGCCGATGCAGTGATTCTCTGCAATCGGCGACCTGCTCCCCGCCTGCCTGCTGCACTACTTCAACCAGTGTTTTCCTGCAGGAGGAGACATGCGCAAGAAGCCATTGCTGACATTGCTCTCGACGGCCGCAGTCACGGCCGTCGCGGCGATGTCTGTCCCGCTCTCGACGGCCGTCGCGGCGCCCGGTGCCGAGGCGAAGTCCGCCGCGAAACAGAAATTCTCCAACAACGCCTACATCGTTCGTCTCGCCGAGCAGCCCGTGGTCGCCTACGACGGCAGCATCAAGGGCTACAAGGCCACCAGGCCGCGCAAGGGCCAGAAGATCGATCCCGACAGCCCGCAAGTGGTGAACTACAAGAGCTACCTCGAGTCGCGGCACGACCAGGTGCTCGCGAGCGTCGGTGGCGGCAAGAAGCTCTACAGCTACGGCTACGTGTTCAACGGCTTCGCCGCTGAGCTCACCCCCGCGCAGGCGGAGAAGCTCGCGCAGACGCAGGGCGTGCTGGCCGTCGAAAAGGACACGGTCCACGAGCTTGAGACCTCCTCGACGCCCGCCTTCCTCGGGCTGAGCGGCCCGGGCGGCGTCTGGTCCCAGCTCGGCGTCACCGGCGAGAACGTCATCATCGGCATCGTCGATGGCGGCGCGTGGCCGGAGCACCCGAGCTTCTCGGACCGCACCGGCACGAACGGCAACGGGACGAAGGACGGCAAGCTCAGCTACCAGCAGATCCCGGGATGGCACGGCAAGTGCACGCCGGGCGAGGAATTCAACGCTTCGAACTGCAACCAGAAGCTGATCGGTGCGCGCTACTACAACTCCGGCTGGGGTGGCAACGCGGGCATCGACGCCCAGCTGCCGTGGGAGTTCAACTCGCCGCGCGACTTCGGTGGCCACGGTACGCACACGGCGACGACGGCCGGCGGCAATGCCGACGTCATGCCGACCGGAGGCGCAGCCGCCTTCGGGCCGATGAGCGGCATCGCGCCGCGCGCGCGCATCGCCGCCTACAAGGTCTGCTGGGAGACCGGTACGGGCGGCAGCTGCTTCAGCACCGACAGCGTCGCGGCGATCGACCAGGCGGTCGCGGACGGCGTGGACGTGATCAACTTCTCGATCAGCGGTTCGCGCACCAACTTCCGCGACTCGGTCGAGATCGCGTTCCTGTACGCGGCGGATGCCGGCGTGTTCGTCGCGGCCTCGGCCGGCAACAGCGGTCCGACCAGCAGCACCGTTGCGCACCCGGGTCCGTGGCTCACCACGGTCGCCGCGGGCACGCATAACAGGAATGGCGAGGGCTCGGTCACGCTCGGCAACGGCACGACCGTCTACGGCGCGTCAGTGGCGACCGCGGTCGGTCCTGCGCCCTTCATCGACTCCGAATCTGCCGGCCTGCCGGGCGCCGACCCGACGCTGGTGCGCCTCTGCGCTTCGACGGCCGACACCGGTGGCGACCCCGTCCTCGACCCGGCCAAGGTCGCCGGCAAGATCGTGCTGTGCGATCGCGGCGTCTTTGCACGCGTCAACAAGAGCCTTGCCGTCGCGGAAGCGGGCGGCGTCGGCGCGGTGCTGGTCAACAACCCGACCAGTTCGTTGAACGCGGATTTCCACTTCGTGCCCACGGTCCACGTCCAGTTCTCGGATCGCGCCGCACTCAAGGCGTATGCCGCGACGTCGGGCGCGACGGCGACGATCAACGCCGCCACGATCGTCTACAACGCGCCGGCACCGTTCACCGCGAGCTTCTCCTCGCGCGGTCCGCTGCAGGCCGGCGGCGGCAGCCTGCTGAAGCCCGACCTGATCGCGCCGGGCCAGGACATCCTGGCGGGCGTGGCCCCTCCGGGAAACAGCGGCCGCCTGTTTGACCTGTACAGCGGCACCTCGATGTCGAGCCCGCACGTGGCCGGCCTCGCCGCGCTGTTCAAGCAGAAGTACCCGTCGTGGTCGCCGATGGCGATCAAGTCGGCGTTGATGACGACCGGCTTCGACGTGCTCGACGGCGGCACGCCTCCGGCCGCCGAGAACAACCCGATCCTGATCTTCCGCCAGGGCGCCGGTCATGTTGATCCGGCGGCGGCGATGAACCCGGGACTCGTGTTCGACTCCGGGTTCAACGACTGGCTGAACTTCATCTGTGGCACGCAGCCGGGCTCGTTCTGCAGCGCCTTCACGCCGATCAACCCGAGCGACCTGAACGTCGCGTCGATCGCGCTCGGCGCCATGCCGGGCTCGCAGACGATCACGCGCCGGGTGACGAACGTGGGTGGCAGCACCGCGACCTACAGCGCGTCGGTCTCCGGGATGGCCGGAATGACCGTCACGGTCAGCCCGTCGACGCTGACTCTCGCGGCAGGTGAAACCAAGGAGTTCAGCGTCACGTTCAGCAACACTGGCGCAACACTGAACAACTACACGGGTGGCCAGCTGCGCTGGTCGGACGGCACCCACACCGTGCGCGTACCGATGGTCGTTCGGCCGGTGCTGTTCGGGGCGCCGTCCGAGGTCAGTGGCAGCTACGCCGTGGGCTTCGGCTACACGGGTGCGTTCTCGGCAACCGCCCGCGGCCTGATTCCGGCCGCGACGACCGACGGCGTCGTAGCGGACGACCCGACGGACGGCGCGTGCTCGCTCAGTTCGCCGAACGCGCAGCTGATCCCGGTGACGATTCCCGCCGGCACGACGTATGCGCGCTTCTCGCTGTTCGACGCCGACGTGAATCCCGGCACGGACATCGACCTGTGCGTGGCCAATGCCGCCGGTTCCATCATCGGTTCCAGCGGATCCGGCACCTCGGCCGAGCAGGTCAGCCTGGTGAACCCGGCGGCCGGCAACTACACGGTCGTCGTGCAGGGCTGGGGCGTCGCGGGATCGAGCCCGTTCAAGCTCCACACCTGGCTGCTCGGCAGCACTGATGCCGGCAACATGACGGTCACCGCGCCGGGGTCCGCGACGATCGGAACGACGGGTCAGATCGACCTGTCGTTCACGGGACTCGCACCGGCGACCCGTTATCTCGGTTCCGTCGCCTACAGCGGCGTGGCCGGGCTGCCGGCACCGACGATCGTGCGCGTGGATACGCCGTAACGGTCCACGCGGCAACTGAGTCGTTCTCGACTGACGCCCCGGGGAGCCATCCCCGGGGCGTTTTTCTTTCGGCTACATCGTCGCCGCGCCGGGCAGCGGTTGCTGGGACGATCCGTCCGGGCACAGGATCCAGTAGCCCCGCCGGCTGGCGTGGTAGTCGAGCGTGCGGTCGCCGGCGCGGACCCGGATCCGGTAACCCGGCACCAGCGCCTGCGTGTATTCCATTCCGGGGCGCGGACAGCCAAGGGACCCGTCGGGCCAGGTCACCACCTCGGCGCCGAGCACCTCGAGCGCGTCGCGCCCGAGCCCCGTCCGCTCGACCGCATCCGCCAGCACCGCCTCGATGATCGACTGCATCGGCATCTCCCGGCCCGGCGGCATGATCGGCTGATCCACCTGCGCGGGTGCCGCGCAGGCCGCGAGCAGCAGGCTGAACAGCAGCCCGGCGGCGGCCGGCCTGCTGCGGTCGTTGCCATGTTTCTGCCTCATGATGGATAACATCCGCCACGCATCCAGTCATTGCAAGCCTTACGATGAACTACCGCCACGCGTTCCACGCCGGAAATTTCGCCGACGTGCTCAAGCACGTCGTGCTGGCGCTGCTGGTCGAGGACCTGAAGAGGAAGCCGGCGGCCTTCTTCTACCTGGACACGCATGCGGGCCGCGGCTGCTACGACCTGAGCGAGTCCCAGGCGCAGCGCAGCGGCGAGTACAAGTCGGGCATCGGTCGTCTGCTCGAGTTGCCGGCCGCCGGGATCCCAGAGGAACTGGATACTTACCTCGGGCTCGTGAAGCAGTCTGCCGGCCCGGGGCGCAGTCCGATCACGGCCTATCCGGGCTCACCGATGATCGTGGCCATGCTGCGACGCGATCAGGACCGCATGGCGCTGTACGAGTCCCAGCCCGCGGAGGCGCAGGCGCTTCGCGACCGGCTCCGCGGCCAGCGTCGCCTGTCCATAGTCGAGGCGGACGGTTATGCCGGGCTGAAGGCCCAGTTGCCGCCGAAGGAGAAGCGCGGCCTGGTGCTGATCGATCCGCCCTACGAGTCGGAACGCGAGTTCGACGCGCTGCTCGAAGGCCTGCGGCTTGCGCACGCCCGCTGGCCGACGGGCATCTACTGCATCTGGTATCCACGGACGGGACGCTCGGCGCCCGGGCGCTTCCTGAACGCGGTGCAGGCTTCCGGCATCCGGCGCGTGCTGAACGTGACACTGGACGTACTGCCCGAGGGCAGTCCGCTGGGGATGGGCGGCGCCGGACTCGTGATCGTGAATCCGCCATGGCAGCTCGATCTGCGACTGGAGAAGCTGCTGCCGCAGCTGCACGCGCTGCTCTCGCTTCGGGGCGCGGGCGGATGGGACCTGCGATGGCTGGTGCCGGAATAGACGCCCTCAGCCCGACTACTTCATCCGCGCGCAGGGCCGGTAGCGGAAACAGCTCACCAGGTGGTCGTTGACCATGCCCGTCGCCTGCATGTGGGCGTACATGATGGTCGAGCCGACGAACTTGAAGCCGCGCTGCTTCATGTCCTTGCTGAGCGCGTCGGACTCGGCGCTGGTGGCGGGCAGCTGCTTCATGTCGGTCCAGCGGTTGACGATGGGCTTGCCACCGACGAAGGGCCAGAGATAGTCGTCGAAGCTGCCGACCTGGTCCTGCACCACGAGGAAGCAACGCGCATTCGTGATCGCACTCTCGATCTTCAGGCGGTTCCTGACGATGCCCGGGAACTTCATCAGTCGCTCCACGGTGCGCTTGTTGAACCGCGCGACCCGCTCGGCATCGAAGTCGGCGAAGGCCTCGCGATAACCCTCGCGCTTGTTCAGGATCGTGGACCAGCTCAGCCCCGCCTGGGCTCCCTCGAGGATCAGGAACTCGAACTGGCGGCGGTCGTCGTGCACCGGCACGCCCCATTCCTCGTCGTGGTAGCGGATGTAGTGCTCGCTCATGCCCGAGTAGGACCAGGGGCAGCGTGGGCGGGAATCCGGAGCGTGTGTGTTCTTCAAAGTTGGATTGCCCTCACCCCAGCCCTCTCCCGCAGAGCGGGAGAGGGAGCAGAGCCCTCACCCC
>CAZKLS010000116.1:0-7854 GCA_964553405.1 uncultured Steroidobacteraceae bacterium
CTGGCGGGAGAGGGTTGGGGTGAGGGTCTTGCCCCCTCTCCCGCCCTGGCGGGAGCGGGTCGGGGTGAGGGCCCTTCATATCCGCGCGGTCTCGTCCACCAGCCAGCCGACGACGGCCGAGAGCGCCTCGCCGTCGGACGCGCCGGCCGCCTTCGCCTCGTCGTACACCCGGATCTGCCGGTGCGCGCTGGTGCCGCGCGCGAGGATCTCGCGCAGGTGCTCGATCTCGCGCGTGCAGCGGAGCGCCTCAGCGTCCTCCCGGATCAACTCGATCAGCTCCTCGAGCAGCTCCGCGAACGGCACGACGCTCTGCCGGCCGAGGTCGAGCAGGCCCGCGTCCGAGGAGTAACGCATCGCCCGCCAGCGGTTCTCGGCGAGCAGCAGGTGCGAGTACATCCGCCAGCGCTGGTTGCCGCGCCGCAGCCGGTACAGCATCCGCACCAGGCACTGGTTCAGCGCCGCGAGGCTCATCGCGTCGTCGAGGCTGGTACAGCAGTCCATCACCCGGGTCTCGAGCGTCGGGTAGCGCGCGCTCGGCCGCAGGTCCCACCAGATGCGCGAGGTGTCCGCGATGATGCCGGTCTCGACCAGCACCTCGGTGTGCCGCCGGTACTCGCCCCAGCTCGAGAACTGCTCCGGCAGGCCCGTGCGCGGCACGCCGTTGAAGATCATCAGCCGGAACGACATCAGCCCGGTGCGCTCGCCCTCCCAGAACGGCGAGCTGCAGGACAGCGCGAGCAGGTGCGGCAGGAAGTAGGTGAGCTGGTTCATCAGGTCGATGCGCAGCTCGTTGTCCTCGATGCCGACGTGCACGTGCAGCCCGCAGATCATCATCCGCCGCGCCGCCCCCTGCATCTCCTCGAGCAGCGAGACGTAGCGCTCCTTGTCGGTGCGCTTCTGCTTCGAGGTGAGCGAGAACGGATGACTCGAGGCTGCGATCGGCGCGAGGCCGTAGCGCCCCGCCTCCTCGATCACCGCAAGCCGCAGCGCGGAGATCTCGCGCCGGACCTCCGTGATGTCGGCGCAGACCGGCGAGGCCACCTCCACCTGCGCGCGCAGAAACTCCGGGAACGCACGCCCGGCGGTTCGATCGTGCAGCGCCGCGAACAGCTCCTCCGGCGGCTCGGCCGCCACCGCGCCGGTCTCGCGCTCGACGAGGAGGTATTCCTCCTCGACGCCGAGCGTCAGCGCTGGTTCGCCGATCGCCATTCCGGCGCCTCTTGCAGCGGCCGGCGGATCGCCGGGTCGTCGAGCATGCCGCGGATCAGCCGCGCGAGCGTGCGTACCCAGCGCTCGACCCCGGCCGGGGACTCGAGCAGGTCCTGGCGGATCTCCAGGCACAGGTGCGGCAGCCCCGCCGCCTCGGCGTGATGATCGATCGTGTAGTCCGACGGGTGCTTGCCGCTGTAGGGCTCGTTGTCACCGACCTCGATGCCCTCGATGCCGCGCAGGCCATCCATCATCCGCTGCGCCGTCGCCTCGTCCTTGTCCCAGAGGATGCCGACCTGCCACGGGCGGCGGATCCCGCCGTACTCCGGCGTGAACGTGTGGATCGAGATCACCAGCGGCAGCACGTCCCGCACCTTGAAACCGCCCAGCATCGCCGCGATGCAGTCATGGTACGGGTCGAAGAAGCAGGCGAGCCGCAGCCGCTTGTCGAACTCGCTGAGCGACTGGTTGCCCGGGATCACCCAGCCGTCGCTCTCGAGCCGGAAGGCCTCCGGGTCGTCCGGCTGCCGGTTGCAGTCCACGATCAGCCGCGAGTACCCCGCCAGCACGGCCGGGGCATCCAGCGCATGCGACAGTCCGCGCGCCAGCTCGCCGGCGCCGATGTCCCAGGCCACGTGCTGCCAGCCGGCCAGCTCTGGCAAGCCGAGCCGGTTCATCCCCTTCGGGAACGCGCGACTCGCGTGGTCGCAGACGATCAGCGCGGGCGCGACGCCGGCCTCGTGCAGCACCACGAATGGCGGCGGGTCGTCACGTCCGATCAGCGGGGAACTGGCGGGCAGGTGCTCGGGATTCGAGTGGGACATGGAGTGGTCTGTTGGGGGCGATCGTCCATTGTACCGGAGCCCTTCCGAATGTGATCCGGGTCACACCTGCCCGAGCCCCCCCTGCCTAACATCCGACGGATCCTGCCCCGATTCCGGGGGCGGAACGGGCTGACCAACAAACAATGGACCGCGCCGAGCACCAGGGTCACGAGCAGAGCCATCCGGGTCGGTGCGGGCTCGGGGGCGTGCCGCCGTGAGCATGCACCCGCTACTCAAGCAGCAGTTCCAGGACTCCCGCGGCGACGACGGGCAGCTCGACCTGCGCAGGCTGCTGAAGGCGATCAGCGCGGCCTACGCCGAGTGGGACGAGGAGCGGCGCGGCGTCGTCCGCTCGATGAAACTGCTCGCCGACGAGACCAGCGCCTTCACCCGCGAGGTCCGCGAAAGCGCAGCCTCCCAGCTGCAGGTGATCCTCGACCACGTCAAGGACGCGATCCTGACGGTGGACCAGGATGGTCGCATCGAGACGCTGAACCGCGTCGGCGAGCACATCCTCGGCTACGCCGAGGCGGACATCCGCGGCAGCAAGCTCGACGAGCTGATCCCGGCGCTCGGCTCGCGTGCCCGGCTGGCCGAGTCGCTCGAGGACTTCGCCGAGAACATCGACGACACGCAGTTCAACCTCTCGCCGCGCGAAACCCGCGCGCGGCACCGCAACGGCACGCTGTTCGAGGCCGAGATCGGCGTCAGCAAGGTCCGGCTCGACCGGCGCGAGGTCTACATCGTCTGCCTGCGGGACACGACCGAGCGCAAGCTCGCCGAGGCCGCGATCCGCGAAAGCGAGGCCCGTTACCGCACGCTGGTCGAGAACGCGCCCGAGGCGATCGTCGTGCTGGACGTGGACGAGCAGCGCTTCGTCGAGTGCAACGACAACGCGGTGCGCTTCTTCAAGATGAGCCGCGAGCAGCTGCTTACCTGCGGCCCCGAGCAGATCAGCCCGCCCGCGCAGGCGGACGGCACGCCGTCCTTCGGCGTCGCGCGCGGCCACGTCGACCGCGCGCTCGCCGGCGAGGCACCCTGCTTCGAGTGGCTGCATCGCGACGCGCTCGGCCACGTCATCCCCTGCGAGGTGCGCCTGGTCCGGCTGCCCTCCTCGAGCCGCCGGCTGATCCGCGGCAGCATCACCGACATCACCGAGCGCAAGCGCGCGGAACTGCTCGCGGCCGGCGAGCGGCGCGTGTTCGAGCGCATCACCGGCCACGTCGAGCTCGCCGAGACGCTGGAGGCGATCACCGAGACCGCGGAACTGGTGACGCCGGAGGGCTTCTGCACGGTCTGCATCTTCGACGAGGAAGCGAACACGCTCGAGCACGCGGCCGGGCGGCGGCTGCCGGATTCATTCATCCGCTCGCTCAGCGACGTGCCGATCGAGCCCCGTAACGGCTCCTGCGCCGCGGCGATCTACCTGCAGCGCCAGGTGATCGTCGCCGAGATCAGTCGCGACGCGCTCTGGGAGCAGGTCCGGGAACCCGCGCTGCGGGCCGGGCTGCGCGCCTGCTGGTCGACGCCGATCCGCTCGTCCGACAGCCGCACCCTTGGTACGGTGGCACTGTACTTCCGCCAGCCGCGGAGCCCGCTGCGGCGGGACTTCGAGCTGATGGCTCGCCTGACCGCGCTGGCCGGGATCGCGATCGAACGCAAGCGCTCGGAGGAGACGCTCCGGGCCAGCGAGGCCCGCTACCGCGGGCTGTTCGAGAACGTCATCGAGGGCGTGTACCGCACCAACGCCGACGGCCGGCTCGAGGCCGTGAACCCGGCGCTGGTCCGCATGCTCGGCTTCGGGCGGGCGGAAGAACTGCTGGAGCTGCCGTCGACCCGCGAGCTGTACGTGAACCCGGCCGACCGCGAGCGCGTCGTGCAGGCGCTCGACCGGGATGGGCTGGTGCAGAACGCCGAGTACCAGCTGCGCCGCAAGGACGGCGAGGTCATCACCGTGGTCGAGAACGCCCGGGCCGTACGCGACGAGCGCGGCGAGCTGGCCGGCTACGAGGGCACCATCTCCGACATCTCGGTGCGCAAGCAGGCGGAGATCCAGCTCCACGAGGAGAAGGAGAAAGCCCAGGTGACACTGCAGTCGATCGGCGACGCCGTCATCACCGCCGATGCGGACGGCCGCATCGAGTACCTGAACCCGGTCGCCGAGGAACTCACCGGGTGGACCACCGCCGAGGCCGCCGGACAACCGGTGAAGACCGTGTTCCACATCGTCAGCGAGACCGGCCGCGAGCCGCTCGACAGCCCGATCCTGCGCTGCCTGCGCGAGGGCCGCATGGTCGAGATCACCGAGCCGACGCTGCTCGTGAACCGCCGGGGCCAGCAGATCGCGATCCAGGACTCGGCGGCCCCGATCCGCGACCGCTGTGGAAAGCTGATCGGCGCCGTGATGGTGTTCCACGACGTGAGCCAGGAGCGTCGGCTGCAGCGCGCGCTCGCCTACCAGGCGACACACGACCCGCTGACCGGGCTGATCAACCGGCGGGAGTTCGAGAACCGCCTCGCCGATGCACTGGTCTCCGCGGCCGCCGACGAGCACCTCAGCCACGTGCTGATGTACCTCGACCTCGACCAGTTCAAGGTGGTCAACGACACCTGCGGCCACGAGGCCGGCGACCGGCTGCTGAAGCAGCTCACCAGCGTGGTGCAGACCCGGATCCGCACCACCGACACGCTGGCCCGCCTCGGCGGCGACGAGTTCGGCGTGCTGCTCGCGGACTGCGACCTGGACACCGCGAGCCGGATCGCCGACGGCCTGCGGCAGGCGATACGCGAGTTTCGCTTCGTCTGGAACGACCGGGTGCTGCACGTCGGCGTGTCGATCGGCCTCGCGGAGATCGACGGCAGCGTGGACTCGATCTCCGACGTGATGAGCGCCGCCGACGTCGCCTGCTACTCGGCGAAGGATGCCGGGCGCGACCGGGTGCAGACCTTCCAGCAGGGCCGCGTGCCGGAGCGCCACCGCGAGATGCAGTGGGTCTCGCGGATCAACCGTGCCTGCGAGGAGAACCGCCTGGCGCTGCTCTGCCAGCCCATCGTCCCGATCCGCCCGGGCGTCGAGAAACTGCGCCACTTCGAGCTGCTGCTGCGCATGCAGGATGAGGACGGCGAGTATGTGCAGCCCTCCGAGTTCATCCCGGCCGCCGAGCGCTTCAACCTGATGCCGGCCATCGACCGCTGGGTGGTGCGCCAGGCCTGCTCGCGGCTCGCGCATCGCCGTAGCGACCCGGCGCATCGCAAGCCGTTCATGCTCGGCATCAACATCTCGCCCTCGAGCCTGAACGACGAGCAGTTCCTCGAATTCGTGCTGGCCGAGATCGTCGAGGCCGAGATCAGCCCGGGCGCGCTGTGCTTCGAGTTGACCGAGACCGCCGCGATGTCGAGCCTCGCCGCCGCGACGCACTTCATCGAGGAGCTGCGCCGCCACGGCTGCCGCTTCGCGCTCGACGACTTCGGCAGCGGCCTGTCCTCGTTCATGTTCCTGAAGAACCTGCCGGTGGACTTCCTGAAGATCGACGGGCAGTTCGTCCACAACATCGCCCACGACCAGGTGGACCGCGGCATGGTCGAGGCGATCGCGCAGATCGGGCGGACGATGGGCATCGGCACGATCGCCGAGCGCGTGGACTCGGCCGAGGTGCTGCAGCGGCTCGCCGACCTCGGCATCGAGTACGCCCAGGGGCGCTACATCGCGCCGCCGCAGCCGGTCGAGGTGCTCGGCTCGCTGCTCGAGGACGACACCGCGCGCGCCCGCCTCAGGGCCTGAACGCCCCGTGACGCCAGAACAATACATCCTGCTGATCCACTGCCCGGACCGCGAAGGCCTGGTCGCCTCCGTCACCTCGCTGATCCGCCGCTACCACGGCAACGTGGTGGACCTGGACCAGCACGTCGACGCCGAGCGCCGCGTGTTCTTCATGCGCGTGGCCTGGAACCCTTCGCCGGACGATCCGCGCTCGATCGATCACTTCGAGCAGGCCTTCGCCGCCGAGGTCGCCGGTCCCTGCGCGATGACCTGGCGGCTAGAGCGTTCCAGCCGCCGCGCCCGGATGGCCGTGTTCGTCTCGAAGTTCAGCCACTGCCTGCACGACATCCTCTCGCGCTGGGAATCCGGCGAGTGGCAGGTGGAAATTCCGCTGATCGTCAGCAATCACCGCGACCTCGAGCCCGTGGCGGAACGCCACGGCATCCGCTTCGAGCACGTGCCGGTGACGGCGGCCACCAAGGCCGAGGCCGAGGCACAGCAGCTGGCACTGCTGACCGAGGTCGGCGCGGACTTCGTGGTGCTGGCCCGCTACATGCAGATCCTCTCGCCCGCGTTCCTCGCCGAGGCGGGCCGCCAGGTGATCAACATCCACCACTCGTTCCTGCCGGCCTTCGCGGGCGGACAGCCCTACCACGCCGCCAACGCGCGTGGCGTCAAGATCATCGGCGCGACCAGCCACTACGTGACCGCCGAGCTCGACGCGGGGCCGATCATCGCCCAGGACGTCACCGCCGTCTCGCACAAGGACTCGGTCGAGGACATGGTCAGGAAGGGCCGGGACCTCGAGAAAATCGTGCTCGCCCGGGCCGTATACGCCCACTTGCGGCACGAGATCCTCGTCTACGACAACCGGACGGTGGTGTTTGACTGAGCGGAAGCGGATCTAGCGCTCTGCGCCAGCAGCCATACCTGGCGCCGCGTCGTCGAAGAGCGTCTGGGCCAGCCGGCGCTGCTCCGCCAGATGATCTTCAATCGAGCCGGCCGCGAGCGGCACGCCGACCGGTACATGGGTCTCGCCTTCCAGGCGCAGCATCTCGCGCAGCATCAGCTCGCCGAGCTCGGCCTTGTAGTGCGCGGGTTCCCAGAACCAGTGGAGCGTGGCCTGCCTGTCTCCAGGCGGCGGCGGATCCTCGGTCGTGTAGTCGTTCAGCAGGCTGAAGTCCCACAGCACCTCAGCCCCTTCCGCAACGGCGAGCGCCAGCAGTCGTCGCTTCCAGTCCTCGAAGAGCGGCCACAGTCCCGCCTTCCAGACGGTCTCGAGGTAGTCCGCGTGATACGGGTTGATGAACAGGATCACCGGTATATCCGCCTTGCGTGCCAGTCGCAGAAACTCTTCGACGGCCCGAAAATCCGCCGAGGATCCACAATGGCCGCCGGCGATGCTCCAGGTCTTATCCAGCAGCCGTGACTCCATTTCGGCATTCTTCTGCGCGAACAGCACGTGCTGGCCCTCGGCGCGGATGATGGGACCGTAATCACTGGCCGGATTGAAGCCGAGACGGGTGCGGGTGCCGGAGCCTTGCCGCGGCTGGGCAACAATGGTCGCCATCGAATCGACCAGCGCCTGCGTGGACAGGATCGACACGGCAAAGTCCTTCAGACGCTGCACGCGCCAGCCGTCCGTGGGCTGCATCGACTCGTTGACCCGGAGCCGCGCCTCCCAGTCCTCGGGCACTGGCGGCCATCGACACGGGTCTCGCGGACTGTCGGAGCGGATCAGGAAATCAGCGAAGTCCAGACCCCAGACGACTAGTTTGGCCTGGCCAACGGACAGGATGTCCTGGCCGTAGCGCATGACCATGTACACGCTCGCGCCCGGGATCGCGGCGTTGTAGACCGGTCTGCGGTTCGACGGCCAGGCCGCCGACTCCGGATCGATCCCCATCTCCGGCCGGGAATTCCCGAGCACCAGCGTCACCGGCTTCGCGCGCTCGCCCTGCACAGCCTTCACGATCCGGGTCCGCGTGGTCGCCGCCGGCTTGATGACGTTGAATCCGGAAATCTCACGGGTACCACGCAGCCCGTACGGATCGACAGCGA
>CAZKLS010000117.1:0-7795 GCA_964553405.1 uncultured Steroidobacteraceae bacterium
TGCGCTGGCATACCCTTGGATGGTTTCGGGAGGCCCGAAAGGAGCGGTCCATGGCGCTTCTGTCCAGGCGTGTGCAGCAGATCGGCACCGAGAACGCATTCAAGATCGGCCCTTACATCAACGAGGTGGCGGCCACGGGCCGCAAGGTGATCCGCTGCAACCTCGGCGAGCCTGACTTCCCGCTCGCCCCGTACATCCGCGAGGAGGTCAAGCGGCAGCTCGACGCCGACAACACGCACTACGTGGATCCGCAGGGAATCCTGCCGCTCCGGGAGGCGATTGCGGCCGAGATGGGTGCCAGGCGCGGGCTGGAGCTGAGTCCGGATCGCGTCGTCGTGTTTCCCGGCGGCAAGCCGCCGATCGGCTTCAGCCAGCAGGTGTACTGCGATCCGGGCGACGAGGTGATCTACCCGAGCCCGGGCTTTCCGATCTACGAGTCCTTCACGGGCTACCTCGGCCTGAAGCCGGTCCCGTTGCACCTCGACGAGGACAAGGGCTTCGCGTTCAACGGCGACGATCTCGCGCCGCTGATCACGCCGCGCACGAAGCTGATCATCCTCAACTTCCCGTCGAATCCGACCGGCGGGGTCGCGTCAAAGGCGCAGCTCGAGTCCATCGCCGACGTGATCCTGTCCAGGGCGCCCGCGGACGTGCGGATCTACTCCGACGAGATCTACGAGAACATCCTGTTCGACGGCAGCCGCCATTTCTCGATCGCGTCGCTGCCGGGCATGGCCGAGCGGACCGTCATCGCCTCCGGCGCATCGAAGTCCTACTCGTGGACCGGCGGGCGGATCGGCTGGGCCGTGCTGCCCACCGCGCAGGAAGCGCTGGCTTTCAAGACGCTGAACATCAACTACTTCTCCTGCGTGGCGGGCTACAACCAGATGGGCGCCAGGATCGCGATCGAGTCGCCGGAGAGCCCGCCGACGATCGAGCGCATGGTGCGGGCGTTCCAGCAGCGGCGTGACCACGTCGTGGCCGCGCTGAACTCGATCGAGGGTGTCCGCTGCCAGATGCCGAAGGGTGCGTTTTACGTGTTTCCGAACATCGCCGGGCTGTGCGAGCGGCTCGGCGCGCTCGAGCTCTACGAGACGCTGCCGCCGGAGGTGAAACGGCTCAGCTCGCCGTCGACGCTGGTGCAGATGTTCCTGTTGTTCCGGTACGGCGTCGCGGTGCTCGACAGGCGTGCCTTCGGCGCGATCGGCGCGGAGGGGCGGCATTTCCTGCGCATCTCGGTCGCTACTGCGCTCGAGGATCTCGAGCTGGGCATGGAGAGGATCGGCGAGGCATCGGGGGACCACGACGGGTTCGCCGAGTTCGTTCGCGAAGGCCGGCGGCTCTGCTGAGCCTCCGGCCGGGGAGGCCCGATGACAAAGACGCAACTCAGCTTCGGCACCCGCCGGGGAATCTACCTCGATGCGCGAGACCTGCTCGAGCAGGGCACGCCGGTACTCGCCGAGCACGAGGTCGAACAGTTCGAGAGCCTCGATGTCGTCTATCGCGCGCTCTGCGCGCTGCTCTACAACTACGTCCCGATGTCGGGGCATCCGGGCGGCTCGATCTCCTCTGGCCGCTTCGTGCAGTCGCTGCTGTTCCGCAGCATGAACTACGACCTCTCGGATCCGGACCGGGAGGACGCCGATCTCGTGTCTTATGCGGCCGGCCACAAGGCGCTCGGCCTGTATGCGCTGTGGGCGCTGAGGAACGAGATTGCCCGGATCGCGGCGCCGGAGCTGCTGCCGCCCGATCCGTGCCGGCAACTGCGACTCGAGGACCTGCTCGGGTTCCGGCAGAACCCGACCCGGCAGACGCCGCTGTTCACGCAGTTCGAATCCAAGGCGCTCGACGGACACCCGACGCCGGCCACGCCGTTCCTGCGGCTCGCGACCGGCGCTTCGGGCGTCGGCGTGGCCTCGTCGCTCGGCCTCGCGTTCGCGGCGGCGGACAGCTACGGCGAGCGGGCGCCGAGGGTCCACATCGTCGAGGGCGAGGGCGGCCTGACGCCCGGGCGCGTCGCCGAGGCGCTTGCGGCCGCCGGAACCGCGTCGCTTCGCAACGCGATCCTGCACGTGGACTGGAACCAGGCTTCGATCGACTCCGACAAGGTCTGCCGCGATGGCGAGGTTCCCGGCGACTACGTGCAGTGGGACCCGCTCGAGCTCGCTTACCTGAACGACTGGAACGTGGTCTACGTCCCGGACGGCTTCGACTTCGTCCAGGTTCTCTCGGCCCAGCGGGCCGCGCTGCAGATGGAAAACCACCAGCCGACGGCGATCGTCTATCGCACGACCAAGGGCTGGCAGTACGGGATCGAGGGCCGCGCCTCGCACGGTGCGGGCCACAAGCTCTGCGCCGACGCGTTTTTCGGCGCAGTGGCGCCGTTGCTGGAGGGTGGTGTTGACGGGCTGCCACGCTGCCCGCTCGACTCCCAGCTCTGCCAGGGCGGCCAGGACCGCGCAGTCATCGAGAAGTGCGCCTGGGACGCGCTGCTGGTCGTGCGTCGGCGCCTCGAACGGGATGACGGGCTGACGCGCTACCTGGCCGACCGGCTGCGCGAGTCGCAGGCCGGGCTCGATGGCCTCGCGAGGCGCCGACGCGTGGATGCGCCGCACGTCGAGGCGGTCTACGATACGGCACGCGAGATGCTCGCGGCTGCTCCGGCGGAGATGGTTTCTGGCGCGGGCAGCAGCGCGACGCTGCGCGGCGAGCTGGCCCAGGCCCTGGCCCATTTCAATCGTCGCAGCGGCGGGGCGCTGATGACGGCCGCGGCCGACCTGCTCGGCTCGACCAGCGTCAACCTGATCGGCGAGGGTTTCCCGAAAGGGTTCTTCAACGCGAAGGACAACCCTGCCGCACGCACGCTGTCGCTCGGCGGAATCTGTGAGGACGCCGCCACCGGCATCCTCGGAGGCATCACGACCTTCGGATGCCACCTGGGAGTCGTTTCCTCTTACGGTGCGTTCCTCGCCCCGCTCGCCCACATCAGCGCGAGGCTGCACGCGATCGGCGCCCAGGCGCGCCAGGCCGTCTACGGCGAACCGCTCAAACCGCTGATCGTGATCTGCGCTCACGCCGGACTCACCACCGGCGAGGACGGCCCCACGCACGCCGATCCGCAGGCGTTGCAGCTGCTGCAGGGCAATTTCCCGAGGGGCACGGTCGTCACGCTGACTCCGTGGGAGCCACAGGAGATCTGGACGCTGCTCGCCGCAGCGCTGGTGCGGCGGCCCGCGGTCATCGCGCCGTTCGTCACGCGCCCGGCCGAGCGGGTGCCGGACCGGGTGAAGCTCGGCCTGAGCGCGCCGGAGACCGCAGTCACCGGCGTCTACAAGCTGCGCGACGCCGGCGGCAGGCCGGACGGCGTGCTGGTGCTGCAGGAGAGCGGCGTCGCCTACACCTTCGTCAACGAGACGCTGCCGCTGCTCGCGAAGGCGGGCATCGACCTCGACGTCTACTACGTCGCCAGCGCCGAGTTGTTCGATCTGCTGGAGCAGCGGGAGCAGGAGAGCATATTCCCCACGTCGGCGGCGGAGCAGGCGATGGGCATCACGGGCTTCACGCTGCCGACGATGTACCGCTGGATCCGGTCGCCGCGCGGACGCGAGTACACGATGCATCCGTTCCAGAAGGGGCATTTCCTCGCCAGCGGGCAGGGCGAGGCCGTGATGCGCGAGGCGGGACTCGACGGTGAGAGCCAGTACCAGGCGATCCGCCGCTTCCTCGGCGGCGGAACCTGAGCGGGCTCGTCACTCGAGCACGAAATCAAATGCGCTGAATGCGGGCCGAACAGGAGAGACCCTTGCGCAAGATACTGGTTGCCATCGACGGCTCGAACTGCGCCCTACGGGCGCTCGCTTTCGCGGTGCGGCAGGCACGTTACCAGCCGGCAGCGGCGCTGCACGTGCTGACCGTCGAGCCGCCGGCGGACACGTTCACCGCCTCCGAGATCTACGTCAGCGCAGACCACATCCGCAAGGTGGCGGCCGAGCGCGCGGCGGCGATCCTTGCGGCAGCGGCCGAGCGTCTGCAGCAGGAGGACGTCCCCTACGAGCTCGAGCAGCTGCGCGGCGAGGCGGCCGCGACCGTCGCACGACGGGCCGCCGAGCTCGACTGCGAATCGATCGTCATGGGCACGCACGGCCGGGGACAGCTCGGTGTGATCGTGATGGGATCCGTGGCGCAGCGGGTCGTGCACGATGCGACGCTGCCGGTGACGCTGGTGAAGTAGCCGTCCCGCGGGTCGGGACGGGTCCTCGATGGAGCAGATCTGATGTGGCCAAGTTCATCATTTGCCGTCGGCCCCGTCGCCGTGCTCGCGACGATGCTGGTCGGCTGTGCGGCGTCACCGCCTCAGGACCGGGACCAGCAGCGCTCTGAGCTCGACGCGATGGCCGACCACACGGTCGCAACGCTGCTCGAGGTCCAGCCCACTGCGCGGGACGTGCTCGACGGGTCGGTCGGGTACCTGGTGATCGACATGAAGGTCACCAAGATACCGGTGTTCGGTGCCGGCAACGGGCTGGGCGTCGTCGTCGACCGGCGAACCGACACTCGCGCTTACCTCGAGGTTACGCGCTTCGAAATCGGTGGCGGCTGGGGCGCGCAGCAGTTCAAGGTCATCGTTGTATTCGACGACGCGAAAATGCTCGATCGCGCGAAGTCCGGCGGCTGGCACTACGAAGCTGGAGCCGAGCTCGCCGCCGGAAGCTCGACGGTCGATGGCACCGTGCAGAAGGCCTCGAAGGGCTTCCAGGCCTACCGTCTGGCCGAGGGCGGGGCCGTGGCTACGGTCACTGTCAGGGTGGCACGCGCCAAGCCGTTCCTCGACTAGCAGCTCGCCGGCGTCCGCGACGCAAACCGGCGCCTTGCTACCTCAACAACTTGTCCGCCATCGCGAGGATGTCGTCGAGCGGGTTGCCGTCGCCGTCGAGGTCGAGCATCGAAGCCAGCCCCGGCGTTGCGGCCCGGGTCGATCCGGAGCCGGTCATCCCGCCCATCCCCGGCCTGAGCTGAGACGCTGCGGGCGCCGCCGCCTGCCTCGAGAGGTATCCTCCGACCAGCATCGCCAGCATTGGCAGCATGCGCTTCAGCAGCGCGGGATCGAGGCCCGTCCGCGTCGCGGCGCTGCCCGCGACCGTCCGGCTGACGTCCTTGGAGCCGAAGATCTGGCCGAGCAGGTCGTTGCCCAGGTTGACGTTGGTCGGCTGCGGTCCGAGGACGTCGTCCAGCAGTCCGCCGCCGCCGAGACCCCCGAGCGCGCCGAGCAGTCCTTCCAGGCCCGACGGCTGTGCCTGCGTCTGCTTCTTCATGCCGCCGAGGATCGCGGGGAGCAGTGCCGCTGCTGCGGTGCTCACCTGTCTCTCGTCCATGCCGAGCTCGCGTGCGATCGACTGCAGCCCGCCGGTTCCACCAATCACGTCCAGGATTCCCATGCTGTCTCCCTCCTCAATTAGCTGTATCACGTGCCGCTGCCGCTTTTCATTCCGGCGCCGAGCGCAGCAGCACCCCCTCCGTGAAGGAGTCGAAGACCGCGACAGCGGTTTCGCCGGCCGCGTCCTGCTGCAACGGTTCTGCGGGTTCCACGGTCGGGTTGGCAGGATAGCTGCTGCCGTCGAATCGCAGCCGCGCCATGTGCGCCGGTACGCCGCCGCCGCTGACATAGACGAGCAGGTCCCGCCAGCCGTTGCTCGAAGTCTCGGCCACGACGATCGGCGGCCGGGTCACGGAGATTGTCGCGACCTCACGCAGGCCTTCGCCGTCCTGCGTGAGCACGACGGTGTTGCACCCGCCGGTGCCGCAGACCATGGGCCCGGCGACATGCACGATCAGCTCGGGGCGTCCGTCGGCGTCGAGGTCCGCTTGACTGGCGAAGTAATGGATCGGGCCGGTGACGTCGCCGAGCAGTTCGTCCAGTTTCGCGGCCACCCGCGACGGCGCGTACGCATCCGTTGCCGCCGCAATGCGCTCATCGCGGGCCTGCTTCGCGCCGGCCGCCTGTTCCCCGGTTGCGGGCCGCGTTTCCGGTGGCGGCGGCTGCCGCTCAGCCGGTTCGCGCGAGCACGCTGCGGACGCCGCCAGTGCGGCGGCCAGCGCCACTGCGCGAAACCCGGGCCGCTTGTCGCGCGCCGGACCGGGCTTGCATCCGTTCGCGTGTCTGCCGTTGAGAACGCGCATTTCCGGCCTCGCGACGACGCCGGTCCAGCGTGTCAGCGCCCGCAGTCGGACGGCGGCGCCTGCACGATGGACTGGTAGCGGCCGTCCTCGGTCCGGATCATCACGCAGCGACCCGTGGAATGGTTGTAGTAGGCGCTGTACTTCGCGTTGCCGGCCGTGGATCCCGAAGCGTACTGGTAACCGCGCCGCTGCAGTTCGCCCTCGGCCTGGCCGCCCTTGGCGCCGACCAGATCGGCGAGGTCCGGCGCGGTCGCGCCGGCCTGGTAGGAGGCGCTCGACGCGTGTCCGCTGCTGGCGGCCGCCGAGAAGGTCACGACGATCTTCTTGTTCCCTTCCCACTTGTAGGTCTGGCTGTTGCCGCCGGCCTTCGTGCGCACCACCTTGTTCCCGCGCTGGTCCTTGAAGTGGTCGGCCTTGTCGGTCGGCGTCAGGCTGTACTTGTCGCCATTCGCCAGGTCGAGCGATATATAGCCCTGGCGCTGGGAGAACTGGCAGGGACCGGAGGCGCCCTTCCACTTGTCGCCATCCTTGCTGACCTCGCAATGGGCCTCCATCGAATCCGCCAGCGTCGGATGGGCCCATGCTGCGAAGCCTGCCATGGCGATGACGGCTGCTGTGATACGAATTGCGCTCATCTGGAAGTTCCTCTGTACTGGTTCGGGTCTGTGGCCAAACGCCGGCACGGCAACTGTACGCGCCGGAAACGGGGCGGTGACTTTAGCTCAAAAATCCATTCGCCAGCAGCCTCGGGGCCGGATCCGGACGTATCGTTATCCGGATTGCGTACGTCCAGCCACCGGCTGCGCTGGTACTGCAATTCGCCCGGGCTGCTGACGGTATCATCCGCCGGTCTCCTGCCATCAGACCGGAAAGGACCAGCCATGAAGACACTGCTCGGCGGCCTGTCGTGCCTGCTTGCGGCCGCGCTGCTCGGCTGCGGTGCGAAGTCCCCGCCTGCCGGCGAACAGCCCGAGGCGGCAGAACGTGCCTCCGCAGCGGATCCGAGCCAGGCGGCGCAGGTGTACGGCGACCCGGCGGCGCCGGTGGCCGGAAACGTGCTCGGCACCACCGTTCACACGCAGGATGCGGAAGAGTTGCGGTACGTCGTGCTCCAGCAGTTGACGGACCGCTATGCGGCGCAGAAGGGTATCGAGGTGACGCCGGCGGAGAAGGCGGCCTACGTCGAGCATGTGCAGCAGGCCATGCAACAGGATCGCGCCGAGAAACAGGCGCGTCGCGACGAGCTGGCGGGTCGGCTCGCGGCTGGAGACGTCCCGGACGACGAGCGTCAAACGCTCGCCGAAGAGCAGGCCTCGCTCGACCAGTTTCTGGCCGACACGGCGGAAGATCCCGCCGAGAATCCCGCGGAGGTGCGTGCGATGCGCGAGGAGATCGGCGCCGCGTTCATCCGGCAGTGGAAGATCAACCAGGCGCTGTACCAGCAGTACGGCGGCCGGATCATCTTCCAGCAGGGCGGGCCGGAGCCGCTGGATGCCTACCGGACATTCCTCGAGGAGGCCCAGGCCCGCGGCGACTTCGCGATCACGGATCCCGGTCTCGAAGAGGCTTTCTGGCGCTATTACCGCGACGATTCGATCCACTCGTTCTTCGAGCCGGG
>CAZKLS010000118.1:0-7726 GCA_964553405.1 uncultured Steroidobacteraceae bacterium
GGCGGTAGCACTTGTCGTGCACGCGCTGGCTGTAGAACATCAGCGGGCGGCCCTGCCGGTCGAGGGCCGGCAGCTCGCCGAAGGTGACGATGTAGGTGAGCACGCCGGTCATGACTTCGGCGATCGGCGGGCAGCCCGGGACCTTGACGATCGGCTTGCCGGTGATGACCTTGTGGATCGGCGTGGCCTGCGTCGGGTTCGGCTTCGCGGCCTGCACGCAGCCCCACGAGGCGCAGGAGCCCCAGGCGATGACCGCAGCCGAATCCGCTGCGACCTCGCGTACCTTCTCGACGAACGGACGTCCGCCCGGGATGCAGAACGTGCCGTCGTTCGCGAGCGGCGGATTGCCCTCGACCGCGAGAATGTACTGGCCCTTGTAGTCGCGCATCACGTCCTCGATGCACTGCTCGGCCTGGTGGCCCGCGGCGGCCATGATCGTATCGTCGTAGTCCAGCGAAATCAGCGAAAGGATCACGTCCTTGGCCAGCGGATGCGCCGAGCGGATGAAGCTCTCCGTGCAGCAGGTGCACTCGAGCCCGTGCAGCCAGATGACCGGCACGCGCGGCTTGGTCTCCATTGCGTGCGCGATCTTGCCGGCGAACGAGGGCGCGAGCCCCATCGATGCCGCGGTCAGCGAGCAGAACTTGAGGAAGCTTCTGCGCGATATGCCCTGCCGCCGGATGATCTCGTAGAAAGTCTCTTGACGACCCATGTCCCACTCCCGGTCTTTGGTTTCCAGGTCCGAGGCTTCCGCAACACGTGCCAAAGCCTGCGAAGGATTCAGGCCGCATCTGTCGGTCACCCGGCACACCGGCCAGCCCCCACTTCGGGTGCTGCCGATAATCCCCGGATGCAGGACCAGGCTGCAGTCGGAAAACTACTTAATCCGTCAGGGGTTTGCGGTGCAGCAAACCTTGGATAACGCGACTCGTTCGTATTTGGGCGGGCAGCAGCGAGCCGCGTGACTTACCGCGCAGGGTCGCAGCCGTGGCAGCGCGCCCGCGGCATCACGGTGGTCGTCGCCATGCCGTCCGGTTCGCCGTTCACCTCGATCACGCGGATCGGGTCGAGGCGGGCGAGGTCGTACTGGACGATCCGGTCGGCCATCGTCGCCGCGACGTAGATGCTCGAGCCGTCGCCCGACAGCGTGAGCCCCACCGGCAGCGCGCTGCCCGGCGCGAGTCCCGCGAACGGCCGCTCGGCCGCGTCGGCGGCCAGCGGCACGTCCACCTTGCGGCGCGCGCGCTCCTTGCGGCTCGCGACGTCGAACGCGACCAGTTCGCTGGAGCCTGCGCAGCTCACCAGCGCGGAGCGGCCGTCCGCGGTGATCGCGATCCGGATCGGGACGCCGGCAACGGGAATCTGCTCGACGATCTCGAGGCTCCCGGTATCCACGACGGCGACGTGCCCGGCGGCCCGTGCACCGACCCACAGCTGCCGCCCGTCCGGCGTCAGCGCGACGGCCTCCGAGCCTTCGCCGGTGGGCAGGTCCGCGAGCTTCCGTCCGGAGGCGAGGTCGATCACCGTCGTCGTTCCGGAGCCGATGTTGGCCACGTAGGCGCGCGTTCCCGCGGCATCGACCGCCACCATGTGGGAGACCTGCTGGCCCGTCTCGAACGCCGCGCGGACCGTACCCGGATCCGGGTCCACCAGCAGCAGCGACTGCGAGCCCTCGGCCGTGACGGCGATCTGCCGCGGCGCGTGCCAGACGACACCGTGCGGGCGCGTGTGAGGCGAGAGGTCGATGCGCCTGATTTCGCTCGCCGTCTCCAGCTCGATCAGGCTCAGCGTCGATCCGGGCCGCTCGCGCGTGCCGTAGTTGGAAACCGCGGCGAGCCGGCCGTCGGGCGACACGCTGACCTCGTGCGGCGCGAACCCTAGCTCGACAGAGGCGAGCTTGAGGCCCGAGCCCGGGTCCACCAGGTCGAGCGCATTGTCCGTCTTGCGCACGACCAGCAGCGTTTCCGACCCGGCCGCGCCGGCCGCGAGCAGCGCGATCGCCGCGCAAAAGCCGACGAGACTGTGCCGGAGCGGACGCGTATGTCGTCGAGTCATCTGATCTCACCTCTGTTCGCGATCACCGCGGGCCACCCGGTCCCGGCCGGCGGCCTGAACGGTGGGTCTTTGCAGATAGCCATCCATTATTGGCCGGCGGCCGTCAGCGTGACCTAGGCTTGCCCCGGTTCGCAAGACCGACCGAAGGAGGATCACGTGAGCGAAGTGAAACAGGCCGTGCTCGCGGCCAACGAGGCCTACAGCCGCGAATTCGGCGACCGCTCCGCGCTGGCGCTGCCGCCCGCGCGGAAGTTCGCGATTCTCACCTGCATGGATGCGAGGCTCGATCCGGCGAAGTTCGCCGGGCTCGCCGAGGGCGACGCGCACGTGATCCGCAACGCCGGTGGCCGGGCCAGCGACGACGCCATTCGCTCGCTGGTGATCTCCTACAAGCTGCTCGGCACCCGGGAGTGGTTCGTGATTCACCACAGCGACTGTGGCATGCAGCTCTTCGACGACGCGGTGATGAGCGAGCTGCTGGCGCAGAGCCTGCGGACCGCATCCTATACGCCGGCCGGGTGGCAGGATCCGGGCGGCGGCGGATCGATCGAGGGACGCTACGTAAGGTGGCTCACCTTCAGCGACCTCGAGCAGAGCGTCGTCGACGACGTGCAGCGGATACGCAGGCATCCGCTGGTGCCGGCAGAGATCCCGATCTACGGCTACTACTACGACGTCAAGAGCGGCCGGCTGGTCGAAGTACCGGCGGCTACCCGCGCCGGCCAGCCGGCGTAGCTCGCCCGGACCGGGCGAGGCCGGCCGTCATCGCCGAGAGGCTCGTGCGCTGGCGGCCGTGCTCGTCGAAATTGGCCGGGTCCAGCCAGCAGCGCAGGCAGACGTCGAGCGCCGGCCAGTCCGCATCGATGATCGAGTACCAGGCCGTGTCGCGGTTGCGGCCCTTGTAGACGAGCGCCTGCCGGAAGACGCCCTCGAACGTGAATCCGAGCCGCAGGGCGGCCGCGCGCGAGGCGCCGTTCAGCGCGTCGCATTTCCATTCGCAGCGGCGATAGCCCAGGTCGAACAGCTGGCGGATCATCAGGTAGATCGCCTCGGTGGCGGCGGCCTGTCGCTGCAGCAGCGGCGAGAACGCCAGGTGCCCGATCTCCGCGACGCCGTCGCCGGGGTTGATTCTCAGGTACGAGGCGACCCCGACGGGTCGCGATGTCGCGCGGTCCACGATCGTGAAGAACAGCGGGTCGGCGCTACGGGACTGTGCTTCCAGCCACTCGCGATACGCGCCGGCGGTCGGAAACGGTCCGTAGCCCAGGTAGGTCCACATCCTGCCCTCGCCGTCGAGCGCGACGGCCTCGAACAGCGACTGCGCGTGGCGCGAAGCATCCAGCGGCTCGACTATGCAGAGCCGTCCCGGCAGGGATTGCCGCGGCGGCAGCGGCGGCGGCCTCCAATCGGGAACAGCCGCGCCGATCGGCTGGCCGAGCGAGTTGACCCGCGGTCCGCCGTGCGCGCTCACGCCGCGGTCCTGCCGTCCCGATCCGCTTCGGAGAACTGCAGTGCGGCGAGCCGCGCATACAGCGGGCTCTGCACTAGCAGTTCCGCGTGTGTGCCGGTCGCGACGATCCGGCCTGCGTCCATCACCACGATGCGGTCCGCCTTCAGCACCGTCGCGAGCCGATGTGCGATCACGATCGTGGTCCTGCCCTTCATCAACTGCTCCAGTGCCGATTGCACCAGTCGTTCGCTCTCGGCATCGAGCGAGCTCGTGGCCTCGTCCAGCAGCAGTATCGGCGGGTCGCGCAGTATCGCCCGGGCGATCGCGATGCGCTGGCGCTGCCCACCCGAGAGGCGCGTGCCGCGCTCGCCGAGAAAACTGTCGTAGCCATCGGGCAGCTGGCGCAGGAACCCGTCGGCCGCCGCGGCGCGGGCCGCGGCCTCGACTTCGTCGTCGCTGGCATCGGGCCGGCCGTAGCGGATGTTCTCGCGGGCGCTCGCCGCGAACAGCACCGTGTCCTGGGGCACGACCCCGATGCGGTTGCGCACGGCCTTCGGGTCGGCACTTCGGATGTCGACGCCGTCGATCAGGATGCGGCCCTGGTCGGGGTCGTAGAAGCGCAGCAGCAGCTGGAAGCTGGTGCTCTTTCCGGCGCCGGAGGGCCCGACGAATGCGACCGTCTCGCCCGGCGTCACCACGAGGTCGAAGTCGTCGAGCGCGCGCTGTCCGGGGCGCGACGGGTAACAGAAGACGACGTGCTCG
This sequence comes from uncultured Steroidobacteraceae bacterium, assembly GCA_964553405.1. GTDB lineage: Bacteria > Pseudomonadota > Gammaproteobacteria > Steroidobacterales > Steroidobacteraceae > DATIRA01. Next base: position 4,268 of record CAZKLS010000118.1, read on the forward strand.
TAGCGGATCGCGCCGCGGCCGGGAACCGGCAGCGGCACCGGCGCCGGTGGCGCCGCGATCGCCGGCGCGGCGTCGCGCAGTTCCACCAGCCGCTCCATGGCGCCGGCGGCCCGCTGCAGTTCGCCCCACATCTCGCTGAGCGATGCGGCGGAGGCGGCGGCGTAGCCGGAGTAGAGCAGGAACTGCCCCAGCTGCCCGCCAGTGAGGCGTCCCAGGATCACGTCGTGGGCCCCGACCCACAGCACGACCGTGATGCCGGCGAAGATCAGCACCACCGAGATCGCGGTCAGCGCCGAGCGGACCCGCGTGCGGTGGACGGCGGCGTGGAAGGAATCCTCGACGGCCGCGCCGAAGCGCCGGCTGCTGGCGTCCTCGAGCGTGTAGGCCTGCACCGTCTGTATCGCGTTCAGCGCTTCGCCGGCGAGTCCGCTGGTGTCGGCGATGCGGTCCTGGGAGGCGCGGGACAGCGTCCGGACCCGACGGCCGAGCGCGATCAGCGGCAGGATGATGGCCGGGATCATCAGCACCATCAGCCCGGCGAGCTTGAGGCTGGTCACGGTCATCAGCAGCAGGCTGCCCGCGAGCGTGATCGAGGAGCGCAGGATGATCGACAGGTTCACGCCGGCGATGGACTGCACCAGCGTCGTGTCGGCGGTGAGCCGGGAGAGCACTTCGCCGGTGCGGGTGACCTCGAAGAACCCCGGGTCCATCCGTACGACCCGGTCATAGACGTCGCGTCGCAGGTCGGCGATCACGCGCTCGCCGAGCCAGGTGACGAGGTAGAAGCGCAGCGCGGCGAACGTGCCGAATATGCCCGCGGCACCCAGGAAGCCGAGAAAGTAGCGGTTGATCGTCGAGGCGCTGCGTGAGCCGAGGCCCTCGTCGATCAGGTAGCGCAGCGCGACCGGCAGCGCGAGCAGCGCCGCGGCTGCCGCGAGCAGCGCGATCAGGGCCAGCGCCATCGTGCCGCGATAGCGCGCGAGATACGGCTTCAGTGCGCGCAGTGGCCGCAGTGATCGACTCAGCGGGCGGTCGGCTGTAGCGGTTTCAGACATCGGGATTCCCGGCGGCAGAGCACGAACTCTAGCCTGCCTGCGCGTTCCGGGTCAGTGCCTGACTCGAATCGCCGGTGCCGGCGGCGTTGCCGGCAGGGCGGCAACTGCGGCAGTCTCCGTTCTTCGAACCTGCGTGACCCGGTGTCTCCCGGCGGGAGAGGTGATGAGACGAACTTCGAGCTTCAGTTGTCACCGCGCCGCCGCTGGCGAGGTCCGGCGGCTCCGCTGGCCGCTGGCGCTGCTGCTCGGCGCGGTCGCGCTGGGCGGTTGCCGGCAGCCAGAGCCCAGGGAGGCCCCGGCCCCTGCCGGGCCACCGGCCGCTGCGGTCGCCTCAGCCGGTGTCGCCGCGGCGAACCCGATGGCGGTTGAAGCGGGCCTCGAGATCCTGACGGCGGGCGGTACCGCCGCCGACGCGGCCGTGGCGGTTCAGGCGGTGCTCGGCCTCGTGGAGCCGCAGAGTTCCGGGATCGGTGGCGGAGCCTTCATGCTCTACTACGAGGCGGCGAGCGGACGGATCACCGCGTTCAACGGCCGGGAGACGGCCCCTGCGGCCGCCACGCCCGGGATGTTCCTGGGCGAAGACGGCCAGCCGCTCGGCTACCGGGACGCGGTACTGAGCGGCCGCTCGACCGGGGTGCCCGGGGTGCTGCCGATGCTCGGCGCGGCGCATGCGCGTTTCGGCCGGCTCGGCTGGGCGGAGCTCCTGCGGCCCGCCATCAGGCTGGCGGAGGACGGATTCGCCGTGCCGCAGCGGCTCGCGCGCTTCGCCGGCAGCGATTTTCCTCAAGCGAAGCTCCCGGACGTCCGTGCGCTGTTCTCGCGACCCGACGGCGAGGTCGTGCAGGCCGGCGACACGCTGCGGAACCCAGCCTACGCCGCGACGCTGCGGACGATTGCCGAGCATGGACCGCGCGCCCAGCTCGAGGGGCCGCTGGCCGAGGCGATCGTCGGCAGCACCCGGGCCGAGCCGCGCCCCGGGAGCCTGTCACTCGAGGACCTGAGCGCCTACCAGCCCGGGATCTCGGACCCGCTCTGCAGGCCGTATCTCGTGTATGTCGTCTGCGTGCCGCCCCCGCCTTCGAGTGGCGTGTCGCTGCTGCAGCTGCTGGCGATCCTCGAGCACACCGACATCGCCGAGCGGGGTCCCGGCGATCCGCAGGCCTGGTACCTGTTCGCGGAGGCGAGCCGGCTGATGTATGCGGACAGGGATCGCTACGTCGCCGACCCGACGTTCGTCGAGGTGCCGGTAGCGGGCCTGCTCGATCCATCCTACGTGGCCGCGCGAGCCGCCCTGATCGGCGAGCGCGCCGGTCCCCCGCCAGCGCCGGGCGAGCCGCCCGGCGTGCGTCGCGGGCGGGACGCCACCTCGGAACCGGCCGGAACCAGCCATTTCGTCATCGTGGATCGCGCGGGCAACGTGGCCTCGATGACGACGTCGGTGGAGTCGCTGTTCGGATCCGGCCGGGTCGTTGGCGGGTTCGTGCTCAACAACCAGCTCACCGACTTCTCGTTCACGGCGACCGACGCCGGGCTGCCGGTGGCGAATGCCGTGGCGCCGGGCAAGCGGCCGCGTTCGTCGATGTCGCCGGTGATCGTGCTCGATCGGCAGGGGCGCGTATACGCGGCGCTCGGCTCACCGGGCGGATCGGCGATCCTCGCCTACAACGCCAAGGCGCTGGTCGGGCTGCTGGCCTGGGAGCTGCCGCTGCAGCAGGCGATCGAGCTGCCGAACCTCTACGCGCGCGGCGAGAATTTCTACGGCGAGGAGGGCAAGTTCCCGCCGCAGGTCCTCACTGCGCTGGCCGGGCGTGGCGTGACGGTCAAGGCCGGACGCGGCGAGAACTCCGGGCTGCACGGCATCCGCAAGACGGCCGCCGGAGACTACCAGGGCGCGGCCGACCCGCGCCGCGAGGGCGTCTGGCGCAGGCTCGACGACCCGCAGCCGTAACCGGCGGAAGGCAACGCGCTCACCGGAAGATGCCGTGCTCCAGGATCGTGCCGTGCCCGACAGGCCGTCCGACCGCGATCCACAGGCTCCAGGCATCGGTCGTCGTTCCGCCGAGCCCGACCGTCAACGGCCCGACGATGGTCCGTCCGCGAACGAATACCGATGCGCCAAGGATGTCCTCGCCCGGCAGACCGTCCACGCGGTCGTAGGTGCGGCCGGCCTGGAGGCCGAGACCGGCGTACAGCGCGTCGCCGCGGATCGCCAACGTGTCCCTGAACTTCCACGAGTAACCGGTTCCCACCGTCCAGTAGCCGTCCACGCGCAACTCGCCCAGCTCGTAGCCGGGGAAGCTCGACGGACCGCCGAGCGTGAAGGCCCGGTCCGGAGGGAGGTTGCCATCCAGTTCTGAACCGCCGGCCGCCGTGATCCACCAGACGTCGCCCGCGAAGACCGGCA
>CAZKLS010000119.1:0-7584 GCA_964553405.1 uncultured Steroidobacteraceae bacterium
GTCGTGCCGATGGGCAAGGCGCGGATCCGCACGCAGATGTGCGCGGGCCACAGCATCGCGCAGCTCGATCGCGCGGTCGATGCATTCACCGAGGTCGGGCACGAGCTCGGCCTGCTGCACTGAAACTCCCGAGGAACTGAAAGATGAAGGCTCTGGTCAAGGCCCAGCGGGCGCCCGGCATCTGGCTCGAGGAGATCCCGGAGCCGCGCGTCGGGCACAACGACGTCCGCATCCGCATCAACAAGACGGCGATCTGCGGCACCGACATCCACATCTACAACTGGGACCAGTGGGCCGAGAAGACGATCCCGGTGCCGATGGCGGTCGGCCACGAGTACTCTGGCGAGATCGTCGAGATCGGCAGCGAGGTGCGCGGCTTCAAGGTCGGCGATCGTGTCTCGGGCGAGGGCCACGTGACCTGCGGCTACTGCCGCAACTGCCGCGCCGGCCGACGGCACCTGTGCCGCAACACGGTCGGCGTGGGCGTGAACCGTCCGGGATGCTTCGCGGAATACCTCGTGATCCCGGCCTTCAACGCCTTCAAGCTGCCGGACTCGATCACTGACGACATCGCCTCGATCCTGGACCCGCTCGGCAACGCGACGCACACCGCGCTGTCTTTCAACCTGGTCGGCGAGGACGTGCTGATCACCGGCGCCGGACCCATTGGCATCATGGCCACCGCCATCGCGCGCTTCGTCGGTGCACGGCACATCGTCGTCACCGACGTCAACGACTACCGCCTCGGTCTCGCGCGCGCGATGGGCGCCTCCCGCGCAATCAACGTGACGCGCGAGTCGCTGGACGACACGATGCGCGACCTCGGCATGCAGGAGGGCTTCGACGTCGGTCTGGAGATGTCCGGCAATCCCTCCGCGTTCCGCGACCTGCTGCGCACGATGCACCACGGCGGCAGCGTCGCGCTGCTCGGGATTCCTCCCGAGAACACCGCGATCGACTGGAACGAGGTCATCTTCAAGGGCCTCATGATCAAGGGCGTCTATGGCCGCGAGATGTTCGAGACCTGGTACAAGATGGCCGCGATGCTGCAGAGCGGACTGGACGTGAAGCCGATCATCACGCACCGGTTCCCGATCTCAGAGTATCGGGACGCCTTCGAGATCATGAAGAGCGGCCAGTCAGGGAAGGTGATCCTCGACTGGGCGGCCTGAACAGGGCGCACCTCGCGGGAGCGGACTAGCGCCAGGCCGACCCCATGGTGATGTAGAAGGCTGTGTCTTCCGGTCCCCTGGCGACGTCGACTCCGCCCTGTAGGCCGAATTTCTTCGCCAGCCGGTAGCGGATGCCCGTGCCGTAGGCCCAGGCCGTCTCGTCGCTGCTTCCGGCCGATTCGTCGGCGAACGCCTTGCCGACCCCGCCGAACAGCGCGAGCGACCAGCGAGACGTGAATCCCCACAGGTACTCCAGCTCGCCCGTGACGACGTCGTCGCCCTGGTAACGCAGCGCCGGAATGCCCCGAAGGCTGATGAACGGATAGGCGAAGAACGGAGCGTCGCCACGCAGGGCGTCGAATTCCAGGCGCAGGCCGAGGCTCGAATGCTCGGCTGTAGGCAGGTAATGGAATACGGCGGTTTCGTACATGTCGTAGTTGAAGTCGCCCCCGATGCCCTGGTCGTAGCGCGTGTATTTGAGCTCCAGCCGCGTCCCCGCCGTCGGAGTGAACGTCGTGTTCCGTCCGTCGTAGCCGATGCTGACGCCCAGGCCGGAGTTGGTCGTGTTGAACCTGATGCCCGGCAGCTCGATGGGCGGGTCTTGCCCGATGTTCACCCGGAACTCGTTGTCGACGTCGCTGTAGATGAAATGCCCGCCAGCCCACCAGTCGCTTTCCGCGAGCCGAAAGTTGAGCTGCTGGTAGACCAGGCCACCCTCGGTCTTGAACCGCACGCCCTGCGAGAATTCGTTGCCCGCCGAATCCCGCCCGCTATTCAAGCCGTAGTACCTGGCATTGACGCTCAAGGCCGCTACGGCGCCCAGGTAGCGAAGGTGATCGTCCTTCCAGATGCCCTGGTGCACGCCGCCGAGGAGCCAGGTGTCGTTGTCAGTGTAGCCGCCGACCCCCAGCGTGATGCTGGGCGGACCCTCGTGCGGGTGCGCCTCGCGGTCCGCGTCTTCACCAGACGGATGGAAATAAGCCACGGCCAGGCCGAGACCTGTGCCGATTGCCGGCTCCGTGATGAAGAAAGGCACCGGCAGGAAACCGTGAGCACCGGACAGGTAGTCGCTCGCGTCCAGCATACCGTCCTCGGGATCGATGAGCCCGCGATCTTCCAGCCACCCGGCCGAGGCCGGGCCGACCGGACCGGAGAGCCCGGCGACCAGCATGAGCAGTCTCCACCGGCCACGTCGCCGCGATGGGTCACGCATCGCGTTCATCGAGCTCCCAAGCCCTGCAGGGATCTACCACGCTTCCGGTTCCCGACAGCGGTCTTGCATCGGTTGGGCCAGTCGGCCCGAAGTTCCGGTCAGCGCGGCAAGTGGCTTTGCTTTCTCCGGGATCTCCGATACCACAGGCGGCGCTATTTCGCCGCCTGTCGATCGAGGTCCTCCTCCACGAAGCGCAGCAATGCCTCGAGCAAGGCCTCGCGCGGGTAGTCGTTGTGGTCGACGAACGACCTGGCAATCTGAGGGTGCGAGCGATTCACCGGCACGGCGATCGCCCAGTGGTCGGCATTCAGGAAGCCGAGCAGCGTGCTGCCCGGAATGATCTGGTCCGAGTAAATCACCTGGCTGTCGTTGCGCCAGTCGATCTCACCGAGCTGCTTGTACGATTTCTCGATCACCTTCGAGACCCTGTCCGGCGTGGGCAGTGTCACGAGTGAGTAGTAGTTGAGATCCTTGGGCAGGGGATTGCTGTTCAACCATTCCTGGCGCACGTCGGGACGCAGGCTTGCAACCCCGCCTCCGTCGCCCTCGTCGCATTCGGAGCGCGGCCAGTACCGCAGCAACTCGGCCTGCTGCTGGTCCGCGTCGTTGGCCAGCGCCGAGCCCGCCACCGCGCCGGCCGCGCTCACCACGGCCGCGACCCGGTCGCGGATCTCCGGATAACGGACCACCGCCTCGAGGATATCCGGCGATCCCTTCGAGTATCCGACCAGTACCAGCCGCGGCGGCCCGGGCTCGGCTGGCATCGCCATGACGGCATCGCGGATCTGGCGCGCGTTGGTCTCGATGCCGGACAGCGCATCGACCCGAATCCAGACCTGGCCGTAGTCGTACTGGCGGAGGTGGGCCGCAGCAGTCCCAGGCGGATCGAGCCACTCCTTGAAACAGTCGTAGCCGATTCCCGGTACAACCGCCGCCACCAGATGCCGCCGTGAAGGACCGAGATCCACGGGTTCGGCCGCACCGCGCAACTGACCGATCACCGGACTCAAGGCCGCCTCGCAGTCCCGGTAGTCCGGAAGATCTTTCCCGTGCTGCTCCAGCACGGCGCAATAGATTTCCTTGAACCGCCCTCGCGCATCAGTCACACCCGCCGGAACCTCCACCGTGTAGGTACTCACCGGCGTCGGCGTGGTGGCACAGGCGCCGATGAGCAGCGTCGCTGCGGTCACTGTCGCCGCAGCGATGGATTTTCGGGCCTGCATCGTCCTACTCCTTTCCCGCATCGGCCTGCTTTTCGGGCAGCACCGGCTCCCAGTCCAGCAACTCTACGTCCGAGAACGCCAGTGGCCGCGTGACGAGGAACAACGCGGCTCGCCGACCGTCGGTGTAGTAGCCGCCGCCGTCCGCGATCACCCGCGGCTGGGCCGCGGGCACGGCGCCGACGCCGCTCGCGAAAGCCAGCTGCTCGAGGCCCCCGGAGTACATGAAGTCCTGGATGACCAGGTTCCTGACTTCGTCCACGTCAGGATTCAGTCGCGACTCGTCCGCGCTTGCTGCGGAAAACCTGCCCCCCACCGGCCGGCCGGCCTGCGCCACCAACACAGGTTGTCCACGATAGTTGATCGGCGCCCGCCAGATCCGAAGCCACACAGCCGGCGCACCGGCCTGGGCAGTCTTGCGAACGAAGAAATCCGCCGGTCGCCCGAACAGCTGCTGCGGCGTGCCAGGAGGCTCGACTGCGCGGCGATAACCGCGGCGGTTCGCTGCGGCCGCGATGTCGTCCAGGGCGCCGATCAACACCACGTTGATCGGCCCGCCGCCGCCGGCACCTTCGTCGCTTTCTGCACAGCATGGCAGCGCCTCGATCGCATCGCGAAGCGCGTCTGGATCATCATAGGACGCAATCTCGGCATCACTGTAGCGATGGATGACTGCCGTTCCGGCCGCGATGTCGCCAGGTACCGGCAGCAGCAGCGTGAAAGGCACCATCGCCCGGTTGCCGAGCAGGTCGACGTTGACCAGCTTCGTGACGGGCTGGGGATTCGTGAACACGATGCCGCTCGCGGTAGCGCGCGCCGGGATCGGGTTCGGAAACGCCAGTGCAGAAAATTGCTCGTCGATGCGCTCGTTGGTCTTGCCGCCGAAGGTCACGTGAGCCGACCAGGCAACCTCGAGTGGAGAGAAGTAATCCGGATCCGTGCCGGTGCGCAGCAGCCAGAGGATGTGGTCGCTGCGATTGTCGACCTCGATCCACACTGGCTGGACACCGGCCGCAGTCACGTCCGTACCGAACAGCCGCAGGCTGTCTTGCGCTCCGAGCACCGCGGCGCTGACCTGCACCGAACCTTTCTGCTGCGTGATCGCCCGGGCCCGCAAGGGTGCGTCGCTGGTATCCGTCGGCGCCTGCCAGGTCGCGCAGGCTCCGAGAAGCAGCATCGCGCCAGCGACATACGTGAGGCGAATCGCGCTGCCCGCGCGTTGCAGCGTCGCGCTCATGGCGTGGTCTCCCCAGCCGCCTGCTCGACGAAACCACCGCCGGGCAAACGCCATGGCAGGATCTCGATCTCGGTGAGCGAGGTCGGCTCGCTGTCGAACACCAGCACGTAACGCAGTCCTTCCGTGAAGTACGGATCCGTCGTCAGGTTCTCGCGGGGCGCGTCCTTGGGCGCGGCACCCACCCCGCCGACAAGCCCGATGGCCCGCAGCCCCTGCGAATAGACCAGGTCCTCGGTCAGCGCGCGGGCTGCCTCGTCGACATCGGGGTCGATCTTGTGAGTCGTCAGTGTCGGCGAGTGGATGGTCATCCGGCTGCCGATGTCACGGCTGATCTGTCCCACCCAGACCGGCTGGCCGTGGTAACTCATCGTGCTGCGCCAAAGCCGCAGGTGATTGCGCTGGTGGATGTTGTCGCGCGCCTTCTGCAGCGCGATGTCCTGCGGCCGACCGAAAAGATAGAGATCACTGATCGGCGCATAGGGATAACGCTCACGCGACAAGGCGGAACTCACCATTCGCATCACCGACCCCTTCCACGTCACCTCGGTGGGCGTCCAGCCGCGGCGGATCAATGCAGGGAAAGCATCGTCGACGCCGCCGATGACGACGAGGTTCAGCGGGTCGCCGTTCTTCGAGCCGTCCTTGTTCGTCACGCAGCAGGGCAGCGCCTCGAGCGCCGCCTGGAACGCCGCGTCATCCGTGTAGTCGGTGAGCAGCGGATCCGCAAGCAGCTTGTCCCGGAAGACCTCGCTCTTCTCGTAATCGGTCTTCAGGCCCGGCACCACCGCCAGAAACGAGAAGCTGTGACTGCGCCGGTCGGCGAACAGGTCCACCTGCAGCAGCTTCACGCCCTCACTGAGGTTGGTGAGGACGAAGCCCGAGACGGTCGCGCCCGGTGGCACCGGGTTCTTGAACGCCAGCTCCCGGAAACGACCGTCCAGTTCCTTCAACGTCGGCCCGCCGGCGCCCGTCGCCATCCCTTCCGCCGCTTCCGAGGGCGGGAAGAAGTTCGGATCGAGCCCCGGGAACATCAGCCAGTACGGCACATCGTCCCGGTTCTCGACGGTGACCCAGACAGGCTGGATGAGCTTCTCGGCCAGCGGCACGCCGTAAACGGCGGCACCTTCCTCGGCGGACAGCGCCGCGGCGGAAACCGTCACTTCGCCCAGCGTCTTCGATTGCACCCGCTCCAGGTATCCGGGATACGCAGCGGGAGCCTCCGTCGCGTGAGCCCGTCCGACAAGCATCCCCGCCGTGGCGATGACCGCAACCGCCCAACCCTGGTGCGTAATTCTCTTTGCAGGCCTGGCTTGCACGCGGATTCCTCCGTCAGTACTGGTCACTCGGGAACAGCATGAAGAACATGTCCTGGATGCGCTGCCACTCGCTGCGCGCGGGCTGGCGCGTGAGGACCTCATCCCCGGATACCCAGCGCAGCGAGCCATTGGCATCGAACTGGACGTTCCAGCTGTTCTCGGGACGCATGTCGCGCTCCATCTGGCGCGCCAGCTGCTCCGCCAGCCCCGGGCTCTCGATGATCACGCCCATTTCGGAGTTGATGCCGATGGACCGCGGGTCGAGATTCATCGAACCGATGTACGCGCGCTTGCGGTCCACGACCAATGCCTTGACGTGAAGCCCCATGAATTGGGCCCTCGTAGGCGGCGTATCGGCGACTTCGGACTGTATCGCAGCGTCGGGTCGGATCTCGTACAGTTGGACGCCGGACTCGAGCATCGGCTTGCGCCACTGCTTGTAGTGGCTGTTGACCGCGGGGACGTCGTGCGACGCCAGTGAATTGGTGAGCACGCTGATCTTGACTCCGCGCCCACCGAGTTCGGCCATCTTCGCGATGCCACGGTCGGCCGGGATGATGTAGGCGTTCGTGATCAGCAGCTCGCGCTCGGCCGTCGACACGAGGCGGTAGATCACCTCGATCATCTCGTGCCGAAGTCCCTCGTCCGTCGGCACATCCGAGTACACCTGGCTCGTCCCAAAGTGAAGCGAACCGCTCAGCTCAGCCAGCGCCGGTGAGGGATCCTGCCATTCGACAGGAAAGCGCTCGAGTGACTTCGCCGTGGCGAGTTCCTCGAGAATGTGCTCGCGCAGTGCGTCGCGCTCGGCCTCGGTGGTTTCCACCCCGAGTGCCGAGACCGGCAGCACCCACGCGCTGTTCCAGAACGAATCGAACACCGCGGACGCCTGCCGTGCGACCGGCCCGATCCCCAGCACGTCGAGATCGTGGAAGTTGTATTCCGGGTGCAGGCCCATGTAATCGTCGCCGATGTTGCGCCCGCCGAGGATCGCCGCACGGTTGTCCACGATCAGCGACTTGTTGTGCATGCGCTGGTTCAGGCGGTCGAGGTCGCCGACCATTTCGCCGACGCGACTGGAGATCGCCCGGTTCTTCCAGGGATTGAACAACCGCAGCTCGATGTTCGGGTGTGCATCGAGGATCGCCGCCCGGCTGTCCCGCTGCAGGACGGTGGCCGCATCGCTGAACATCGTGTTGATGTCGTCGACGATCATTCGTACCTTCACGCCGCGATTCGCGGCATCGACGATGTGCTTGGTGAGGATTCTCCCAGCCGGGTCGCCGTACCAGAGGTAATACTGGAGATCGATCGAGTGCTGCGCGGCATCGATCAGGTTGATCCGCCAGCGCAGGCCGTCTTCGTTGCGGTCGAGCAGGTGAAAACCTGACACCTGGGCGCCCTGGCTGGCCGCAATGCCGGATTCGAG
>CAZKLS010000120.1:0-7577 GCA_964553405.1 uncultured Steroidobacteraceae bacterium
CCCGTCCGGCTGGTCGCGAGCGGAATGCGCTCGAGGTCCTCGATGCGCTGCACGTAGCCGGTCGCGCGGACCATGTACTCCGCCTCTGCCATCTCGACGACGGAGCCGCCAACCTCCTGGTTGCCGGCCCGGATCGCCTGCTCGACCGTCGCGAGCGGTATTCCGTAGCCGCGCAGCCGCAGCGGGTCCACCACCACCTGGTACTGCTTCACCATGCCGCCGACCGTCGCCACCTCGGCCACGCCGTCGAGCGCCTGGAGCTCGAACTTCAGGAACCAGTCCTGCAACGAGCGCAGCTGCGCCAGGTCGTTGCGGCCCGACCGGTCCACCAGCGCGTACTGGTAGATCCAGCCGACGCCGGTCGCATCCGGCCCGAGCGACGGGCGCACGCCCTCGGGCAGGCGCGCGGCGGCCTGGCTCAGGTACTCGAGCACGCGCGAGCGTGCCCAGTACGGGTCGGTGCCGTCGGCGAACAGCACGTTGACGAAGGAGTCCCCGTAGAACGAGTAGCCGCGCACCGTCGTGGCCCCCGGCACCGACAGCAGCGACGTGGTCAGCGGGTAGGTGACCTGGTCCTCCACGACGCGCGGCGCCTGGCCCGGATAAGGAGTGCGTACGATCACCTGCACGTCCGACAGGTCCGGGAGCGCATCCACGGCCGTGTGCCGGATCGAGTACAGGCCCACTGCGGCGAGCATCGCCGAGAGCAGCAGGACGAGGGCCCGGTTCTCCAGCGAGGCGCGGATGATCGCGGTGATCATGGTCCGGGCTCAGTGATGATGGTCATGGGACGTTTCCTCGGCGCCGTCGTCCGCCGCCCGATCCGCGTCTTCCCGCTCGGGCTCGGACTCGAGGCGGCGCAGGCCCGCGCGGAGATTGGCCTCGGAGTCGAGCAGGAACTGGCCGGACACGACGACCTCCTCGCCCGCGGCGAGACCCTCGAGGATCGCGATCCGCTCGCCGCTCTCGAGTCCCGGCACGACGCGCCGTGGCTGGAACCGTCCGTCGCCCAGCGCCACGACGACACGGTCCTCGGTGCCGCTCCTGATCAGCGCGCTGCGCGGAATGTTCACGACCGGCTCGCCGGGCTCGCCGAGCAGGCTGATGGACGCGAGCATGTTCGGCCGCAGCACGCCGGGCGGCGCGTCCAGCGTGATGCGAGCCCGCACGCTGCGGGTCTCGGGGTCGAGCTCGGGGTAGACGTATTCCACCCGGCCGTTCAGCGTGCGCCCGGGCATGGCGGGGAAGCTGAGCTCGGCCCCGGTGCCCGCTCGTACCCATCCCGACTGGGCTTCGGGAATCTCGGCGATGACCCAGAGACTGTCGAGCTCGGTGATCGTCAACACGACCATCTCGGGCGTGACCATCGAGCCCTCCTCGACTTCGAGCGTGGTCACCACGCCGGAGACCGGCGCGACGAACGGCACACGACCACCGGCCCGCCCGGATCGTGCCAGGCGGTTCGCCGTGCCCGCATCCAGGCCGAGCGCGCGCAGCCGCGCACGCGACGCCTCGATCAGCTCCTGGTTGCCGATCGCGAGCGCATCGAGGTATTCCTGCTGCGCGCTCTCCAGCATCGGCGAGTACAGGCGGAACAGCAGCTGTCCCGCCTCGACGGGATCGCCTACGGCGCGTATCGCGAGGCCCTCGATCCAGCCCTCCGCGCGCGGCCGGACCTGCTGCACACGCCGCTCGTCGTAGCCGAGGTAACCGACGGTCTCGGCGCGCCGCTCGAGCCGCTCGCGGCTCGCGGCCTCCGTGCGCACGCCCAGCTTGTTGATCACGGCCGGCGAGACGTGGACCCCGGGGCTCGCGCCGGGCTCCGCAACCGAATGCGCCCCCGTATCCGGCTCTTCCTCGACGAGGTCCATGCCGCAGATCGGGCATTCGCCGGGTTCGTCGCTGACGATCTCGGGGTGCATCGGACAGCGGTAGAGCGGGTTGGTGTGCTTCAGCGCATGCTCCACGGCGGTATCGTCCGCTGCCTGCGCGGCCGGCTCGGAGGCCTGCTCGCCCGGGCAGCCCGCCAGCAGCAGCAAGCCGGCCAGCAAGGCCATCGAGACTGCAATGCGGCGGCCTGCGCCTTCGGCAATCAGCGATCGCTTCTGCGTGTACGGGCTCATGACTGGCCTCCGCTCAGGTAATCGATCTGGTGCTGCGCCTGCGCTCGGTCGGCCGCGAGCCGCAGGTGCTTGATGCGTGTTTCGAGCGCGACTTCACGGGCGCTGATGACTTCCTCGAGCATCGCCCTGTTGTTGCGCCAGGCGAGCATCGCCGCCTCGATCGACTGCTCCGCGAGCGGCAGCAGCTCGGACTCGTAGAACCTCTCGAGCTCGAGCGTGCGGCTCGCATCGGCCCAGGCCTCGGCCAGCATCGCGCTCATCTCGCGCACGTGGTCCTCGTGCATTTCGACCAGCCCGCGGGCCTCGGCGCGTGCCGCCGATACCTCCCGGTCCTGCCGGTTCTTCCTGAACAGCGGCAGGTCGAAGCTGACCATCGCACTCACCATGTCGGAGCGCGCGCTCCCGTCCTGCATCTCTCCCTCCCGCCAGCCGTAGCTCAGGTCCAGCATCCAGCCCGGACGATTGCGCTGCAGCGCGAGCTCGGCCGTCGTTTCAGCCGCGCGGATCCGGCGCTCGTAGTCCAGCTGTGCCGGGTGCTGGTGCAACGCGTGCTCGAGCTCGGCCAGGGGCGCGGGTTCCCGCGCCGCAGGAAGCACGAACGGACCGGCCTGGCTGGCAGCCTCGTCCCCCAGCCAGCGGCGCAGCTGCGCACGTTGCACGGCTTCGTCCCGGTCGAGGTCGAGCTGGCGCTCGCGGAGCATCGCGGCATCGAGGCCCGCCCGCAGCACGTCGAGTTGCTTGCCCTGACCGGAGGCGTAGCGCGCCGTGGCCGAGCGACGCAGCTGCTCCACCCAGTCCTGCTCGACCTCGAGCAGTTCGCCGGTCCGTTTCAGGTAAGCGAGCTCGGTCCACACGCGCCGGACCTCCAGTCGCACCCGCAGCCGCCGGTCCGCGGCCACGGCCTCGCTGGCACTTGCCGAGATGTCCATGCGCTCCCGCGCGAGCCTGCGCGTGTCGCCGGCGGGAAACTCCTGGCTGACGCCGAGCTCCAGCATGGTCATGTCCTCGTCGTCCAGGCTGAACGTATCGACGGGGACGTTGACCGCTCCGAGGCGCAGCCGCGGGTCCATCAGCTGGCCCTCGGCCACGCCGCGCTCGCGCATCGCAAGGGACTCCTCGGCCAGCACGCGCAGCACCGCGTCGCGCTCGACGGCGATGCGTTCCGCTTCCGCCAGCGAGAGCGCGGACGATGCGGGACTGAATGAAACCAGGGCCCCGACAAGCACGAGGCCGAGGGACTTTCGCGGGTCCACGCGACGGACCACGGGGATCGACCGGCTCGCCGCCGGACGCAGATTGAGCATGACCAGACTCCCTACAACGACAGTGGGCTCGAAAACCCGGAAAGGCGATGAGGAGTCGGACTACTCGATGAAGCGACAGAAACTGACGGTCAGCGGCGTCGGCGGCGCGGCCGCGACGGCATGCTGGGCCGGGAAGCGGACCGCCGCGGTCGGAAGCGCGGGAACCGTGTATGCGACCGCCAGTGGCGGAACGAGGACGGCGCCGGCCGTGCGCGCATCGACCTGCGGGTCGTGCGGAAACGAACACTGCTCGTCCGCGGCACCGGACCCGTGGCCCAAATCCGCGGGGCAGTAGATGCAGTGCCGCGTGGTCTCGTGGACCGGGTCGCCGCCGGCGTGGTGGGCGTGACCCCCGTGCGCGCCGTGGTCCATGCCCGCGTGCTCAGCCAGCGCCGCCGCGGCCTGAGTTCCGCTGCCCTCGCCGGCGTGGGCCATCACGCAGGGCAGCGCGGCCATCTGCAGCCAGGCGAGGCAGAACAACGCGAGCACGCTCCTGGCGAGCGCACGCTGCCTGCGCCTGATCCAGGCGAGCCCCGTCGGCATGCCCGCACGGCTGTTCATGAGCGCCGACACTAGCGCGCCACCCGGCGCGATGGCAAGCAGGCAGCCACCAGTGACTCGCGAAACGAAGCGCCCGGTCCCGAACCCATGAACTGCTGCACAATGGCGTCCGTGAGGAACATGCTGACCACGACCACGCTCGTGCTGCTGCTCGCGGCCTGCGCTCGCGAGCCCGGACCCTGGCTGGACGGGGTTGAACGTCGCGAGCTGCCGGCAGGCACCGGCGCCCGGTATCCGAATCTCGCAGCGGGTCCGGCCGGGGAAGTGGTCGCCGGCTGGCTGGAACCCCGGGGCGATGGCTACGCGCTGCGCTTCGCGGACTGGAGACAGGGCCGCTGGCAGCCGGCCCGCACGGTGGCGAGCGGATCGAACTGGTTCATCAACTGGGCCGACTTCCCTTCCGTCGTGCCGCTCGGCGGCGACCGGCTGGCTGCTCACTGGCTGGAGCAGACCGCCGGGGGAATCTATTCCTACGACGTTCGCGTGAGCCTGTCCGAGGACGGTGGCCGTAGCTGGTCCGGCCCCTTCAGCCCGCACGACGATGGGACGCCGACCGAGCACGGATTCGTTTCGCTTTACGGCTGGGATGGCCGGCCATGGGCGGCATGGCTCGACGGGCGGCACACCGGCGGCGGCCACGCGAGCGGCAACGGGCACGGCCCGGCGGACGGCGCGATGACGTTGCGCGGCGGACCGTTGACCCCGGCGGGCGGCGAGGACGTCGAGATCGATGCCAGGGTCTGCGACTGCTGCCAGACCGACGTCGCGATCACCGCGGACGGTCCAGTACTCGTGTACCGGGATCGCGACGTGGACGAGATCCGCGACATCGCGCTGCGACGCTGGACCGCGGAAGGCTGGTCCGACCCGGTGCCCGTCCACGCCGACGGCTGGCGGATCGATGCCTGCCCGGTGAACGGACCGGCGGTGGACGCCAGTGGTTCGACGGTGGTGGTCGCGTGGTTCACGGCGCCGGACCTGCCGCGGGTCCGGCTCGCCTTCTCCGAGGACGGCGGGCGCTCGTTTTCCCGGCCTCTCGAGGTCGCCGCAGGCCGGGTCGCGGGACGCGTGGACGTCGTGCTCGCGGACGGGCGGGCGATCGTCAGCTGGCTCGAGGACGGGGATTCCGGGGGCCGGATTCGTGCCCAGCCGTTCGACCGGGACGGGCCGGCCGGAGAGGCGGTCGACATCGCGGGATCGAGCGTAGCCCGTTCGTCGGGATTCCCGCAGATGGTCTCGACCGGCGGCGGGATCCTGTTCGCCTGGACCGAAGTCAACGACCCGCCGAAAGTGGTCACGGCCCTCGTCACTCTGCGCTAGCCGGGGCACCCTGTACCGCAACTGCGCTGTGCTAGCATTCGCGGTCAATCTCAGCTAAATCCGAACCGGAGACAGCTCGATGTCCAGCGCCGTAAAGTTAGAAGTGCCCGCGGGCGGCCAGAAGATCACGATTTCAAACGGGCGGCTGCAGGTTCCCGATCAGCCGATCATTCCCTTCATCGAGGGCGACGGTACCGGCCCGGACATCTGGCGCGCCTCGGTCCGTGTGCTGGACGCGGCAGTCGCGAAGGCTTACGGCGGCAAGCGCAGGATCCACTGGATGGAAATCTACGCCGGGCAGAAGTCGAACGACATGTTCAACACCTGGCTCCCGGACGAATCCGTCGCGGCCTGCCGCGAGTACCTGGTGTCGATCAAGGGACCGCTGACGACGCCGATCGGCGGTGGCATCCGCTCGCTGAACGTCGCGCTGCGCCAGATGCTCGACCTCTACGTCTGCCTCAGGCCGGTACGCTGGTTCAAGGGCGTTCCCTCGCCGGTGCGCCACCCGGAGAAGGTGGACATGGTGATCTTCCGCGAGAACACCGAGGACATCTACGCGGGCGTCGAATTCGAGGCCGGCTCGGCCGACAACGCCAGGTTCCTCGCGCTGTTCAAGGAGAACTTCCCGAAGATGTACGGCAAGATCCGGTTCCCGGGGAGCTCCGGAATCGGCATCAAGCCCGTCTCGCAGGAAGGCACGGAACGGCTGGTGCGCGCCGCGATCCAGTACGCGATCGACAACCGGCGCAAGAGCGTGACCTTCGTGCACAAGGGCAACATCATGAAGTTCACGGAGGGCGCCTTCCGCAACTGGGGCTACGCGCTCGCCGAGCGCGAGTTCCCGGACCACACCTACACCTGGGACCAGTGGGAGCGCACCCGCGCCGAGAAGGGACCCAAGGCCGCCAACGAGGAGCAGGACGCCGCCAATGCCGCGGGCAAGGTGATCGTCAAGGACGCGATCGCCGACATCACGCTGCAGCAGGTGCTGACCCGCCCGGACGAGTTCGACGTGATCGCCACGATGAACCTGAACGGCGACTACCTCTCGGACGCCCTCGCCGCGCAGGTGGGCGGCATCGGCATCGCGCCGGGCGGCAACATCAACTACATGACCGGGCACGCGGTGTTCGAGGCGACGCACGGCACGGCGCCGAAGTACGCGAACCTCGACAAGGTGAACCCGGGTTCGGTGATCCTCTCCGGCGAGATGATGCTGCGCTACATGGGCTGGACCGAGGCGGCCGACGCGATCATCACGGCGATGGACCGGACCATCGCGCAGAAGGTCGTAACCTACGATTTCGCGCGCCTGATGGAGGGCGCCACCGAGGTCAAGTGCAGCGAGTTCGGCGACGCGCTGATCCGCAACCTGTGACCGGCACCGTGGTGCACCGGAGCGGACCGCCCGGCGGCGGGACGTGAACCTCTCGGTCTCGCCACCGCAGAGCCGCGACGCGCTGATCGAGGACTGCGCGCAGACCCTCGTCGACGCGTTCGCGGACTACAACGCCGACTTCCGCGCGATCACCCAGCGCGCCCCGCGGCGGTTCGAGAACCGGGACTGGCGCGGCAGCCAGCGGGACGCCGTCGAGCGGATCGAGCTCTACACCAAGTACGTGGACGGCACCGTCGAGCTGATGCTGCGCAAGCTCGGCGAGGACGTGCACGAGCGCGCGATCTGGGCCGCGGTCAAGCGGCGCTTCGCCGAAATCATCGATCCGCTGCCGGACAACGAGTTCCCGAAGACGTTCTTCAGCTCCGTCACGCGCAAGACGTTCGGCACCGTCGGCGTCGACGCGGCGGTCGAGTTCATCGCGCTGGACATGAACCCGCTGGCCAGCGTCGAGACGCACGTCGAGACGAAGGTGTACGTCAACCGCGGCTCGCTCGAGCTGCTGGTCGAGGAACTGCTCGCGGACTTCCGCTTCCGCACGCCCTACCGGGACTTCGATCGCAGCGTGCGCACCGTCAGCGAGGAACTGAAGGCCTCGCTGGGTTCGGGCGGCGAGCGGCGCAGCGTGGAGCAGATCGAGGTGATCAAGGAGGTTTTCTACCAGCTCACCCGCGCCTACCTGGTGGGCCGCATCAGTGGTCGCGGCTGGACGCTGCCGTTCGTCGTCGCGCTGCGCAACCAGGACAGCGGCGTCGTGGTGGACGCGATCATGCTGGAGGAAGGCACGGTCAGCGTGCTGTTCAGCTTCACGCGATCGTACTATCACGTCGACCTCGCGCACGTCGGCGAGGTGGTGAAGTTCCTGAAGGA
>CAZKLS010000121.1:0-7524 GCA_964553405.1 uncultured Steroidobacteraceae bacterium
CACCGGGATCGGCTCCCGGGTGACGTCGGTGCCGGCGAAGATGCGCGCGGTCTCGGCGATGCCGGGCAGGCGCTCCTTGATCACTTCCGCGCCGAGATGCTCGAGGTGCAGGTGTATGTGGTCCTTGCCGGCTCCGACGCCGCGGCCTTCGCGGATCTCGATCGTCATGGCCCGGCTCACCACGTCGCGCGACGCGAGGTCCTTGGCGTTCGGTGCATAGCGCTCCATGAAGCGCTCGCCCGTCGAGTTCGTCAGGTAGCCGCCCTCGCCACGCACACCCTCGGTGATCAGGCAACCCGCGCCGTAGATGCCGGTGGGGTGGAACTGCACGAACTCCATGTCCTGCAGCGGCAGGCCGGCGCGCAGCACCATGCCGCCGCCGTCGCCGGTGCAGGTGTGCGCGGACGTGCAGGAGAAGTAGGCGCGGCCGTAGCCGCCCGTGGCGAGGATCGTCTTCTGGGCACGGAAGCGGTGCAGCGAGCCGTCCGACATGTCGAGCGCGACGACGCCACGGCACTCGCCGTCCTCCATGATCAGGTCGATCGCGAAATACTCGATGAAGAAGCGCGCCTGGTGACGCAGCGACTGCTGGTACAGCGTGTGCAGCATCGCGTGCCCGGTCCGGTCCGCCGCCGCGCAGGTGCGCTGCGCGATGCCCTTGCCGTAATGCGTCGTCATGCCGCCGAAGGGCCGCTGGTAGATGCGCCCGTCCTCGGTGCGCGAGAACGGCACGCCGTAGTGCTCCAGCTCGATGACGGCGGCCGGCGCCTCCTTGCACATGAACTCGATCGCGTCCTGGTCGCCCAGCCAGTCGGATCCCTTGATCGTGTCGTAGAAATGGAAGCGCCAGTCGTCCTCGCCCATGTTCGCGAGCGCTGCGCTGATGCCGCCCTGCGCGGCGACGGTGTGGCTGCGCGTCGGGAAGACCTTGCTGAGGCAGGCGGTGCTGAGACCCGCTTCGGCGAGCCCGAGCGTGGCCCGGAGCCCTGCGCCGCCCGCGCCAACCACGACCACGTCGTAACTGTGGTCGGTGAACGTATAGGCGGTCATGTCCAGCCTCCGATTGCCACGCGCAGCACGGCCAGCACGCCGACGACCGCGGCCAGCACGAAAACGAACTTGAGCCCGACCAGCACCGCGACGCGCGCGCCACGGCCCCCGACGTAATCCTCGACGACCACCTGCAGGCCGAGCAGCGCGTGATGGGCGAGCGTCACGACCAGCAGCACCGCGAGTGCCGAATTGATCGGCCGGCCGAGCCAGGCCGCGACCGTGCCGTAGTCGGCACCGCCCGCGGTACCGAGCGAGAAGATGAACCACAGGCCGAGAAACAGCAGCGCGACGGCGGACACGCGCTGCGCGTACCAGTGCGAGGCACCCTCCTTGGCCGAGCCGTGGCCGATGGCCCGTGCGAGCGGACTGCGCAGGCTCATGCGCCACCTCCGAGTCCATGCCGCAGGACCAGCCAGAAGCCGATACCGAGCAGCACGGTGCCGATGACCACCGCCCTCGCGCTGGCGCGAGCCCGGGCCTTGTCGAAGCCGTGGCCGAGGTCGAAGAACAGGTGCCTCACGCCGTTCAGCAGGTGATAGCAGAAGGCGAGCAGCACCCCGACCAGCACCAGCATGCCGAGCGGCGAGCCGAGCCGCTCGGCGGCAAGCCGGTAGGAGTCCGGCCCCGCCGCGATGGCCGCGAGCCAGTAGACCAGCAGCAGGAAACCCAGGCTCAGCAGCACGCCGGTGATCCGGTGCAGGATCGACAGTGTGTTCGTGTACTGCCAGCGATACTGCAGGAACGGTGACAGCGGCCGCTCACGCTGGGACATGCGCTATTTCCTCCGGTCCGGGCGCTAGAAATCGATGCACCGGCCGGCCTTTTCCCAGTCCCCGAAGCGGGTCGGCTCCGGTCCCTGGCGACCTCCGATCTCGCGCGGCCTCGGCGCCTGGCGTGGCTCGCGCGCGGCGGGCTCCCCGGGCTCGGACCGATCCTGGGCGTCGGCTTGCTCTTCTTGCGGTGCATTCATGACGTAACCCTGTAAGTCTGCCAGAACGGGCGCGGCTTCACCACATTGAAACTAAAGACAATTCCGGCACCGAACCCTCGGGACCGAGTCTGTGTAGCATGCCTTGCCCCGGCCCGGCCTTTGCGTCGCACAGGGGCCGCAACCGACAACAGGGGAAATCATGCATCCGACCCGCGAACCCATTCCGTTGCCGTTCCTCAGCGTCGTCCGTTTCGCGGGCCCGCAGGCGGCGGATTTTCTGCAAGGCCAGCTGACCAGCGACGTCCGGCTGCTCGCCGATGGTCGCACCCAGCTGGCCGCCTGCAACACCCCGCAGGGCCGCGTGATCGCGTTGCTACGGCTGCGCCAACAGGACTCCGTCATCGACGCACTGCTGCCTGCGGAACTGGCGGAACGCCTCGCGACCCACCTGCGGCGCTACGTGCTGAGGGCGAAAGTCACGATCGAGATTCCCGCCGGACTGCAATGCGCGCTGCTGCCCGCGGGTTCAGCCGGACCGCCGGATGCCGTCCATTTCAGCCATTCGTCGACCCGGACCGTCGCCGCGGCCAGCATCGAGGCATGGGAGGCCGCGGGCTTTCGCTGGCCCGCGCAGCAGGACGCCGGCCAGTTGGGCGAATGGCTCGCGGCGGACATCGCCGAAGGCCTGCCACAGATCTTTGCCGCCTCCAGCGAGGCGTACACCGCCCAGATGCTGAACCTCGACCTGCTGGACGCGATCAGCTTCTCGAAGGGTTGCTACACCGGACAGGAAATCGTCGTTCGCACCCAGCACCTCGGGCGAATCAAGCGACGCACGCTGCGCTATCGGCTCGACGGTACGACACCACCAGCGATCGGGGACGCGCTGCTGCGCGACGGCGCAAAGCTCGGAGAGGTCCTGATGGCCGCCCCGGTATCGGGCGGCGTCGAGATGCTCGCGGTCGTGAGCCTCGACGCGCTCGGCCACGAGCTCAGGACAGAGGACGGACGACGAGCGGTGCCGGTGGAACTGCCGTACGAGATAGGGGCTAGTGACTAGGAACTAGGGACTAGCGGGTAGTAAGGCAGTGCCAGTCCCCGCGCTCATACTTTCGACTATCCGCTATCCGCTAATCACTAGTCACTAGTCCCTAGTCCCTAGTCCCTAGTCCCTTATTCCCATCCCCTACTCCTGCTCCGGCCGCATGTGCGGGAACAGCAGCACGTCGCGGATCGAGGGCTGGTCGGTGAACAGCATCACCATGCGGTCGACGCCGATGCCGAGCCCGGCGGTCGGCGGCAGGCCGTACTCCAGCGCGCGCACATAGTCCGCGTCGTAGAACATCGCTTCCTCGTCGCCGGAGCTCTTGCGCGCCACCTGCTCGCGGAATCGGGCGGCCTGGTCGTCGGGATCGTTCAACTCGGAGAATCCGTTCGCCAGCTCGCGCCCGCCGACGAAGAACTCGAAGCGGTCGGTGATGAACGGGTCCGAATCGTTGCGCCGCGAGAGCGGCGAGACTTCCGCCGGGTAGGCATAGACGAAGGTCGGCTGGGTCAGGCGGTGCTCCGCGGTCTTCTCGAAGATCTCGACCTGCAGCTTGCCGGGACCATCCGAGGCGTGGGGCTCGATCCCGAGCCGCGCGCAGACCTGCCGCAGGTAATCGGCATCCCGCAGCCGCGGCCGCTCGATGCCAGGATTGAAGTGCACGACGAGGTCCTCGATCGTCACGCGGCGGAACGCGGCGCCGAAATCGTAGGTCTCTCCCTGGTAGGGAACCCGCCGCGTGCCGAGCATCGTGTCCGCGATGCCCTGGAAGATGCGCTCGACCAGGTCCATCAGGTCGCGGTAGTCCGCGTAGGCCTGGTAGAGCTCCAGCATCGTGAATTCCGGGTTGTGCTGTGTCGAGAGACCCTCGTTGCGGAAATTGCGGTTGATCTCGTACACGCGCTCGAAGCCGCCCACGACCAGCCGCTTCAGGAACAGTTCCGGCGCGATGCGCAGGTACATGTCCAGGTCGAGCGCGTTGTGATGAGTCACGAACGGACGTGCCACGGCACCGCCCGGTATGACCTGCATCATCGGCGTCTCGACTTCCATGAAGTCCAGCGCGTCGAGGAAGCTCCTCAGGTACTGGATGATCCGCGTTCGCGCGCGGAACACCGCCCGGCTCTGCTCGTTTACGATCAGGTCGACGTAGCGCTGCCGGTAGCGCTGCTCGACGTCGGCCAGCCCGTGCCACTTGTCCGGCAGCGGGCGCAGCGACTTGACCAGCAGCCGCAGCCGCTCGACGCGCACCGACAACTCTCCGGTCCGGGTCTTGAACAGCATGCCCTCGGCGCCCAGCACGTCGCCGACGTCCCAGCCCTTGAAAGCCTCGTAGACGTCGCCGAGCGCGTCGCGCTGCAGAAAGAGCTGGATCTGGCCGCTGCGATCCTGGAGCTTCGCGAAGCTGGCCTTGCCCATCACCCGCTTGAACAGCATGCGGCCCGCGACCGCGACACGGGTCGGGTGCGCTTCGAGCCACTCGTCGGCCCGGTCGCCGTAGGCCAGGTGCAGTTCCTCGGCGGTCGCATCCCGCCGGAAGTCGTTGGGAAAGGGGTTCCCCTGGTCCCGCAGCCGCTCGAGCTTGGCGCGCCGTTCGGCGATCAGGTGGTTGATATCCGCTGCAGTGTCTTGTTCGCTCATTTGCGCACCGTGTGGACCGGCATCCCCCTGCTACAGTCCCTGTTTCAAGCTCGCCTCGAGGAACGGGTCGAGGTCGCCGTCGAGCACGGCGGTCGTGTTGCCGATCTCCACGCCGGTGCGCAGGTCCTTGATCCGCGACTGGTCGAGAACGTAGGACCGGATCTGGTTGCCCCAGCTCACGTCAGACTTGGAGTCCTCGAGCACCTTGGCCGCCGCGTTGCGCTTGTTGACCTCGAGCTCGTAGAGCTTGGCCTTCAACATCTTCATCGCCGTCGACCGGTTCTTGTGCTGGCTGCGCTCGCTCTGGCAGGCCACGACGATGCCGGACGGAAGGTGCCGGATCCGCACCGCCGACTCGGTCTTGTTCACGTGCTGCCCGCCCGCGCCGCTCGACCGATACACGTCCGTCTCGAGGTCGGCCGGATTGATCTCGATGTCGATGTCGTCGTCCACTTCCGGCGAAACGAACACCGAGGCGAAAGAGGTGTGGCGGCGGGCGTTGGAATCGAAAGGCGACTTGCGGACCAGCCTGTGGACGCCCGTCTCGGTGCGCAGCCAGCCGTAGGCGTACTCGCCCTCGATGCGGATGCTGGCGCTCTTGATGCCGGCCACCTCGCCGTCGTTGATGTCGATGACCTCGGCCTTGAAACCGTGCTCGTCGGCCCAGCGCAAGTACATGCGCAACAGCATCTGCGCCCAGTCCTGCGCCTCGGTGCCACCGGCTCCCGCCTGGATGTCCACGAAGGCATTGTGGGAGTCCATCTCGCCCGGGAACATGCGGCGGAACTCCAGACGCGCGACCTGCTGATCGAGACGCGCCGCATCCGCTGCGACCGACTGCACGATGTCCGCGTCGCCCTCGGCCTCGGCCAGCTCGAGCAGCTCGCGCGCCTCACCGAGGCCGTGCGTCAGCCGGTCGAGAGTTCCGACCACGCCCTCCAGCCGGGTCCGCTCACGGCCGAGCTCCTGCGCACGGTCGGGGTCGCTCCAGACACCGGGATCCTCGAGCTCGCGCAGCACCTCGGCGAGCCGCTCGCTGCGGACGTCGTAGTCAAAGATACCTCCTGAGCGCATCGGTGCGCTCCGCGAGGTCCTCGAGGCTGCGGCGGGTCGGGTTGATGTCCATGCTGCTTTCAGGCCGTTCTGAACCGAGCCAGCGATGTTATCACGTGACCGACTGGCGGGCGGACGACGGCGCGAGCCACTCGCTGACCAGCTGCAGCCGGCGTTGGCCGGCATACTCGTCGGCCGCGACGCGATAGACCATCTCGAGCGAATCGCCGGGCTGAATCGCCGGGGCCGCTGGATCGTCCGAGTAACGGAACGCGATCGCGCCGACCGGCTCCCCGGTCTCGTGCCGCAGCCGAAGCTTCAGGTGGCGCCCGCCGACGATGCGCGCATCGATCACGCCGAACGTGCCGTCGAACGATGGTTCCGGGAACGCGGCTCCCCACGGCCCTCCCTCGCGCAGCGCGAGGGCCGTCTCCAGCGCCAGCTCGCCCGGTGCGAGCGCGCCGTCCGTGTGCAGGTCGCCGGCCAGCATGTCGTTGTCCACCCAGCGCCCGACCTCGACGGCGAAGGCCTGCTCGAACTCCTTCAGGCGCGACGCGTCCAGCGTCATGCCGGCCGCCATCGCATGTCCGCCGAAGCGCTCCAGCAGTCCCGGCGTCCGCTTGGCAACCGCATCGAGCACGTCCCGCACGTGAACACCCGGCACCGAGCGCGCCGAGCCCTTCAGCCATCCCGGCTCGCCGGGCGCGAACGCGACGACGGGCCTGTGCAGCCGCTCTTTCAACCGCGAGGCCACGAGACCGATCACGCCCTGGTGCCATCCGTCGTCGAACACACAGACGCCGGGCGGCAGCTCGCCCTGCGCGTCTGGCGAGTGCCTGTCGACCTGATCGAACGCTTCGCGCTGCATCTGCGCCTCGATCTCGCGACGCTCCGCGTTGAGGCTCGCCAGTCGTGCCGCGAGCGAGGCGGCGCGCGCCGGGTCGTCGGCGAGCAGGCACTCGATGCCCAGGCTCATGTCCTCGAGCCGCCCGGCGGCGTTCAGGCGTGGCCCCACCTGGAACGCGAGGTCCTGCGCGATCGCGTCATCGAGCCGGCGGCCCGCGATCTCGAGCAACGCGCGGATGCCCGGCACGCAGCGTCCGGCCCGGATGCGGCGCAGTCCCTGCGCGACCAGGATCCGGTTGTTCCGATCGAGCGGCACGACATCCGCGACCGTCCCGAGCGCGACGAGGTCCAGCAATTCGGCCGGATTGACCTCGGCACCCGACGGCACCAGGTCGCGCTCGCGAAGCTCGCGGGTCAGTGCCGCGGCGAGGTAGAAGGCGACACCCACGCCGGCGAGCGCACGCGATCCGAAGCGACTGTCCGGCAGGTTCGGATTCACGATGACCGCCGCCTCGGGAAGCTCAGCGCCGGGCAGGTGGTGATCGGTGACCAGCACCTCGATTCCGAGCCGCCGCGCCTCGGCCACGCCCTCCA
Source organism: uncultured Steroidobacteraceae bacterium (assembly GCA_964553405.1). Lineage (GTDB taxonomy): Bacteria > Pseudomonadota > Gammaproteobacteria > Steroidobacterales > Steroidobacteraceae > DATIRA01. The sequence continues at coordinate 7,164 of CAZKLS010000121.1, forward strand.
GCGACGAGATGCCGTTGTCCACCGTGACGATCAGCGCCGGCCGATGCGGCGCGGCCGCGCGCACGATCTCGGGACTGAGCCCATAACCGAACTTGAAGCGGTCCGGCACGAGGTAGCGGGGATCGGAGAAGCCGAGCCGGCGCAGTTGCCGGATCAGCAGCGCGGTGCTCGTCGCACCGTCGGCATCGAAGTCGCCGATGACCAGCACGCGCTCACCGCGAGAGCGGCAACGAGCGAGAAGCCCGGCGGCCTGCTGCACGCCCTCGAGCGTGCCCACCGGCAGCAGGCAATCGAGCCCGAGCTCGAGCTCGCCCGGCTCGCCGATCCCTCGTCCCGCGTAGACCCGCCTGAGCACCGGGTG
>CAZKLS010000122.1:0-7512 GCA_964553405.1 uncultured Steroidobacteraceae bacterium
GCAATGGCCCGATACCGCTGATCGCGAAGGAATGCGGAGACCGCGCTGGACTGCGCTTCGACATTCACGGCGTGGACCTCGCGCAGATCGCGCCCGGGCGCGACGTGCCGGACGGTGCGCGGCTGTTCGAAGGCATCCGCTTCCACCCCGGCGTCAGCGCGGAGCAGTTGCCGTTCGACTCGACGAGCGTGGATGCGGTCACCGGGCAGTATGCGCTCGAATATGCCGACGTCGCGCGGGTGCTCGCCGAGGTGGTGCGCGTGCTGAGGCCGGGCGCGCGGGCGCAGTTCGTGACCCACCATCGCGATTCGGTCGTGCTCGCCAACGCCGGACCCACGTTCCGGCAGTTCCGGCTGCTGTTCGAGCAGACGCGGCTGCTGCGCAGGCTGCGCCGCTTCCTCGACCTGGAGCGGGCGGGGCGAGGCTCGACCCGCGCGGCGGCCCGCGAGCTGGAGTCTGCGCTCCGTCAGATCGATGACGCGCTCGCTGCCGAACCCGGCAGCCAGCCGGTGCTGGCGATGGCGGCCGACTTGACGCGCCGCACGCTGGCCGGACGGCGGACCACGCCGGCGAGCGCGCTCGACGCCGGTATCGACAGCGTGGAGCGCGAGCTGCGGGGCTCCTGGCGGCGGCTGCAGGACCTCGAGCGCTGTGCGCTCGACGAGGCGGCGGTGCAGCAGGTCTGCCGGCTGGCATCGTCCGCAGGACTCCAACCGGACGCGCCGCAGGCGCTGCTCCATGCCGGCCGGCACGTGATCGGCTGGCGCCTCAATTTCGGCCGCTAGGCAGGCGACCAAAAAAAAACGGCGGGCCGAAGCCCGCCGTTTGAATCACTACGTTGCCGTAGTCGGTCGTTATTAGAACTTCGCGGTCAGGCCCATGAAGATGTAGCGGCCGAAGGCATCGTACACCTGCGGATAGGTGTTGCCGTTGCCGAAGCCCGCACCCACCTGGGCGCTGAGAGGCGGATCCTCGTCCGTGAGGTTGTTGATGCCGCCGCGGATCGTGTAGTTCTCCGCAAACGTCCACGAGGCCGCCAGGTCGAAGTAGTTCTGGGAATCCAGAGTCTTGTCTACATCGTTGTACGGACCCGAGATCAGCGGGTTCTTGTCCGCGTTGTCGATCGTCACCGAGTCGAAGTAACGCCACTGCAGCGACACGTCGACGTTCCAAGGCATGAACCACGTCAGACGGGCCTTGTGGCGCCACTCGGGCAGCGGCGTGCCGCAGTCCGAGCCGTAGAGGCCCGCGCAGTCGTACTTGCCAAGGCCCGGGATCGGCTCGACCACGAACTCGTCGAGGTAGGTGCCGACCATGTTGAGGCCCATCGAGCCCAGTCCGCCGAGTCCCCAGTTCCAGTCGAACGTGACGTCGAAGCCGGAGGTCGCGTAGGAGGCCAGGTTGATGTTGGTCGCGACGATCTGTGCCTGCGGGGTGGCCCACAGCGTGCCGCGGGCGTCACGCGTGATCAGGTTACAGAACAGCGGGTTGCCCGTGTCCAGACACTGCTGCAGCGTGATGGTCGGCGGAAGCGTCGCGATGACGTCGTCGACAGTGATGTCGAAGTAGTCAACCGTGAAGCTCATCCCGTCGATGAAGCTCGGCACGAACACGATGCCGGCCGTCCAGCTCTCGGACTCCTCGGGGTCCAGAGCCTGGTTGCCGCCGAACAGCGCGTTGTACTGGCCCGCCGGGTTGTCGATGATCGTGCCGTACTGGGCCGCCGTCACGCCGGTGTTGGCGCAGGACGCCAGCGACGCGACCGGGGTCGGACCCGCGCAGGGATCGAGGTCATTGTCGTACAGGCCGAGACCCGCCGCGCTGAACAGCTCGATCACGTTCGGGGCACGCACCGCCTGCTGGTAGCTGCCGCGGAACTTCAGGCTCTGGATCGGCGCCCAGTCGATACCCACGCCGTAGGTGTCGGTGGTCTCGTCGATCGGGTTGCTGTAGTCCGAGTACCGGTAGCTGCCGCTGATCGACAGCGTATCCGCCAGGAACACGTCGTCGAGCAGCGGGATGCGCAACTCTGCGAAGTAGTCCATGACGTTGTAGCCGCCGGACAGGCCGATGTTCGGGCCGCCCTGGCCGAACAGGTCGCCGGTCGTGTAGGCGGTGTCGGTGAAGTTCTCGAGGCCTTCCTCGCGATACTCCACGCCGAACGCGACGCCGATGCCGCTCGACGCCGTCGGCACGGCCCAGCCGTAGTCGCCGAGGTTCGAGGCGATCGATGCGCCGACCACCGTCTGCGTCGTGTTGCCCTTCTGGAAGCCCGGCGTCGACAGGTAGTTGATCGCCTCAGGCGTGACGTTGATGTTCCAGATGTCGTAGGGCACGCAGTTGGTGTCGGAGCCGTCCACGACCGAGCGGCAGACCGGCGCGCCGGTGACCGGGTCGGGGATGACGTCCATGGCGCGGAACGCGCGGGTCGTCGAGAAGTCGTTCAGGTAGGTCTCGTTGAACACGACCGTGCCGTACTGGCCGAACACGTCATAGTTCCAGTTCTCGAAGATCTCGCCCTTGATGCCGACCACGCCGCGATACGAGGTGTGGCGCACGTCGCTCTGGCGCCCACCGCCCTCGACGTTACGGCGCAGGATGAACGCGTTGCCGAACTCGTCGGCGTTCGGGCCGGAGCAGCCGAGGTCCGCGCGCCACGCATCCGACAGCAGCGGGTTGTCGCACTGGATGTCGATGTCGAGGCCGAACAGGCCGCTGGGCGCGATCTGCGCGACGGAGCGGTCGTCCATGAAGCTCAGCTCGGTGTAGATCCGGGCCGAGTCGTTCAGGTCGTAGTGACCGAAGGCCGCCACGGTGTAGCGCTCGCCGGGCCGCTGGTAGTAGTTCAGCGGGCCGTAGTTGTACACGTCCGCCGACGTCCAGGCGCGCGTCGCACCCGGCTGACCCTCGACCGCCGTGCGGTTGCCCGCGTCGACGATGAAGCGGCCCGGGTAGCTGGTCGAGGAACCGCCGCAGACGAAGCCGTCGGCGTTCGAGCCCAGCGCGCAGGCGCTGTAGCTGCGCTCGGACTGCAGCAGCGCGTCGATGTCGCGGTAGCCGACGAACAGCGTCGCGTTGCCCTTGTCGTCCGCGAAGTTCGCGCCCATCAGCATGCTGAGCTCGTAGGACGCGCCGTCGTGGCCGGCGTAGTTCGGGGCCGTCGCGAAACCACGCGACTTGACGATCGGCGTGATCTTCGCGTCGTCCTGCGTGTTGTCGTGCTGGTAGAAGTTGTAGTTCGCGTCGAACTGCAGACCCTCGAAGTTGTCCTTCATGATGAAGTTGACAACGCCGGCGACGGCGTCGGAGCCGTACACCGCCGAGGCGCCGCCGGTGAGCACTTCAACGCGCTCGATCAGCGGGGCGGGGATCTGGTTGATGTCCGGGGACGCGTCGCGCGGGTCGCCGGCCGGCATACGGCGGCCGTTGATCAGCACCAGCGTGCGGTACGAACCGAGGTTACGAAGGTTCACCGTCGCGGTGCCCGTCGCGCCGTTCGAGATGTTGCCGCCCTGGTCGGCGAACGCCTGCGGCAGGTTGTTGATCAGGTCCTCGACCTGCGTCACGCCCTGCAGCGCGACTTCCTGTGCGCCGATGACGGAAACCGGGCTGGTGCCCTCGAGATTCGGCTGCGGAATGCGCGAACCGGTGACGACGATCTGCTCGATCTCCTGGTCCTGCGCAGCGGCAGTGGGTGCATAAACCCCCACGCTTGCCGCGCCGGCCGCGAGAAGAGCGACTCGCACTGCGCGCTCAATGTTGCGATTGGCCATCAGTTGACTCCTGAAGAGAGTTACTTAGTTGCATAAGATCCACGTCCGGCAACTACTCGGACCGTGGACCGACACGTGCCCCCATGAACGAACCCGCTCCAACGACTCTCGGCGCGACGCAGGTCCGACATAAGTGTCGCGCACTATAGCAGGCGTTTTACGCTGTTGTGAAGCAGTTGTAGGCAAAATACAACAGCGCTCCCGGGGGCTGCCGGGGGAACGGAGGCCCGCGATGACCGATCGCGATCAAACGGGATTGGAGGCAGGGTACCGGAGCATGATTGTCGCGTTCGCGCCACATCAATGGCGCCCAGGCGTTGCAGAAAGACCAATGCCCGCGCTCAGCGCGGACAGGTGATCGCCGGGCTGTCCGACGGCCAGCCTGCGGCCGGCCGCAGTACACGGTCGCCCCGGGCGATGGCGAGCGCGCCGGCCGAGCCGCCGGCCAGTTCGACGACCAGCACGACAGGCTCTCCCGAGTCGATCGTCTCGAGCGAGCCGGGCTCGGCCTCCGCGTGGACCCTGACCACGCAGCCACGCTGGTCGACGAACAGCATGTCCAGCGGAACGAGCGTGTTCTTCATCCACATGCCGACCCGTTGCGGCGGGTCGTACAGGAAGATCATCGCCCGGTCGGCCGGCAGCTGCTCGACGAACATCAGCCCCTGCGCCCGGGTCGCCGGCTCGTCCGCGCGCCATGCTTCGAAGACGTGCCGGCGGGCGCTGCGGGTCTCGATGACGATCTGCTCGCGCGGGAAGGCGGACAGCGGCAGGCGGGGCGGGGCCGCCAGGCTGGTGGCCGCGGCCAGGCCCGCCAGCAGGATCAGCGCGGCGGCGGCAATGGGCGCCCTGGAGCGTCGTGCGGGCATCACCGCGGGTCCGGCGGCCCGTCCTCGGCCGCTGCCTCGAGTTGCTCATGGACCAGCGCCAGCAGGTCGAAGCGCGAGACCAGGACCGAATCGTCGCCGCCCACGGCCCGGGCCGGTTGCACGCAGTAACCGCGTCCTTTCACGCGCAGCAGTCCCGGTTCACCGTCGACGGATTCCTGCTCGAGCGTGTCCAGCGCGCACTTGTCGTCGCCCTGGGTCGCATAGAACCGGCCGCTGCCCTCGACGACGATCGTGACGTTGGCCGGCACGTTGCGGGCGGACGTGCCGGGCGTCACCGGGCCGGCGCCGATCACGATCAGCAGTGGTTCGCCTGTCGGGCCGGCTCCCTTGAACACCATCCGGAGCCCGCTGCCGTCGGGCCTGACGCCGCCGAGGCAGTGGCCCCCTCCGCCCGACCAGTCGATTTCGCCGTCGATGGCGCCCTGCAGCCGCGCCTGCAGCAGTCCCTCGGCAGCCTCGGCGCAGACCGGCCCGGCGCTTGCGGCAACGTCTCCGGCCGCCGGCTCGCCGGCGCCGCCGCAGGCCGTGCAGGCGAGCATCGCGGCCGTGGCGACTGCGCGCAGCCCGGTGAGCGTGGTGGGACCCTCAGTCGGGCCCCGGCCGTCGGACGAGAAGAGACTTCGCCAGTTGACCATGCAGATAGCCGATTCCCCGTGCGAGATGCATCGTGACGGTCAGCAGCAGCACGCCGAGGATCGATACCAGGGGCAGCAGCGCAGGGTGGGGTGAGTTCACGACGCCGTCGATCTCCACCAGGCCGAGATGGTAGCCGAGCACGAACAGCGGCGCGAGGATGGTCACGACGCAGACGATCACGCCGACGAAAGCGAACACGAAGTAGAAAATGCCCAGCGGCAGCATCAGGAAGAAATAAAGCAGCGTCCCCCAGGTCCGCGAGTCCTTCAGCATCTCGAGGATCCGAGCGAGCAGCGGCATGTGGCGATCCGGGTAGGGTGGTCGCCGCGGCATCCGCGTGCCGAGCATCGACTCGACCAGCCGTCCCTCGGCCAGGGCCAGGACCCTCGCTGCGCCGATGAACAGCAGGAAGAACGGGATGCCGATGATCAGCACCGCGAGTCCGATCGAGAGCGAGGCGCCGGTCACTGCGAACGTGAAGTAGAAGACGCCGGTCACGAGCGACACGAGCAGGTACAGCAGCGACAGGTACGCGCGGCTGTCACCGTAGACGCCGAAGAAACGCCCGATCGCGGACTGCCGCGGCGCGGGCGTCGGGGTGCGCAGCGCCGCCTGGACGCGTACTTCGTTTTCCCGGTAGGCCTCGGCGACCTCGTCCGGCGCGCCGTAGCTCGAGGTGATGCGTTCGAGCACGGCGGCCTCGCTGTCGCCACCGCTCTGCGAGAGCTCCGCGCGCAGGTGCTCTTCGGCGTCGTACAACGCGTCCTGAACCAGCGCCGGGTCGGCTCCGGCCAGCGCGGCGCGCAGCGAGTCGAGGTACTGCTCTACGGAACGGGGGGATGCCTGCGTCATTGCGTGGCTTCCTGCACAGAGGGTGGCGTGACGATCGAGTCGACGAACGCGCGGGTCGCGAACCAAAGGTCCTGCCACTGTGCGAGCGTCGTGCGGCCGAGTTGCGTGATGCGGTAGTAGCGCCGGGGAGGGCCCGCGTACGAGGGCACGACGCGGCTCGAAAGCAGTCCGGCAGCGCTCAGGTTCCGCAGCACTGGATACAGCGCGCCCTGCTTGAATGGCGCGTCCGCGGTGCCGGACGCACCGAGCTGCTTGGCGATCTCGTAGCCATACATGTCGCGATCCGCTTCGGCGAGCAGCGCGAGCAGCACCAGCGAGGTCAGCCCTGCGCTCAACTCCCGCTGGAACTTGCGGGACAGCGAGTCGGCATTCGGTTCGAAGACTGGCGAATCGTTGTCCAAGCGCCTGGCCCTTCGCTTCTATGCTTCTTAGCTGAGGGATATTAATAACTGCATAATAGCCGTCAGTCAACACTATCATCCCGGCCTCGGCGATCGGGTCGCCGGGCGGACCATCCCCTGATGGCCCGACGATTGAACCCACAGAGGTGTCGGCCTTCACCGTGCCTCGGTAACATCCGTGGTGGCGACCTTCGCCGATCACCGAGTTGGGGGCAGGATGTCCAGCGAGCAGCAGCGCGCCTTCGCGCCGAGACGCTATCTGAGCCGGCTCACCCGGGGCACGTTGGCCATCGTGATGGCCGGCGGCCGGGGGGAGCGCCTCAGGGATTTGACCGAGGACCGCTGTAAGCCCGCGACGCCGTTCGGCGGCAAGTTCCGGATCGTGGATTTCGTGCTGTCCAACTGCGTGAATTCCAGCATCCGGCAGATCTCGGTGCTGACCCAGTACAAGGCGCATACGCTGATCCAGCACATCCAGCGCGGCTGGGGCTACCTGCGCGGCGAGTTCGGCGAGTTCGTCGAGATCATCCCGGCCCAGCAGCAGCGCGGCGGGGAGTGGTACCAGGGCACCGCGGACGCGGTGTGGCAGAACATGGAGATCATCCGCGCCCATCGCCCGCTGCACGTGCTGGTGCTGGCGGGCGATCACATCTACAAGATGGACTACGGCCCGATGATCGGCTTCCACGTGGAGAAGGAGGCGGACATCACCGTCGGCGTGGTCGAAGTGCCCCGGGACCGGGCGCGCGAATTCGGCGTGATGACGGTCGACGATTCGACGCGCGTGATCCGTTTCCAGGAAAAGCCGCAGGATCCCGAGCCGATGCCCGGACGTCCCGACGTGGCGCTCGCATCGATGGGCATCTACGTCTTCAATCCGCGGCTGCTCGAGCGGCTGCTGCGCGAGGACGCCGCGAAGCCGGATTCCGCGCACGACTTCGGTCGCAACGTCATTCCCGA
>CAZKLS010000123.1:0-7434 GCA_964553405.1 uncultured Steroidobacteraceae bacterium
CTCACACCACGGCTGAAGCCGGTGCCCGTCGCGGAACTGGTCGCCCACTCGCCCCGGCCGTAATCGAGGTAATCGACGCCGGTCAGGTCGACCAGCTGCTCGTACGCGAACTCGGGTTCATCGCGCAATGCGCTGCAGAGCGGCAACAGGCGATCGGCATCGACCTCGAAGCCGAGCTCACCGCAGCGTGACTCGAGCCGCCGCAGCGATTCCCCGAAACGCCCGGCCAGCGCCGCCGCCTGTTGCTCGATTTTCTCGCTCATCTCGTCTCAGCGCGCGATGGTCTGGGTGCGGTGGATCTTCTGTTGCAGCTGCAGGATGCCGTACAGCAGCGCCTCGGCCGTCGGCGGACAGCCCGGCACGTAGACGTCCACCGGCACGATGCGGTCGCAGCCACGCACCACCGCGTACGAATAGTGGTAGTAGCCGCCGCCGTTCGCGCAGGACCCCATCGAGATCACCCAGCGCGGCTCGGGCATCTGGTCGTACACCTTGCGCAACGCAGGGGCCATCTTGTTGACCAGCGTGCCGGCCACGATCATCACGTCCGACTGCCGGGGGCTCGGCCGGAACACGATGCCGAACCGGTCGAGGTCGTAGCGGGCTGCGCCGGCGTGCATCATCTCGACGGCGCAGCAGGCGAGACCGAAGGTCATCGGCCACATCGAGCCGGTGCGCGCCCAGTTCATCACCGCGTCCACCGTGGTCGTGACGAAGCCGCGCGGCGGGAGTTCAGAGGCCTCTAGTCCCACTCGAGGGCTCCCTTCTTCCACTCGTAGACGAATCCGACGACCAGCACCAGCAGGAACACGCCCATCGCGGCCAGCCCGATCAGGCCCACCGAATCGAGCGCGACGGCCCACGGAAACAGGAACGCGATCTCCAGGTCGAAGACGATGAACAGGATCGCGACGAGGTAGTAGCGCACGTCGAACTTCATGCGCGAGTCCTCGAACGCCTCGAAGCCGCACTCGTAGGGCGAGAGCTTCTCGGGGTCGGGACGGCGCGGACCGAACAGGAAGCCGAGCGCGACCAGCAGCAGTCCGAGGCCGCCGGCGACGACGAGGAAGATCAGGATCGGAAGGTACTCGGCGAGCATCGGTCCCGGCGAACGTCTCGAGCCCAAAACGAGCCGCGAATTCTATCAGGGACTGCTGCGACGCAGTAAGGTGTACAAACGAAAAGGCGAGCCCTCGGCTCGCCTCTGATTCATGGTGCGGATGGAGAGACTCGAACTCTCACGCCTTACGGCACTACCCCCTCAAGATAGCGTGTCTACCAGTTCCACCACATCCGCTAGCCAGAACCTGCAGTCTACTCCGCCGGCGTTCCGCCCTGCTCGGGCGCCGCAGGGGCCTCCGTCACCGGCGCCACCGGGATCTCGACGGTCGGCATCGTTTCGGGCATCGGCACTTCCTGCTCCGTGACCACGCGGTCCATCACGCTGGTCGGCTCGACGTTCCGGCTGAACAGGTACGACAGCCCGAGGCTGGTCACGAAGAACAGCGTCGCCATCACGGCCGTGGCGCGCGAGAGGAACGAGGCCGAGCCACGCGCGCCGAACACGGTCCCCGAGGCGCCCGCCCCGAAGCCTGCGCCGGCATCCGCACCCTTTCCGCGCTGCAGCAGCACCAGGCCCACGATGCCTGCAGCGAGCAGCACGTGGAACACGACGGCCAGCGTCAGCAACCAGTTCATTACAGTCTCTTCTCCGATTTTCAGCCGGCTGCCGCGCAGATCTGCGCGAATTCGTCGGCTTTGAGCGACGCACCACCGACCAGGCCACCGTCCAGGTCGGGCATCGCGAACAGTTCCCGCGCGTTGGCCGCCTTCACGCTGCCGCCGTACAGGATCCTCACTGAATCGGCAATTGTACCATCCAGCGTCCGCAGGCTGGCACGGATCCGGGCATGGACCTCCTGGGCCTGCTCCGGCGTCGCGTTGCGGCCGGTGCCGATGGCCCAGACCGGCTCATAGGCGATCACCGCCGCCGAAAAGGCCTTGATCCCGCTCACCGAGACCACCGCCTCGAGCTGGCGCCCGACCACCTCGAAGGTGCGGCCGGCCTCGCGTTCCTCGAGGGTTTCGCCGAGGCACAGCACCGGAACCAGGCCCTGGGACTGCGCCGCGACGAACTTCCGGGCCACGGCCTCGTCGCTCTCGCCGAACAGCTGCCGGCGCTCCGAATGTCCGACGATCACGTGGCTGCAGCCGACGTCCCGCAGCATCGCAGCGGAGACCTCGCCGGTGAACGCACCCTGCGGCTCCGCACAGAGCGACTGCCCGCCGAGACCGATGCCGCTGCCGTTCAGCTGCCTGCCAGTCTCCCAGAGGTACGGAAACGGGGGGCAGACCAGCACCTCCGCCTGCCATTCGGGACGGAGCCGGTCCATCAGGGACCGGACCAGGGCCGCGTTGTCGGCACGCGAGCCATGCATTTTCCAGTTGCCGGCTACCAGGGGCTTGCGCATGAAATTCAGCCTGTGGGAGCCCCTGGACGAGGGGCCTTCCGCGAAAGGCGCGCGATGTTAGCGGCGCGAGTGCCGGAAAGCAATTCGCGGGACCCGCCCAGGGCGGCTCGATCTCTACATCGAGGAGCGCACGACTTCGGCCAGGTCCTCCGCATGGCGGGCCACGGCCGAGTGGTCCCGGCCCTCCACCATCACCCGGATCACCGGCTCGGTGCCCGAGGCCCGGAGCACGACCCGCCCGGCACCGGCGAGCGACTGTTCCACCCGCTCCACCGCGCCCCGCACGGCCGCGGATTCCATCGGGTCGCCGCGCTCGGCGACGCGGACGTTGATCATCACCTGCGGGTAGCTCGGCATACCCGAGGACAGCTCGGCCAGCGTCCGGCCGGAGCGCTTCATCGCGGCCAGCACCTGCAGCGCGCTGACGAGACCGTCCCCGGTCGTCGTGCGGTCGAGGCAGAGCAGGTGACCGGACGTCTCCCCGCCCAGCACGCCGCCATGCTCCTTCAGCATCGCGAGCACGTAGCGGTCCCCGACCTTGGCGCGCAGGAACGGTACGCCCAGTCTCCCGAGCGCATGCTCGAGGCCGAGGTTGGACATGACCGTGCCGACGACCGGACCACTGAGTTCGCCCTGCTCCTTGCGGTCCACCGCGATGATGTAGAGCAGATGGTCGCCGTCGACCAGCCGACCCAGGTGATCGACCATGACCAGGCGGTCACCGTCACCGTCGAGCGCGATCCCGGCGTCCGCGCCGAGCGCTGCGACCGTGGCCTGCAGCAATTCCGGCTCGGTCGATCCACAGCGCAGGTTGATGTTGCGGCCGTTCGGCGAGCAGCCGATCGGGATGATCTCGGCGCCCAGGTCTGCGAGGACCCGTGGCGCGACCTTGTAGGCGGCCCCATTGGCGCAGTCGATCACGATCTTCAGGCCCGAGAGGTCCGTGCCCCGCGGCAGCGTAGAGGCGCAGAACTCCTGGTAGATGACCCTCGACTTGTCCACGCGCGTCGCACGGCCGAGGCGTTCCGACTCGCGGGTCAGCGCCTCGCCCCCGAGGTAGCTCTCGATGCGCGCCTCGAGCTCGTCCGGCAGCTTGCTGCCGCTGGCATCGAAGAACTTGATGCCGTTGTCCTCGTACAGGTTGTGCGAGGCGCTGATGACCACGCCGAAGCGGCATCCGAACCGCTGGGTCAGGTAGGCGATGCCGGGGGTCGGCAGCGGCCCGATCAGGCTGACGTCGACACCGGCTGCGACGAAGCCGGCCTCGAGCGCGGCCTCGAACATGTAGCCGGACAGCCGGGTGTCCTTGCCGACCAGCGCCGTGCCGCCTTCCGGCGCCAGCGTCTGCGCCGCCGCGCTCGCGAGCCGCAGCGCGAACTCGACGGTCATCGGCGGCTCTCCCACCCGACCCCTGACGCCGTCCGTGCCGAAATAGTTCCTGCTCAATTTATTGCTCCCGCCAATGCCGGTCCGCGCAGCGCCGCCACTACCTTGAGCGCATCCACGGTCGGCGCAACGTCGTGCACCCTCAGAATCCCCGCTCCCCGCTCCGCGCAAAGCGCCGCCAGCACGACGCTGCCGACCAGCCTTTCGCCGGCGGGACGGCCCGTGATGATACCGAGCAGCGACTTGCGGGAAACGCCGACCAGTACCGGTATTCCCGGATCGGCCAGGCGATCAAGGTGACGGATCAGCTCCAGGTTGTGTTCCGGCCGCTTGCCGAAGCCGATCCCAGGGTCTACGCAGATCCGCGCGAGCGGGATCCCGGCGGCCAGCGCAGCCTGGATCCTGCCCGCGAGAAACTCCCGGACCTCCGCGACGACGTCGGCATAACGCGGGTCCCGCTGCATGTCGGAAGGCTCGCCCTGCATATGCATCAGGCACACCGCCGCCCCGCTCGCCGCGGCCGCCTCGAGCGCCCCGGGCAGGCAGAGCGCCCGCACGTCGTTGATCATCTGCGCGCCCGCGTCCACCGCGGCGCGCATCACTTCCGGCTTGCTGGTATCGACCGACACCGGGGCGCGGACGCGCGAGGCGATGCGCTCGATCACCGGCACGACGCGCCGGATTTCCTCGGCGGCGTCCACGGCCGCTGCGCCGGGACGGGTGGACTCCCCGCCCACGTCGATGATCGCGGCGCCTTCCTCGACCATCTGCAGGGCCCGCTCCAGCGCGGCCCCGGGATCGGCGTGCCGGCCGCCATCGAAGAACGAATCGGGCGTCACGTTCAGCACGCCCATCACGATCGGCTCACCGAGGTCCAGGACCACGCTGCGGCAGGCGAGTCTCATGGGCGGCCCCGAAACGATGCGCCCGGCGGGAGCCGGGCGATCTCGTCACTCAGTGCTGCGGCGCGGGCTGCCCCGAGGGGGCCTCGCCGTCCAGCCGCGGTCTCGGACTGCTGCCGGGACTCGACGTGTCCTTGTCCTCCCAGTCCGCCGGCGGCCGGGGATCGCGACCTTCCATGATGTCGCGGATCTGCGCCTCGTCGATGGTCTCGTAACGGACCAGCGCATCCGCCATCTTGTGCAGCTTCTCGCTCTCGCGGCCCAGGATGTCCCTTGCCCGCTTGTAGTTCGTGTCGATCAGGCGCCGCACCTCCTCGTCGATCGCGTGCGCGGTGACGTCCGACACCTGCTTGTGCTGCGTGACCGACCGGCCGAGGAACACCTCGCCGTCGTCCTCGCTGTAGGTCTGCGGGCCGAGCCGGTCCGACAGCCCCCACTTCGTGACCATGTTGCGGGCCAGCTCGGTCGCGCGTTCGATGTCGTTCGACGCGCCGGTCGTGACGGACTCGGGCCCGAACACCATTTCCTCGGCGACGCGTCCACCGAACAGCGTGGCGATCTTGCTCTCGAGCTGCCGCTTGCTGGTGCTGTAGCGGTCCGCCTCCGGCAGGAACATCGTGACGCCCAGCGCCCGGCCGCGCGGGATGATCGTGACCTTGTAGACCGGGTCGTGATCCGGCACGTTCAGGCCGACGATCGCGTGACCCGCCTCGTGATAGGCCGTGAGCTTCTTCTCCTTCTCGTCCATGACCATGGACTTGCGCTCGGCGCCCATCATGATCTTGTCCTTGGCGCGCTCGAACTCCTCCATCGTCACGGTGCGGCGGTTGGCGCGGGCCGCGAACAGCGCCGCCTCGTTGACCAGGTTCGCGAGGTCCGCACCGGAGAAGCCGGGCGTGCCGCGCGCGATGATCGAGGGCTTGACGTCCTCCGACAGCGGCAGCTTGCGCATGTGCACCTTGAGGATCTGCTCCCGGCCGCGCACGTCGGGCAACGGCACCACGACCTGCCGGTCGAAACGGCCTGGCCTGAGCAGCGCCGGGTCGAGCACGTCGGGCCGGTTCGTGGCCGCGATGACGATGACGCCCTCGTTGCCCTCGAAACCGTCCATCTCCACCAGCAACTGGTTCAGCGTCTGCTCGCGCTCGTCGTGCCCGCCGCCGAGCCCGGCGCCGCGGTGGCGGCCGACCGCGTCGATCTCGTCGATGAAGATGATGCAGGGCGCGTGCTTCTTCGCCTGGTCGAACATGTCGCGGACGCGCGAGGCGCCCACGCCGACGAACATCTCGACGAAGTCCGAGCCGGAGATCGTGAAGAACGGCACCTTCGCCTCGCCGGCGATGGCCTTCGCGAGCAGCGTCTTGCCGGTGCCCGGCGAGCCGACCATCAGCACGCCGCGCGGGATCTTGCCGCCGAGCTTCTGGAACTTGGAAGGATCCTTCAGGAAGTCGACGATCTCGCCGACCTCTTCCTTGGCCTCGTCCACGCCGGCCACGTCGGCGAACGTGACCGTCACCTGGTCCTCGTTCAGCAGCCGTGCCCGGCTCTTGCCGAAGGACATCGCGCCGCGCCCGCCCGCGCCGCCCTGCATCTGGCGCATGAAGTACACCCAGACGCCGATCAGCAGCAGGATCGGGAACGAGGAGATGAACAGCTGCATCAGGAACGACTGCCGCTCGGGCGGCGCCGCGCTGAAGGTCACCCCGTGCTGCTGCAGCGTGCCGATCAACGCCGAGTTGTCGGTCTCCGGGTTGTAGACCATGAACTGCTCGCCGCTCGAGCGCACGCCCGTGATGCGGTCGCCGCTGAAGGTGACCTGCGAGACCGTGCCGTCCTTCACCTGCTCGAGGAAGCTCGAGTACGGCAGCTCCCGCACCGCGCCGGGGCGCGAGCTGAAGTTGCTGACCACCGTCGCGAGCACGACGGCGATCACGATCCACAGGACGACGTTTTTGGCCAGATCGTTCAAGGGTTTGGACCTCGGGTTCCGCTGCTGCACCGGCTGAAAATAGCGCCGTCAGCGTGCCGGAACGACACTACACCAATCGATACCCGCGTGCCAGAACGTACACCTCGGCACTGCGGGCCCGGGAAGCTTTCGGCTTGCGCAGCTTCACGGTTTCAAACTGCCTGCGCAGGCGGGCGATGAGCGGCTGGAACTCCCGTCCCTGGAACACCTTCATCAGCAGGTCGCCGCCCGGCCTGAGCGCATGCGCGGCGAAGTCCACGGCCAGGTCCACCAGGTGCATGGAGCGGTCGTGGTCGACGTCCGCGATGCCCATCATGTTGGGGGCCATGTCGGACATTACAAGATCGGCCTTCTCCGCCCCCAGCGCCTCGAGCAGCTGCTCGAAGACGGCCTCCGACGAGAAGTCGCCCTCGATGAACTCCACGCCCGGTATCGCCGGCATCGGCAGCACGTCGAGCGCGATGACCCGTCCCTTGCCCCCGAGCAGCCGGGCAGCGTACTGGCTCCATCCGCCAGGCGCCGCGCCGAGGTCCACGACGGTCATCCCCGGCCGCAGCAGGCGGTCGCTGCGCTGGATCTCCTCCAGCTTGAACGCCGCACGCGATCGCCAGCCTTCCGCATGCGCGCGTTTCACATAAGGATCCGCGGCGTGCTCGGCCAGCCAGCGGGAGGAACTTTTGGTGCGGCGAGGCATTGGGGGAAGGGG
>CAZKLS010000124.1:0-7419 GCA_964553405.1 uncultured Steroidobacteraceae bacterium
CCGTACATCCGGCGCAGCTTCTGCTTCTCGCGCAGCTGCAGGCCGTAGTCCGACAGGCGGGTGCGCCGCTCGCCCTTGACGCCGCCCGGCGGCACCTCGAGCTTGCACTTCGACTCGAGCGACTTGACGCCGCTCTTGAGGAAGAGGTCGGTGCCCTCGCGACGCGAGAGCTTGCACTTGGGTCCAAGATACCTGGCCATGAAATGATTCCTCGAGGCGGGCCGCGTCAGACGCGGCGCTTCTTCGGCGGGCGGCAGCCGTTGTGCGGGATCGGCGTCACGTCCTCGATGCTGGTCACCTTGAGGCCAGCCGCGTTCAGCGCGCGCACCGCGGACTCGCGCCCGGGTCCCGGCCCGCGCACCTTCACGTCCACGGTCTTCAGCCCGTACTCCTGCGCGGCCGTGCCGGCCCGCTCGGCGGCCACCTGCGCCGCGAACGGCGTGCTCTTGCGCGAGCCGCGGAAGCCGCAGCCACCCGAGGTGGCCCAGGACAGCGTGTTGCCCTGCCGGTCCGTGATCGTGACGATCGTGTTGTTGAAGGACGCATGCACGTGGGCGACGCCGTCCGTCACCACGCGCTTGATCTTCTTGCGGCCCTTACCGGACTGCTTCTTGTCGTCAGCCATGCGAATTCAAACCTCAGTCGTGTCCAGGGAAGGATCAGGCCTTGCCCGGAGGTGCGTTCAACTTGACCGCGGCCTTGCGCGGTCCCTTGCGCGTGCGCGCGTTGGTGCGGGTCCGCTGACCCCGCATCGGCAGTCCCCTGCGGTGCCGGATCCCGCGGTAGCAACCGAGGTCCATCAGTCGCTTGACGTTGATCGCCACCTCGCGGCGCAGGTCGCCCTCCACCACCAGCCTGGCGATCTGCGCGCGCAGCGCCGCGACCTCGGCCTCGGTGAGATCCTTGACCTTCGTGTCGGGCGCGACCGAGGCGCCCTCACAGGCCTTCTCGGCCTGGGAACGACCGACGCCGTAGATGGCCGTGAGGCCCACCACGACGTGCTTGTTCATCGGAATATTGATGCCGGCGATACGCGCCATCTGAGGCTCACTCCGTCGCGCGAAAAGCGCGAAATAATATCAGAAAATACCCGTCTGCTCAATCAGCGGGGCGCTCAGCCCTGCCGCTGCTTGTGGCGCTTGTCGCTGCAGATCACGTAGACCACGCCGCGACGACGCACCACCTTGCAGTTCTTGCAGATCCGCTTCACCGATGGACGAACTTTCATGCTGGATCTCCCTGGCGCTCCCGGTCAGCGCAGCTGTCCGGAGCGGCCGTAGCCACGCAGGTTGGCCTTCTTCATGAGCCCCTCGTACTGGTGCGACATCAGGTGCGCCTGCAGCTGGGCCATGAAATCCATGATCACCACGACGATGATCAGCAGCGACGTTCCGCCGAAGTAGAACGGCACTCGGAACTGTGAAATCAGGATCTCCGGCAGCAGGCAGACCAGCGTCACGTACAGCGCGCCCCACACGGTGAGCCGCGTGAGCACCTTGTCGATGTACTCGGCCGTCTGCTGGCCGGGCCGGATGCCGGGGATGAAGGCGCCGGACTTCTTCAGGTTCTCCGCGGTCTCCCGCGAGTTGAACACCAGCGCCGTGTAGAAGAAGCAGAAGAAGATGATCAGGCCCGCATACAGGACCATGTGCACCGGCTGGCCGATCGCGAGGCTCGCAGCCACGTTCTGCAGCCATGCGAAGCGGTCGCTGGTGCCGAACCAGCTGGCGATCGTCGCCGGGAACAGCAGCAGGCTCGAGGCGAAGATCGGCGGAATCACGCCCGACATGTTCAGCTTGAACGGCAGGTGCGTCGTCGTGCCCGCGAACACCCTGCGGCCCTGCTGGCGCTTCGCGTAGTTGACCGGGATGCGCCGCTGGGCGCGCTCGACGAACACCACGAAGGCGGTGACGCCGATCACCATCAACACCAGGATCAGCGCGAAGGCCGGGTTGATCTCGCCGTTGCGCACCAGCTCGAGCGTGCCGCCGATCGCGGCCGGCAGGCCCGCCACGATGCCCGCGAGGATGATCATCGAGATGCCGTTGCCGAGCCCGCGCTCGGTGATCTGCTCGCCCAGCCACATCAGGAACATCGTTCCGGCGGTCAGCGTGATCGTCGCGAGGAACACGAACTGCGGGCCGGGATTGAGCACCACGCCCTGGTTCTGGAAGGCCACGGCCGCGCCGGCGCCCTGGAACGCGGCCAGCGCCACGGTCCCGTAACGCGTGTACTGGGTCAGCTTGCGGCGCCCGGCTTCGCCTTCCTTGCGCAGTGCCTGCAGCTGGGGCACGACCACGCCCATCATCTGCACGATGATCGAGGCCGAGATGTACGGCATGACCCCGAGCGCGAGGATCGACAGGCGCTCGAGCGCGCCGCCCGAGAACATGTTGAACATGCTCAGGATCGTTCCCTGCTGCTCCTGGAAGAAGCGCGCGAGCGCGACCGGGTCGATGCCCGGCACCGGGATGAACGTGCCGATCCGGTAGACGATCAGGGCGCCGATCAGGAAGAAGAACCTCTTCCTGAGCTCGGTCAGCCGGCTCGCCTCACCGAAGGCGGCTACGGCGCTCGTTGAGAGCGGGTTGGCCACGCGCTGTTCCTCTGTACCTGCCGGGCGCTCAGCCCGTCTCGACCGTGCCGCCGGCCGCCTCGATCGCGGCCCGGGCACCCTTGGTCACTGCAACGCCACGGACCGTGACCGCAGCGGTCACCGACCCCGACAGGAAGATCCTGGCCCGCTCGGACTGCGCCGGGACGAGCCCGGCCTTCTTCAGCGTATCGAGATCGACGACGCCGCCGGCGACCTTGGCGAGCTCGCTGAGCCTCACCTCCGCGACCAGCGGCGCGATCTTCGAGCGGAACCCGACTTTCGGCAGCCGGCGCTGCAGCGGCATCTGGCCGCCCTCGAAGCCGACCTTGTGGTATCCACCCTTGCGCGCGCGCTGTCCCTTGACGCCGCGTCCGCAGGTCTTGCCCTGCCCGGCCGAGGCGCCGCGGCCGACGCGACGGCGGGGCTTCTTGGCTCCCGGAGCCGGCGAAATGCTGTTCAGCTTCATGATGTCCTCACGCTTCTTCGACGCGGAACAGGTGCCGCGAGGCGTTGATCATGCCGCGAATCTCGGGCGTGTCCGCGACCACCACCGTCTGGTGCATGCGGCGCAGGCCCAGACCGCGCGCGGTCGCGCGATGACGGTGCAGCTGCCCGTAGATGCTCCTGACGAGCGTGACCTTGACCTGCTTCGGTTCTGCGTTCTTGCTGGCCATGACACTCAACTCACGATCTCGGCAACGCTCTTGCCGCGCTTGGCCGCGATCAACTCAGGCGCCGGCGCATGCGCGAGCGCGTTGACCGTCGCGCGGACCACGTTGATCGGGTTGCGCGACCCGTAGCTCTTGGCGAGCACGTTGCGCACTCCCGCGCACTCGAACACGGCCCGCATGCTGCCGCCCGCGATCACGCCGGTACCGTCGGCGGCCGGCTGCAGGTACACCTTGGACGTGCCGTGCCGGCCCGTGACGGCGTAGTGCAGCGTCGAGTTGCGGAGGCTGACCGAGACCAGGTTCTTCCGCGCCTGCTGCATCGCCTTCTGGATCGCCACCGGCACCTCGCGGGCCTTGCCATATCCGAAGCCGACCCGGCCGTTGCCGTCGCCCACCACCGTGAGCGCGGTGAAGCCGAACTGCCGGCCGCCCTTCACGACCTTGGCCACGCGGTTGACGGCCACCAGTTTCTCGATGAACTCGTCCGCCGCCGCGCCTTTGTCAACTCTCGCCATTGCTGCTCCTCAGATTCCTGCCGTGGCCCGGTTCAGAACTCGAGCCCGTGCTCGCGCGCCGCGTCCGCCAGCGCCTTGACGCGGCCATGGAAGCGGAAGCCAGAGCGGTCGAATGCAACCTGCGTGACGCCCTGCGCCTTGGCCCGCTCCGCGATTGCCTTGCCGACGGCGCGGGCTGCCTCGGCGTTGCCGGTGCCCTTCAATCCCGCGACGACGTCCTTCTGCAGTGTCGAGGCCGAGGCCACGACGTGCGACTGGGGGTCGAACACCTGCGCGTAGATGTGGCGCGGCGTGCGGTGCACGCTCAAGCGCATCACGCGCAGTTCCTTGATCTTTGCGCGGCCGCGGCGGGCGCGCTTGAGGCGACTGTCTCTCTTTTCCATGGTGCACCCTTACTTTTTCTTCGTTTCCTTGAGCTCGATGCGCTCACCGGAGTAACGAATGCCCTTGCCCTTGTAGGGCTCGGGCGCACGATAGGAGCGGATCTCGGCGGCCACCTGGCCGACCTGCTGCTTGTCGGCTCCCTTGACCAGGACCTCCGTCTGCGACGGCGTCTCGATCGTGATGCCCTCCGGGGCGGTGTACACGACCGGATGGGAGAAGCCGAGAGTCAGGTTCAGGTTGCGGCCCTGGGCCTGCGCCCGGTAGCCGACGCCGACCAGCTCGAGCTTGCGCTCGTAGCCGTTCGAGACGCCGCCGACGATGTTGGCGAGGTTCGAACGCAGCGAACCCGCGTGCATCATCGACTCGCGGTCGCGCTCGGCCGGGACCACGCGCAGCGACTCGTCCTCCTGCACCACCGAGAGCCCGCGGCGCACCGGCACCTGCAGGGTCCCCTTGGCGCCCTTGACCGTCACAGCGTCCTCGGCAACCGTGGCCGTGACGCCCTTCGGCAGCGGGACCGGATTCTTTGCGACTCGTGACATTGCCTTATTCCTGCCTTGGCGAGCGCATCGTCAGCAGACGACGCAGAGAACTTCGCCGCCGTGCCCGGAGGCACGCGCTTCGCGGTCGGTCATCACGCCCTTCGAGGTCGAGACGATCGCGACTCCCATGCCGCCGAGCACCCGCGGCAGGTCGTCCTTGCCCCGGTACACCCGGAGGCCCGGACGGCTGACCCGCTCGAGCCGGTCGATCACCGGCTGACCCTGGTGGTACTTGAGCTTCACCGTGACCAGCGACTTGACGCCGTCCTGCGCCACCGCGAAGTCGTCGATGTAGCCCTCTTCCTTCAGCACCTTCGCCAGCGACAGCTTGATCTTCGAGGCCGGGCAGACGATCTCGGTCTTGCCCGAACGCTGTCCGTTGCGGATGCGGGTGAGAAAGTCGGCGATGGGATCCGTCATGCTCATTTGTTGCTCCAGTGCGCCGCGCGGCTACCAGCTGGCCTTGCTGAGGCCGGGGATGTCGCCACGCATCGTCGCCTCGCGCAGCTTGTTGCGCGCCAGCCCGAACTTGCGGTAGTAGCCACGCGGGCGACCCGTGATCGCGCAGCGGTTGCGCAGCCGCGAGGCGGACGCGTCGCGCGGCAGCGACTGGAGTTGCCGCAGGGCCTCCTCCCGCTCCTCGTCGGTGGACTTGGGGCTGCGGATGGTTTCCTTGAGCTTCGCACGCTTCTCGGCGTAGCGCGCCACCAGCTTGGCGCGACGCTTCTCGCGCTCGATCATGCTTGTCTTCGCCATTTGCCGACCCTTACTTGCGGAACGGGAAGTTGAAGGCCTCGAGCAGCGCCCGTCCTTCCCGGTCGTTCTGCGCCGTCGTGGTAATCGTGATGTCCATGCCCCGGATCGCGTCGATCTTGTCGTAGGCGATCTCGGGGAAGATGATCTGTTCCTTGACGCCGAGCGTGTAGTTGCCACGCCCGTCGAAGGCGCGCGCCGAGACGCCGCGGAAGTCGCGGATTCTCGGCATCGCCACGTTGATCAGGCGGTCGAGGAACTCGTACATCCGCTCGCCGCGCAGCGTGACGCGACAGCCGACCTGCTGGCCGGCCCGGAGCTTGAACGAGGCGATCGACTTCCTCGAGCGCGTGATCGCGGGCTTCTGGCCCGTGATCGCGGTGAGGTCGCTGAGCGCGCCGTCCATCGCCTTCTTGTCCGCCACGGCCTCGCCGACGCCCATGTTGACCGTGATCTTGGAGATCCTCGGCACCTGCATGGTGTTGGCGAACCCGAGCCCCTGCTGGAGCTGCTGCACGACGTTGTCGCGGTAATACTCTTTCAACCTGGCCATCTCAGCCGACCTCGTTCATTGCGCCTGATCAGGCGTCCACGACTTCGTCGTTGGACTTGAAAAACCGCACGCGCCGGCCGTCGGCCAGCGTGCGGATACCGACGCGATCGCCCTTCTTGGCGACCGGGTTCCACAGCGCCACGTTCGAGAGGTGCAGCGGCGCCTCCTTCTCGATGATGCCGCCCTGCATGCCGCGCTGCGGGTTCGGGCGCGTGTGGCGCTTGACCATGTTCACGTTCTCGACGAGCACGCGATCGTCCGCGAACACCCTGATCACGGTGCCCCGACGGCCCTTCTCGCGGCCGCTCGTAACGATCACCTCGTCGCCCTTGCGAATCTTCTTCATGACGCTTTCCTCGACTCCCGCCGCCTCAGAGCACTTCCGGGGCCAGCGAGATGATCTTCATGAACTGGGCCGTGCGCAGCTCGCGCGTCACCGGCCCGAAGATGCGCGTGCCGATCGGCTCGAGCTTGTTCGTCAGCAGCACCGCGGCATTTCCGTCGAAGCGGATCAGCGAGCCGTCCGCCCTGCGCACGCCGTGCGCGGTCCGCACCACGACCGCGTCGTAGACCTCGCCCTTCTTGACCTTGCCCCGGGGGATCGCGTCCTTGACGCTCACCTTGATCACGTCGCCGACCGTCGCGTAGCGCCGCTTCGAGCCGCCGAGGACCTTGATGCACATCAGTTTCTTCGCGCCGCTGTTGTCGGCGGCGGATAGCATCGTCCGCATCTGGATCATGGCCGGATACTCCCGCTCAAGCCTGGACCGCGCGCTTCACCACGCGCACGAGGCGCCACGCCTTGCGGCTCGAGAGCCGCCGGCACTCCTCGATCTCGACGAGATCGCCCTCGAGGCACTCGCCGTTCTCGTCGTGCGCCAGCAGCTTGGTCGTGCGGCGCACGAACTTCCCGTAGGTGGGATGACGCTCCAGCCGCTCCACCGCGACGGTGACCGTCTTCTGCATCTTGTTGCTCACGACGCGCCCGGTCACGGTGCGCCCGGCACCGGTCGTGCCAGCCTCGACGACAGCCTGCTCGCTCATCGCTCGTTACCCCTTGTTGGCCGCAGCGCGCGCCTGCTCGGCCAGCACCGTCTTCACACGCGCCAGGTTGCGGCGCACCTTCCCGAACTGGTCGGGCTTCGCCGCCTGGCCCGAAGCCTGCGCCATGCGCAGGTTGAACTGCTCCCGGCGCAGCTTGAGGAGTTCCTCCTGCAGCTCGCCGGCGCCCTTCTGCCTGAGATCCTTAGCTTTCATCAGCGGACCTGCCGTTTCACGAACATCGTGTCTACCGACAGCTTGGAGGCCGCGAGACGGAAAGCCTCGCGTGCCACTTCCTCGCTGACGCCCTCCATCTCGAAGAGCACCTTGCCGGGCTGGATGCGCGCGACGTAGTACTCGACGT
>CAZKLS010000125.1:0-7294 GCA_964553405.1 uncultured Steroidobacteraceae bacterium
CGCCGGCACCGAGTACCCCACCGGCTTCACACGCGGCGCCGTCTCGTTCGAGTGACGCGGGTCGCGGAGCCGAACGGAGGTGCGCTCGAACGAGATGATCGGCGCCTTCGTAACCGAGGGCGACGAAACCTGGTACCGGATCGACGGCTACGATCGGCAGCCGCCGTTCCTGATGTCGCTGGCAGGCGACAGCGACCTGTGGGCGTTCGTCTCGACGTCGGGCTCGCTCACGGCGGGCCGTCGCGACGCCGAAGGCGCCTTCCTGCCCTACGACACCGTTGACAAGATCCACCTGCGCTGGCCGCACACCGGGCCGCGCACCTGGATCCTGCTGCCCGGGCAGGCCGGACCCGAACTCTGGCAACCGTTCGCACCACGAATGGACGAGCCGCCGGCGCAGCGGTCGGTCTGGAAGAACCTGTCCGGCACGCGCATCCGCTTTCGCGAACGACACCCGTCGCACGCGCTGGAATTCGAGTACGAGTGGTTTACGTCGTCGGCGCTGGGGCTGGTCCGTTCGGCGCGGCTGGTGGCGCGCACGGGCACCGTGAACCTGAAGGTGCTGGACGGCGTGCTGAACCTGCTGCCACCGGGTGTCGGCGTCGCGATGTCGCAGACCATGAGCAGTCTCAGCGATGCCTACAAGTGGAACGAGGCAGCAGCCGGGGGCCGGCTCGGGCTCTATACGCTGTACGCGAAGATCTGGGACCGTGCCGAGCCGAAGGAATCATTCGAGGCACTGACCGCGTGGCATGCCGGCCTGCCGCCCGACTCCCGCTGCCTGTTGTCGTCGAAGCAGGTTGAGTCGTTCTGTCGCGAAGGACGCGTCGAGAACGAGACGCTGACGCGCGGCCGCCGCGGTGCCTTCCTGGTCAACTTCGATGCCGCGGTCGATGCCGCGGGCCTGCAGTGGCATCTCGTGATCGACGGGCCGCGCTCGCAGGTCGAGGTGTTCGAGTTGTGCCGGCGGCTCGAGAACGGTGGCGGTACGCCCGCCGAGATCGAGGCCGCGCGCGAGCGCAACTCCGCCGGCCTGGACGGCCTGCTGGCGAAGGCGGATGGCTTCCAGGAATCAGGCGACGCGATGGCGGCCGCTCATCACCGCGCCAACGTGCTGTTCAACATCATGCGCGGCGGCGTGTTCGTGGACGGCACTCGATTCGAGCGCGACGACCTGCTGGCCTTCGCGCGCCAGCGCAACAAGGCGCTGGGCGAGGCACTGGCGAGCGCGGCAGCCAGCTGGCCGGGGCATGTCGAGCGCGCTGTCGCGCTGGAGGCTGCGGAACGTGCGCTCGGCAAGCAGGGTGAACGGCTGGTGCTCGAGTACCTGCCGCTGACGTTCAGCCGCCGGCATGGCGATCCGAGCCGGCCGTGGAACAAGTTCTCGATCCGCGTTCGGGACGGTGCCGGGCATCGCGTCGTCAACTACGAGGGCAACTGGCGCGACATCTTTCAGAACTGGGAAGCCCTGCTGCCGAGCGAGCCCGCCTACGTCGACTCGATGATTACGGCATTCCTCGGGGCGATGTCACCGGACGGTTACAACCCCTACCGCGTCAGCCGAGCCGGCATCGACTGGGAGGTGATCGATCCCGACGATCCCTGGAGCCACATCGGTTACTGGGGCGACCACCAGGTCATCTACCTGCTGAAGCTGCTGGAGGCTGCTCAGGCACACGCGCCCGGACTGCTGCAGCACTACTGGAACAGGGAGATCTACAGCTTCGCCGACATCCCCTACCGGCTGAAGCCGCACGTCGAGCAGACTGCCACGCCCAAGGACACATTGACGTTCGACGCCGACGCGAACCAACGCGCCAAAGAGCGCGCCAGGAAGCTCGGTTCCGACGGGCTGCTGGTCTGCGACGAGTCCGGCGAGCCTGTGCTGGCAACACTCGCGGAAAAGCTCGCCACGATCGTACTGGCCAAGGCAGGCAGCCTGGTGCCGGGCGGCGGACTCTGGCTGCACACGCAGCGACCGGAGTGGAACGACGCGAACAACGCACTGGTGGGCAATGGCCTGTCGGTCGTGACGCTGGCCTACCTGCGGCGCTTCCTCAATTTCCTGATCGACCTGCCCGGCGCCGAAGCGGCCTTTTCGCTGTCCGCGGCAACACTCGAGGCACTGCGCGGTCTGCACGGCATCGTCGCGGCGACGTCGCTCGACGTCGTGGACGACTCCGCCGGGCGCAGGGCCTTTCTCGACCGGATCGGCCGAGTCATGGATGACTGGCGTGCCGAGGCGTACCGGGGCGCGGCCGGCCGGTCCCCGGCCACTGCGCCCGAGAACACGCTGACTGACCTCGCACGCGACCTGCTGCCGCTCGTCGACGCCACGCTCGGGCGGTGCCGCCGCGACGACGGTCTGTACGACAGCTACAACCTGGTGGATCTCTCAAACGGAAGGGCCGACGTCGAGCGACTCTATCCGATGCTGGAAGGACAGGTCGCGATGCTGTCCTGCGGGCTGCTGTCGCTCGAGGAATCGGTGAAGCTGCTGGACGCGCTGTTCGCGAGTCCGCTCTACACCGCCGACCGGCAGTCGTTCCTGCTGTACCCCGATCGGCGGCTGCCGGGCTTTCTCGAACGCAACCGGCTCGACGCCGCTGCGATGGAACTGCCGATCGTCGGGGAGCTGCTCGCGGCTGGACGCACGGACCTGCTGCAGCGGCAAAGCGACGGCACGGTGCGGTTCGCGCCCGCGCTGTCGAACCGTCACGACCTCGAGGCCGCCGGCGCCGACCTCGGCGACCGGCTGACGCCGCTGGCCGAGGCCTATGAGCGCGTGCTCAGGCACCGCGACTTCACCGGACGCTCGGGCACGATGTTCGGTTACGAGGGCCTGGGCTGCATCTACTGGCACATGGTCGCCAAGCTGCTGCTGGCGGTGCAGGAGCGAGTATTCGAGGCCGCGGACTGCGAGTCACCGGCGCTGCCGGCGCTGGTCGATCACTACCGGCGCGTGCGCGACGGCCTGGGTTACCGCAAGAGCGCCGCCGCGTACGGCGCCTTCCCCGCGGATCCGTACAGCCACACGCCCGGCGAGGGCGGCGCGCGGCAGCCCGGCATGACCGGCCAGGTGAAGGAAGAGATCCTGACCCGCTGGGGCGAACTGGGCCTGCGCGTTCGGGACGGGCGCGTGTGTTTCGACCCGGTGCTGCTCGACGCGGCGGAGATTCCCGAAGGCCAGGCGTTGACGTTCACGCGGGCGCGCGTGCCGTACACGTATCGGCGAGGCCCGGCCACGCGGATCCGTGTACGGCGCGACGGCACCTGGGCGAACTGCCCGGACCTCGCCTTCGATCCCGCCGGTGTCGAGGCGGTCGAAGCCGAGATCCGGTTCAAGCAGGGCTAAACCGCGCGGCGGCGTGCAAGCCCGAGGCCGAACAGCCCGACACTCAGCAGTGCGAGCGTGCCGGGTTCGGGTACCGACGGCGCCCGCAGGAATCCACGAATCTCCCCGCCCGGCGCAAAGGTCGTGTGGATGTTCAGGTAGGCGCGCCCCGCGTCCAGCCCCGCAAACAGTACGGCGCGCGCACTGGCCACTGTGCCGCCGTTATTGCTGACGAAATTCGGGTTGAAGCTCGAGGGCAGGGTCATGTCGAAGACCTGGCTGTAGCTTCCGGACGTCACTCCCGCGGGGAACCCCGGAAAAGTCGGTAGCGCGGAGGCGACACCGACGTTGCCGGGCGCATCCACGCAGCAGTGAATGTGTGCCACTGACGTGTTACCCGTCAGGCCCGTGAAATTCACGTTGACGGCCATCGTGATGGCGATCGTATCGACGGTCACGGAGGCGAGACCCGTGCCAGCCGATGTGACCGGAGGATTCTCGTTGGCCCCGGCGAGCGCCGCCGAGTAGGTGATCGTCGCGCCCATGGCCGGCGTGGCCGTGACACAGACCAGCAATCCCAGGATTCTCGTCTTCATCGGACCCTCCCCCTGATGCCCGCTGCACCGAGGGGATCTCGTGCCGGGCGTTCTGCAGCGGAGCGAGGCAAGTATCGGGCCAGTCCTGGCGAGCGCCAGCAGATTCAACGTCTTGTCACGAGCGGATGAAATTCCGGCTTCGCCAGCCTGGGAAATATGTAAAGAAATTCGACGGGGTCGAGGCCTCACGGTGACCGCGGCCCGGTTCCTCCCGCCACGATCAACCGCTGCGGCCTGCCCTCAGCGCCACCAGCATGCCGGCGTCGCCCACCTCGCCTTCCAGTTCGATCGGCTGGCAGCAGACCTGGCAGTCCTCGACATAGCTGAACGAGCCCGCTGACAGGTCCACCTGCGTTTCGAACCGCTCTCCGCAGTACGGGCACTGCACAGCGACGAACTCGGTCGGTCCGGCCGGCCCAGAACCACCGGGCTCGATTACCGGCTCGAGCCCGTAGAGTGCATCGATCGACACATCATCCGGCTTGTCGCTGCGCTTCATGGCGACTCCGCGGTGACGTCGCGACGCCCGCATGGACCGGTGCGGGACGATCAGGCATCGTCGCTGCAGCCAGGCCCATGCAGGCGCGTCACCTTGTAGCGTGCGTCGACACGCCAGCGGCCCCGCGACTGCTTGAGCCTCGCGATGACGACCGAGTCCGACTGCGGTGCAGGGGCCAGCGCGACAGTGAACGTCTCGACGACGCGCGTCGGCTGCACGTCGAAATCGCTGTCCGCGCCTTGCCCGCCCCCGCCCGGGACGACCGGCACGCCGCGACAGGGATGCTCCGCGTAACGAAGCAGCACGAACAGGTCCGGTCCCGAGGATGGCAGCGCGAGGTGGACGGGCTGCTCGATACAGATCTCGTTCCCGGCAGGGTCGAGTGCGAGGCCGGGCGAGATCTCGATCCGGGCAGAACCTTGCTCGACGGTCACGTTCAGGCCGCAGGCGATTCCGCTGCCGTGCAGCAGACGATTGTGCCGACGCAGCCTGTTCTGCAGGTACTGCTGCTCGGTCCTGAAATCATCCACGCCGAGCAGCATTCCCGCCGTGTAGTTCACGCGTTGCAGGCCGGGCCCGCAGTCGTCATCACGACCCCGAGTCGCCTCAGCCAGCAGTCCCGCCCGCTCGGCCACGGTCCGCGCAAGCAGGCGTGCATGCTCGTCAAGGACACCGCCGCGGTGCTGCAGGTCCGTGATCGCATAGCAGAGCACCTCCAGCAGCGTCGTGCCGGGGTCGTGCGCGTTCGTATCCGTCCACTCCGGCGCCGCACGTGCCAGTGCACTGCGAAACTCTCGTGCCAGCGTGGCCCATTGCTTCTCGGTCAGCGGCATGTTGACTCCTGGATTCCCGGGGAGACGGCCGGCAACAGACCGAATCATGCCGCGTACGGCGGCCGCTCTGCCAGCGCCCGTCGCTGTCGCGCGCGCCCCGGCACGACGCGGGACGGAGACGCTTGTATCCGCCCCGGCGCCGATATAGCTTGCGTCGTTTACACCGGGCCAGCCACGGAGCCGCATCATGATGATCCGAGCCAGAACCTCGCTGTTGCTTGCAGCGGCCCTCGCCTGCCCGGTCGCGGTCGCCGACGACAATGCTGCGCAGCATCCGGCCCTGGCGGCCGCACTCAAGGCCGAACGCCAGGGCGACGGCGTGCTGGCCGAGCTCGACAAGCTCGTACCTTTCGACGAATCGGACGTCTCGCGTGAATACCGCGAACGGCGTTTCGGGCAGCTGCTCAACCTGATCCGGGCGGAGGGCGCCGTCTGCGGGGATGCCGGCGGCACGCATGCACCGAACCCGGTGAAGGTGAACGCCAACCCGCAGCTCAACGAGGCCGCGTATCTGCACGCGCGCTACCTCGCCGAAGAGCGCAAGGCGATCAAGGCGGTGGGCTCGCCCTCGTCACACCTGCAGACGCTGACCGACTCGCCGCTGTTCACCGGCAGGGACATGGGCGAGCGAGCCCGCCACGCCGGCTACACCGGCTTCGTCAACGGCGAGAACTTTGCCGGCGGCAACGGCAATGACGTGGCCGGACAGTCCATCGCGCTGTGGTTCAATTCGACGTCAGGGCACTGCAGCGGGATGTTCAGCCGGGACTTCGACGAGTTCGGCTTCGGGGCCGAGAACTACGTGAACGACGAGTTCCATAACAACAACGAGTTCAAGGCGATCTTCATGACCGGCAGGAAGTAGCCCGAACCCGATCACCCTCCGCGCCCGAGTGAACGACAGCCTCCCGGGCGTGTCGGAATTTTTGACATATTGCATCGCGTCAACAGGCGCCTGTGCTCGGCCCGGACCTGCAAGCATCTGATTCTGCTCGCTGTCCCGCGGCATGGCGTGCTTCTTGCCTCGGCTCGTCGAGCAACTGATCGATCCCAAAAAACCACGTGGGTGGCGACACCTGCAATCGGGGGACTAACCATGAGAACCGTCGGCGCGGCACTTCGTGTGCCCGTTGAGATGATGCGTCTTCTCGCCGTGACGCTTGCGCTGGCATCGGCATCGCTGTTGCCTGCCGCAGCCGCTCGCGCGGACTACACGCTGTCCGAGTTCACCGTCCCCGGCGCGGTCATTACCGCGCTGTTCGACGTCAACAACTCGGGCACGATGGTCGGCTATTCGGTCACGCAGGTCGGAGCGGCCGAGAACGTGGCGGGATTCGTTTATGACGGGGTCGCGATCACGACCTTGAACGGCCCGGCCGGGGCGGTCTCGAACACGGCCGTCGGAATCAGCGACGGCGGGACAGTCGTCGGCAGCTTCCAGGCAGCCGTCGGCACCGACCCGAACACCGGGCAGCCTG
Source organism: uncultured Steroidobacteraceae bacterium (assembly GCA_964553405.1). GTDB lineage: Bacteria > Pseudomonadota > Gammaproteobacteria > Steroidobacterales > Steroidobacteraceae > DATIRA01. Next base: position 6,741 of record CAZKLS010000125.1, read on the forward strand.
TGCCCGGCCCGTCGCAGGGATTCATCTACAACGGTACGACCTACACGGGCTTCAACATTGCCGGTGCAGATGAGACCATCCTGCGCGGCATCTCCCCGGACGGCCGCTACATCTCCGGCTACTACTCGACCGCGCTGGTACCCGGGACGGGCTTCGTGTACGACACCCTCACCGGCATACTCACCACGGTTTCGACACCCGATTCGGTGATCACGATCCCGCAGGGCATCAACAACGCCGGTGTGCTGGTCGGCAGCGACATCATCGGCGGGACGTCCCCGGTATCGGGCGGCTTCCTGTACGACATCGCAACCGGCATCCGCACCGACCAGTCGATCGCCGGCGTCGAGCGGACCGCGTTCCGCTCCATAGACGATGCCGGCGTCATTTCCGGCTGGTTCCGGGACGCGGGCGGCACGCACGGCTTCGTCGGCTCGGTCACGAGTTACGAGCAGGTCGATTTCCCCGGCGCGGACCTGACCTTTGTGGAGGGCAGCAACAGCGCCGGCGTGCTGGTTGGCGCTTATACGGCCGGCAGCACCAGCGGCGCGTTC
>CAZKLS010000126.1:0-7269 GCA_964553405.1 uncultured Steroidobacteraceae bacterium
TCGCGTTGCCGCAGGCCGACCAGGAGACCGATCCGAGCTTCGAGCACCACGCAGCAGCATCACTGCCGGAGCTTGGAGACGGCGGCACGACGCTGCGGGTCATCGCCGGCGAGGCCTATGGTGCGGCGGCCCCGACCAGGGTGTTCTCGCCGATGTTCTATGTCGCCGCCTCGATGGAACGCGGCGCGCAGCTCGACCTGCCAGGTCAGTACGCCGAGCGTGCCGTCTACGTCGTCGAAGGCGAGGTGGACGTCGGTGGCCGGCGGCTCGGCGCCGGAACTCTCGCCAGCGTGGCGGCCGACGTGCCGGCGGCGATTACGGCCCGTGAACCCTGCCGGTTGATGCTGTTCGGCGGCGCGGCGCTGGACGGTCCGAGGCACCTCTGGTGGAACTTCGTGTCGAGTTCGCGCGAGCGCATCGAGCAGGCCCGTCGCGACTGGCGCGAGCAGCGCTTCGCGCCGGTGCCGGGCGACCCGGAGCGGATTCCGCTGCCCGAGGACTAGCGCCCGACCAGCGCGGGCGCGAGCCGGATGGAACCGCGGCGTCGCGGTCTCAGTAGCGGTCCGCGCAGCCCCGCTTGAAGTCGCCGTCGAAATCGAGCTCGACGCTCCAGCCGAACCGCTCGCCGCTCATGTCGTCGTAACAGGTCTGCTCCGTCAGGGTCACCGTGATCGAGTGGGACTCGGTCCGGCCGGCGTACCTGAGGCTGCCGTCAACCACGTTGCGCTCGGGCTCGAGCGGCGGGAACGACGCGCGCTGGTTTCCATAGTCGTAGTCGAGGCTGACACGCTGGTCCGTCCCGATCTCGAGGATCCAGCCCGGCTCGTTGCCGAGGCCACGAAACTCGATGCCGCGGGCGCGGGCGTCCGCGGCCAGCGATTCACCGCGCAACTGCCTGCAGCTGACCGCAGGACGCTCACCGATCTCAAGCAGCGCCTCGCTGCCCTTGGTCCAGAAGCTGAGCGCCCCGTCCTGGTACTTCGCCCCGGACGCGGTCCTCACCCGCTCGAGCCGGCGCTCGCCATCGGCGAGTTGCAGCAAGACGGCGTCCTGCTGGTAGAGGTTGCGCATCGTGAGCTTGCGCCCGTCGTCGCACTGCCAGACGTAGGCGCTCAACACGCCGGGCGGCGGGCGCGGGACCGACGCGCTCGTGGCTGCCGATGCCGGCCGCGCGGTCGTTGCATCGGGCCCCGCTGCCGGCGTTCCGTCCGGGGTGGCGCTGCAGCCGGGCAACGCGAGCACGGCAACTGCGAGCGTCGTCAGGCGGATCCGGATCGCGTCCATCGTTCATTCCACCCGTGAGAACCGCAGTATGTCGTCGCCGGTGTCGTCCTGCAGGTACAGGAGCCCGTTCTGCATCCGTCCCGAGCGGACGGACTCGAGCGCCCTGAGGAACCGGTCCTCCTGGTCCATGATCGCCGGCGGGCAGAGTTTCTTCGTCGCCGCCAGCGGCCCGATCCGCAGTCGGTCGGCCGACAGTTCCGCACGGCCATTGAAGACATTGCAGCCACCGGAACCCGCGACGCGGTCGGTGCCGACGAACTGCAGCCGTGATTGCAGGTAGTCGATCACTCCGCGATGTGCGATGTCCTCGGCGACCCAGGTGCTGCCGACGAGCGTCGAGGCGTCGAATGCTGGCGTGGTCGGCATGCCCATGGATCCCTCCGGCTCCGGCGTCGCAGGTCGCGTCGAGCAGGCAGTGGACGTGCATGCCGCGGCGGCGACGACCAGCGCCGCAGCGAGTCCCGTCATCGCCCGGATTCCCATCCCGGAAGTCTAGCGGACGTCCGGGCTGCGACGTAGTGGCCTGCCGCGCTCAGCAGCGCCGCCGTCGGATCTGCTCCTTCAGCTCGCGTCGTTGCTGCCATAGCCGCGCCGATTCGCGGCCGCTGTAGCCCGCCCGCATCCGGTCGTCGAGTCGCTCGAGCCGATCACGAAGGCGCCTGCAGCCGCGATCGTCCGTGTCGCCGGGCTGCTCTGCCGCCGCGACCTTCGGCCGGCGGAGCGGCGTCGCCGGCGCGGGCCTGGGAATCGTGCTCGGAGCCGTGCCGGCCGATTCTTCAGGCGCGACCTCGCGCTGCTCGATCACGGCGCCGCAGGGCCGGTCCGAGAACACGGTCCCATCCGCCGCGCGACAGACGAAGATCCTGCGCGGGTCGCGGCTCATAGAGGGCCCCGGCTGTGGACCGGGCCTGGACGCGTCGTCGCCAGTACCGGTGAATTGCGCCTGGTCGGCCGCTCGCGGTGCCGCGACGGCCAGCAGTAGTGCGAGCAACAGCGCGACGCTGGGTGTCGGCGGCGAAGCGGGGCTCATGGATTCATCTCCCTGTTGAACAGGGATCAGCCTGAACGAGCCTCTGCTACAGGTCCCGCCGGATTTAGGGGCGATTCGAGCAGCTATTCCAGCGCCCGGTTCAGGCGCGGCCGACGTTGGAGTCGGTGGGGGAGTGGAAGTACTCGCTCTCCGTCGAGAACTGCTCGATCAGCTGGCGCAGCTCGCCGAGCCGTCCCTCGGCCGTGCTGATCGGCAGGCAGTCCTCGCAGCGCGGATCGCCGCAGGGCTGCCGCGAGTAGAGCCAGTACTGGATCGCGCCGGCGAGCAGCCCGTCGGCGATGTCCCACAGGTCCGCCTTGTCGTCCGTGTCCGCGATCTGGTTGCCCAGGTCGATCGCTCGCCCGAAGGCGTCGTCAAAAGTGTCGGCGGGTTCCTGCATGGCTTCGCGCGTTGGCCGCGCGGCATTCGTGAAAAAGGGTGCGAATCATAACAGAGCACTGCGGCTCGGGCGCGTTTCGATTATTCAAATATGCATCAATAACAATAATTTACACTGCATATCTAGATTCCAGCTTTAGCAAGCGCGTCCAGTACGGCCCGGATCGCACCGGCCAGGCTGGGGTGGCTCGCCTCCAGCCTGACCGCGGAGGATTCGAGCGTATCGCCGTGTTCCTCGCCGCCGGGTGCCGGGACTTCCGGCGCCTCGAGCACCCGCCGCAAGTCCCCGAGGACGGTCTCCAGCATGGCCCGGTCGTTGGGATCGAGGCGGTGGGCCTCGCCCAGCTGGATGTGCAGGTCGTGCAATTTCTGCTGCAGGTCGCTCACGGGTGCCTCGACGAATGGATCTGTACCGTGACGAGTTTAGCAGGGGGCTTCCGGAGGGGTCTTGCGCGAAACGCGGACCCCGTACAATGCACCCGTCGTGCGGCACGAACCGCCGGAAGGAGATTCTCATGACCCGTTCCTGGACCCTGTCGGGGCTCGCCTGCCTGCTTGCCACGTCGTTGATCGCAGCGGACGCGCGGGCCGATCGGCCCGTGTTCGAAGTCACGCCGTTCGTCGGCTACCGGATGGGCGGCCAGTTCGACGTCGAGAACGAGGAGACCGGCAAGACGAAGTCGGTCGACGTCAGTGACGACATGTCCTGGGGCATCGATCTCGGACTCTACAGGGACGACTACTCGTATTACGAGTTCCTCTACAGCGAGCAGTCGGCCGAGTTCGAGAGCAGTGAGTCGCTGGTCCGGGGCGTCGACCTGAAGACCGAGTATTACCAGATCGGCGGCACGGTGCTGTTTCCTGCCGATGGTTCCCGCTACGAGTGGATCGTGCCGTACATCTCGTTGACGATCGGCGCGACGCGATTCAAGCCGGACGGGCCCTACGACTCCGAGACGAATTTCTCCGGCAGCCTGGGTGGCGGCCTGCGGATCCCGTTCAACGAGAACTTCGCGCTGAACCTGGGGCTGCGCGGCTACCTCACGTTCGTGGATTCGGATTCGGCGATCTTCTGCACCGGCAGCGGCGACCTCAACTGCCTGGTCAGGACCTCGGGCAGCACCTTCTTCCAGGGCGAGGGCACGATCGGCGTCTCGGTCACGTTCTAGCGGACCGCCGCGCAGGAGGCGCCGGCGCGCTAGAGCGGCTCGACGTAGCGCTCGTCGCGCAGTTCCGGCGGCGCGCGGCTGAACAGTACCCTGAGCCGAAGTCCCAGCACCTCGGCAGGCTCGAGCTGGTTGCGCCGCCGCATCAGTTCCGCGAGCAGTGCGGGTCGGTCGGTGATGATGTTGTCCACGCCCCGCTCGATCATCCGCAGCATCGCCTCGGCGTCGTTGACCGTCCAGACGTGCACCTGCTTGCCGGCCGCGTGCGCCCGTCGCAGCAGCGAGCCGCTGGCCTTCGCAGCGTTCAGGCTCAGGAAGTCGGCCTCGCTGCGCAGCACGTCGCCGACCGAGGCGGTCACGATGTGGCCGATGCGCAGGCGCGGCTCGAGGCTGCGCACCTGCCGCAGCGCGGCGTAGTCGAGCGAGGTGATCACGGCCGAGTCGAGGAAGTCCTCGCGCCGCAGCAGGTCGATCACGGCCGGGGCCAGCGACGGGTCCGGGACGTTGTACTTGAGCTCGATGTTCAGCTTCATCCGGCCACGAACGAGCGCGATCGCCTGCTCCAGCGTCGGCACCAGCTCACCCGGGAAGCTCGGCTCGTGCCGAATGCCGACGTCGATCGCGGCGAGTTCCTCGAGGCTCAGGCCGGCCACGCGCCGGGGGTCGCCCGCCATGCGCATCAGGTCGGCGTCGTGCAGCAGCACGATCCGTCCGTCACGGGTGTGCTGCACGTCGATCTCGGCGTAGGTTGCGCCGGCTTCGATCGCGAGGCGCAACGCGGCCAGCGTGTTCTCCGGGGCCTCGGCCGAGGCGCCCCGGTGGGCCGTGATCTGCACGTCTTCCTTCAGGTCGAGCCGGTTGGCCATCAACCAGCCGACGCCGACGACCGCGGCTAGCAGTGCGAAGACCGCCACCCATGCCACGCGGCTCGCTCGAAGCGCATGTGGCGACCGGTCCACGGGCCCGTTTGCCGGCGCCCAGCGCTGCGGCGGGTCGTGCCGGGAGAACAGCTGCGTGACAATGAACTGGTGGCCGGCGAGCTGCAGCGCCCCGTACAGGAATGCACCCACGGTCGAGACGGTCAGGAACAGCGCGACCAGCGGCAGTACGCGATGCACGTCGATGCCGGCCCAGTCGAGCAATGCGTCCGTGACGAACCGCGAGAGGAACGTCAGGCCGATTGCGGCCGCGGTCAGCAGCAGCCACCAGAACGCGAGCTGCGCCAGGATCGAGGTCACCCGTCCGCGCGTCATCTCGCTGCTGCGCCCGAGTGCCTCGCCGGACGCGGATCCTTCGAGCATCAGCAGCGGTATCGCGAAGACCCAGCGGGCGAGGAACCACGCGGCGGCCAGCGCGTAGCCCGCGGCCAGGACCAGCAGCAGCAGCTTCATGCGCTGCCAGCCGGGCGGGTTCTCGGCCAGGTAGTAGTTGATGTCGTGCTCGCCGAGCATCAGCAGCCATGCCGCACCGGCGGCGGCGAGAAACGGCAGCGCGAGCAGCAGCAGGCGCAGGAATACCCGCGTTGCGAGCAGGATGATGTCCGTGAGGCGCCCGAGGACCCGTGCCACCGTGTCTGGTGCGCTGGCCCGGCGTCCCGTGATCGCGTGGCCGGCGATCCAGCTCAGGCCCGCGAACTCCGCGAACAGGATGCCGAGGCTCAGCGCCGCGACGGCCAGGATGAACAGCCAGCCGGCCGGTGACAGCGCGAACTTCGCAAGATCGTAATTGGTGATCACGAGTTCGCCCGAGGCACGGATGATGCGGTTCGCGAGCCATCCCACCAGCGGCGCGAACAGCACGAAGCCCAGGATCTGCATCAGCAGGTGGAACACGAGTACCGGCCTCCAGTGCCGGGCCAGATCCGCGATTGCGCTGTGCACGACTCGCATGTCCATCCTGCGGTTCAGACCAGTACGCGCTCGATTCCGCCGTCGTTCGCACGGCTCACGTAGTCGGTCAGCCAGTGCTCACCGAGCAGGTGCCTGGCCATCTCGACGACGATGTAGTCGGCCCCGGTCCCGGCGTCGTCGTCGTAGCGGCTGAGCCCCTGCAGGCAGGACGGGCAACTGGTCAGCACCTTGACCGGCCCGTCGAAGCCGTCGCCGCGTACCCGTGCCGCTCCCTGCTCCATTTCCCGCTGCTTGCGGAAGCGGACCTGGGTCGCGACGTCCGGACGCGATACGGCGAAGGTCCCGGACTCGCCACAGCAGCGGTCGTTCTTCTCGATCCGCCCGTTGGCTTCGGCGTTCATCAGCGTGTTGACCACTGCGAGCGGGTCACGCTGCTTGATCGGCGAGTGGCAGGGGTCGTGGTACATGTAGCGCGCGCCGGTCACGCCTTCGAGCCTGACGCCCTTCTCGAGCAGGTATTCGTGGATGTCGAGCAGCCGGCTGCCCGGGAAGATGTCCTCGAAGCGGTAGTCCTCGAGCTGGTCCTGGCAGGTGCCACAGCTGACGATCACCGTGCCGATGTCGAGGTAGTTCAGCGTGTTGGCCACCCGGTGCAGCAGCACGCGATTCTCGGTGATCATCCGGTCGGCCCGGTCGAACTGCCCGGAGCCGCGCTGCGGGTAGCCGCAACACAGGTAGCCGGGCGGCAGTACCGTCTGCACGCCGAGTTGCCAGAGCATCGCCTGCGTTGCGAGGCCGACCTGCGAGAACAACCGCTCCGAACCGCAGCCGGGAAAGTAGAACACGGCCTCCGTCTCGGCGGAGGTCCGTGCCGGGTCGCGGATGACCGGCACGTAGTTGCGGTCCTCGATGTCGAGCAGCGCACGCGCGGTCCTGCTCGGCAGTCCGGTAGGCAGCCGCTTGTTCACGAAGTGCACCACCTGCTCGCGGACCGGCGGCCTGCCGCCCGTGGTCGAGGGCGGACGCTGCGTCTGGGCGCGGCCCAGCCTGCGGACGGCGCCGTGCGCCGCGCGCTGCGCCCGGTAGCCCCAGCCGATCATCAGCCGGCGCGCGGCGCGGATCGTGTCCGGGCTGGAGGCGTTCAGGAAGAACATCGAGGCGGCCGTGCCCGGGTTGAACCGCTTGCGGCCCATGCGGCGCAGCAGGTCGCGCATCGCCATCGAGACGTCCCCGAAGTCGATGTCCACGGGGCAGGGCGTCTCGCACTTGTGGCAGACGGTGCAGTGATCGGCGACGTCGGAGAAGGAGTCCCAGTGCTGCAACGAGACGCCGCGGCGCGTCTGTTCCTCGTAGAGGAAGGCCTCGATCAGCAGCGAGGTCGCTAGGATCTTGTTGCGCGGCGAGTACAGCAGGTTGGCGCCGGGGACATGCGTCGAGCAGACCGGCTTGCACTTGCCGCAGCGCAGGCAGCTCTTGATCGCGTCGGAGATCGAGGCGATGTCCGACTGCTGCATGATCAGCGATTCGTGTCCGAGCAGGT
>CAZKLS010000127.1:0-7202 GCA_964553405.1 uncultured Steroidobacteraceae bacterium
CAGGACGTAGCGGCTGTACAGGCTCATGGGCTCATTCTGCCAGGGCCGCCCGGGCAGGCCCGGCGGCATCGCCAGTATTCACCGGCGGCGCCGTCGCCGTCAGACCCGCCGCGCGTCCCGTGCTTTTCACTTGCGCCCTTTCTACCTCTTCCGAATCTCGATCATCGCTACGCCGGCGATCAGCAAAGTCAACGCGATCAGCCAGGACCACGACAGCACCGGAACCGGCGGCGCCTTGCCGACGCTCACCGACGCGCTGATGGTCAGCGGCGGAAGTTCGCCGGATCGCAGTTCGGCGGTGTTGGTGACCGTCGTGCCGGCGGTCAGGACACGGGCGGTCAACGAAAGCACCCTGGGAGCCGCCGTTGGCTGGATGTCGCCGAGGTTCCAGGTCACCGTGTTCGCTGCGGCGTCGATCACGCCCCCGTTGTCGGCTGCGACGGGCCGCAGGCCGGGCGGCAGCGAGTCCGCCACGACGACCCCGGTCGCGGTCGCGTTGCCGAGGTTTTGCAGGGCGATCTCGAACAGGACGCTCGATCCTGAATCGACGAACGGGGAGGCGGCGGTTTTCGACGCCGACCAGACAGGCGTGCTGTTGACCAGAAATGGCAGGGCGTAAGAGTCCGGCATGCCTTCGTTGGCGCTGATCGAAGCCGTGCTGGTCAGCATCGTGCCATTGGGCAGCGGTGATGCGACGTCGACCGTGAATGTCGCCGAGCCGCTGGCGCCGGCCGGTAAAGCAATGGCGGGCCAGGCGACGAGGTTGCCGTTGAGACCGCCGTTGCCCGTTGCGGAGGCGAACGTCGTGTTCGCGGGTATCGTGGCGGTGACCACGGCATTGGTCGTGTCCTGGTTGCCGAGGTTGGCCCAGGTGACCGTGAACGTCTGTTGGCCGCCGGCAGGAACGGGATCCTGGGCGGTTGCCAGCGTGACGTCGAGAATCGTCTCGCTGCGCTCGTTCGTTGTCGCCGTGGCGATCTGGCCGACGGCGTTGCTGGCGGTGATCGACGCCATGTTGTCGATCGACGTGCCGTCGTGTACGCCCGCCACGGTGTCGACCGTCACGGTGACCCGGCCGCCGGACAGCGGCGCCAGCGTGCCGAGGTTCCAGCGCACGATACCCGGAGATACCTCGGCGCCGCCGTTGTTGGCGTCGACGAAGACCGTTCCGGCCGGCAGCGTATCCTCGATCACCACGTCATTGCCGGTGCCGTTGCCGCTGTTGAAATAATCGATGGCCCAGGTCAGCGGGTCGCCCGCGTTGACGCTGTTGGGACCCGATTTGGCCAGCGTGAAAGCGGCCTGGGCGCCAACATAGACCAGCGCCGAGGCGGAGGCCGATGGCGCATTGCTGGCGAGGATGACGCCGACCGAACCCTCGGCCGTGCCGTCGGCTACGTTACTCGCGATGAACACGCTGAACTGCAGTTCGATCTCACCCGACGGTGGCAGGCTGCCGATGGTCCAGTTTGCCGAACCGTTCGCGAACGTGCCGCCGTCGCTGATCGACTGGGGCGCGCCGTCGGGCGGCAGCGATGCGGCGACGGTCACGTTCTCGGCGATGGCGTTGCCGGTATTGCGCACGCGCAGGGTGTAGAGAAGCGCGCCGCCGGCCTGGACCGCGGCCTGGTCGGCCATGTAATTGATTTCCAGCACGGGGCTGCTGACGACGGGCAGCAGCAAGGTCGAAGACACCGGCGGGATGGCCGCGCCACCGGCATCCTCACCAGTGACGGACGAAATGTTCAACAGCGGAGTTCCGCTGGCGATCACCGCGTCCGCGGTCGCTTCGACGTGCACCGTGACGCTGGTGTTCGGCGCCAGCGGGCCGTGGTCCGCCTCGATATCCCAGGTCACGATTCCGCCGCTTTCGATACCGCCCGCGGTTGCGCTCGCGAAGCTCGTTTCGGCCGGCAGTTGGTCAGTGATCCGAACGTTACGGGCCGTGTCCGAGCCGACGTTCTCAACGGTAATGTCGTAGGCGATCGTCTGCCCCGGCGTGACGTGGCTGACAGCGCTGGTTTTGCTTATCGTGAGTACCGGCGCACTGCTGACGATCGTGTCGACCGGTTGCGCAGCGGTGCTGCCGGTGGTGGCGCTCTCAATGGTGGCCGTGTTGTGCAGCACGGTTCCGTCCCGCAGGTCGTCCTCGACCCGCACGATCAGGCCCACCGTGCCGGGCGTCGTATTCGCTGCGACGGTGCCCAGGTTCCAGCTCACGATATTGCCCGCGACGCTGTCGGGGGCGGGTGTCGCGCTCACGAAGGTTACGTCGAGCGGCAGCGTATCACTGACCACCGTGTCGGTGGCTGCGGCGCCGCCGCGATTTTCATACTTCAGCGTGTAGGCGATGAAGTCACCGGGCGCATTTGTCGCCGAGATGCCGGAATTCGCTGTCGGTCTGTCGGCTGACTTGGTAAGCGTCAGCACCGCGTTCAGCACCGTGACGGCAGTGGTGTCGGCCTGAGGTAAAGGTTGCTCGGCCGAGGAAATCGAAGCGCTGTTCGTGAGCACCTTGCCGTCGGCAAGGCTGGCGTCGGCCTGGGCGGTGACCGTCAGGCTGCCCTTGGTGCCCGCTTTCATTTGCGGCAGGGTCCAGGTCAGCGTGTTGCCGTTGACCGCCGGCGTGTCGGAGGCGCTGACCAGGGTCATGCCGGGCGGCAGGGTATCGGTGATCACCACGTTGGTGGCCGTGTCGCTGCCCACGTTGCGGTATACGATGTCGAAAACCGCGGTGCCGCCGGCGGTGACCGTGGCGCCGGATCCGGCGGTCTTCTCGATCTCGAGCACGGGTTTGCTGCTGACGGTGGGGGACTTGCCGACACTCGTCGCCGGCACGCTGGCCTGCGGACTCATTGTCTCGCTGATCGTCGCGAGATTGCGCAGCGGTGTGCCGTTCGGAACCACGGAGTCGACCTGCAGCGTCAGCGTGACGGAACCGGTCTGCTTCGCTTTGAGCGGCGGCAGGGTCCAGGTGACGTGCCCGCCGCCGGAATCCACGCCGCCGTCGCTGGCGCTGACGAAGCCGGTTTCCGGTGGCATCAGGTCCTCGATAATGATGCCGCCACTCGTTGCGGTGCCGATGTTGCGGTAGGTCAGGGTGTAGGTCAGTTGCCCGCCGGCCTTGACGCTGGTCGTCGAGACCTGCTTTTCGAGTTCGAGCACGGCTTGCCCACGCACGGTGGTCACGACGGGGGTGGAGACCGCGGCGCCGACGCCCGGCATGGAGGGCTGTGCGGATGCGGTATTCCGCAGCAGGGTGCCGTCCGGCAGGTCGTTGGCCACGCGTGCGGCGATCGTGTAGCTCACCGGCGCACCGGGCGCCAGGCTCGGAATCGTCCAGGTTGCGGTTTGCCCGCTGACGTTTGCCGTCGTCGACGCCGGGTCGATCAGCAGACCGGCCGGCAGGGTGTCGGTGACGGTGACGTCAGTCGCCACGGCGTTGCCGGTATTTTCCACCGTGATGGTGTAGGTGATCGCATCCGCCGTGTCGCCGGATGCCGTCGTCGGCGAGAACAGCACCGCTGCGCTCGCCGTCTTGCGAACGGTTAGCACCGGCTGGCTGTCGACCAGCGTCGTCGCCACGTTGGACAGGACCGCATTGACTTCGGCCGCGCCGAGGGCGGCCTGGTTGTTCAGCGCCGTGCCGTTGGCGAGCACCGGGTCGATCTCGGCGCTGAAGGTGATGACAGTCGGTCCGGGCCCCTCTGGCAGGTCTCCGAGTTCCCACGCAAGCAGCCCGTTGTCGATGTCGCTGATGGCGGCGGGCGTGAGGTTGGCGCTGCCGGTGACGTACCGGGTGTTTGGCGACAGCAGGTCGAGCAGGGTGACCGACGTGGCCGGCCCACCCGTCTTGTCCACGGTCAGCGTGTAGTGCAGCGAGTCGCCCGGCGCCGCGTGCGCCCGATCGACCGTTTTCGTCACGATGAACGCCGGCAAAGCCGTTACGGATACCGTTGCAGAGGCCGCGGTCGATGCGGTGTCCGACCTGATCTCGGATCGATTTGTGATGTCGACGGCCGGCACGTAGTTGCCGGCGGGCACGGTGGCGCGGATGACCTTGCTGCCGGAGGCGCCGGGCGCCAGGTTGCCGAGATTCCAGGTCAGCACACCACCGGCGAGCGTGGCCTGGTCGCTCGCGCTGACGAAGGTCAGTTCGGCGGGGAAGTTGTCGGTCAGGACCGCGTCGCGCGCTTCGCCCCGGCCCTGGTTTTCGTAGTGCACGGTGAACTCGAGGGCGTCGCCGGGGTGTGCCGTGGTTGCATTGACCGTCTTGGTGAGCACTAGGCGCGGGGCCTCGCGTACGGTCGAGATCACGCCCGCTGTCGCTGGTTGCGCCTCGTTGCTGGTCAGTTGCGCCTGGTTGGACAAGAGGTCGCCGATGGCGGCGCCATCGACACGAACCGTGACCGAAACCGAACTGTTCTTGCCGGCTGGCAGGTCCGGAAGATCCCACTTGAGCGTCGCGGGTGGGCCGGGCTCGTTGCTGGTCGGCGCCGGGGCGGCGGCGACGAGCGCGACGCCCGTCGGCAGCGTGTCCTGCAGCCGGATGCCGGTGAGCGGAACCTTGCCAGTATTTTCGTACGTGATGAGGTAACTGATTTCTTCGCCATCGACGACCTCCGCCTGGTCCGCCGGGCGTGTTTTCGAGAGACTGACGGCTGCGTCGGAAACGAAATGCTGGGTAAGGCCCGGGTTCGCGAAACCCGATCCCGCCGCGAAAATGGCGCCGGCCAGGTTCGTGATGGATTCGCCGGGCGAAACGCCGGGCCTGACCCGGGCCTGAAGCGTGACGGAACGGCTGCCGCTGTTCAAAGCCTTGGCCGGCCAGGTGACGCGCGTGCCGTTGGCGTCGGTCACCGTGGTGACGCCGGGGTCGCTTGCCTTGATGAACTCCAGTTCCGGGGGGAGCGCGTCGATGATCTGCAGGTCTGAAACACCCTGCCGGGAATCGAGGGTTGCCGTGATCGTGTAGTCGATGGTGCCGCCGGGAAATACCGGTGTGCTTTCCGGCGGAATCGCTGACTTGGTAACCGTGACACGGGGTGGGCCGTTGTATTGCACGACCGCGTGGCTGCTGGTTTCCCGGAATTGCCGCCCAAACCGATCCTGTGCCGTGACGCTGATCGCGTTCGCGATGAAATCACCGTCCGCGAGTTGCGAACCATCGACTTCGACCTCGAGGACGAGCGTGCCCAGCCTGTCGTTGGCAGCGAGGTCGGGCAGGTTCCAGGTCACCACGCCCGGCGTCGACTCGGTTCCTCCCGCTGAAGCGGACACGAAAACCAGGCCGGCGGGCAAGGTGTCTATGATCGTGACACCGCCGTCCGTTCCCTCGCCGCCGTTGTTTCCCACGGTGATTTCATACGTGATGCGGTCGCCATCCTGCACGACCGACGTGGATCCGGCGGCCAGTTCCTTGATAGGGACCAGGGAAGGCGCCTGCCGCACCAGTACGTTTGCCGAAGTCGTTGCGGTCAGCACGCCTGGCAGGTTGTCTGCTGTCATGATGACCTGGTTGACGAGGTCGGTATTGGGAAGGCTCGGGTCAACCGTCACCTGGTAACTGATCGAGTGTCCCTGCGCTCCGGGTGACAGATCCGGCAACGCCCACTCCAGCGTTCCGCTGGCGGCATCGTAGGCGCCCCAGAATGAACCCGGCACCGGCGTTACGCCGGCCGGCAGGCTATCGGTCAGTTTCGGTTGAATCGCAGTCAACGAGCCGACATTGAAGTAGTCGATGGTGTAGGTCAGCACGTCGCCGGGCGCCACCAGGGTGGGGCGCACGGACTTCAGGACGAGCAGGTAGGGCTCCGCATCCACGGTGATGTGCGCGGTGGCGATGTTGGATTGACCACCCGTAAAAGTGGCCTGGGCTGAGTTGTCAAAATCGGTCGTACCGAGTGTCGGATCGATCTGCGTCGTCAGCGTAACGACACCCCCGGCCTTTTTCGGAACGTTCCCGAGGGTCCAGGTCGCCGTTCGGCTGGCCGTGTCATAGCTCGAAGAGATTCCGCCGCCGAGCACCGGCGTGCCGATCAACTCGGAAGGCAGAACGTCCGTAATGACGACATTCGCCGCGTCGCCGCCACCCAGGTTTTCGTAGGCAATTTGGTAGGTGATCACACGGCCCGCCTCGAGCACGGCGGCCTGGGTTACGTCGTCATTGATGGTTTTGGTCAGTTGGATGTTGGGCTGCGTATCGACCGTTATCGTGACGGTATCGCGCGGCTTGGTCGTAGCGCCGGTGGCGGAGATTTGCGCGGTATTGTCGATCGTCCCCGCGGATGCGGTATCGGCCACGCGCACCGTCACCTCGACCGAGTTCGCGTCACCGGGGTCGAGGTCGCCGAGATTCCAGGTGACCTGTCCGGCGCTGTGTGTTCCGCCGCCGCTGGCGGAAACGAATTCAAGCCGGCTGTCGAGCGTGTCCGTGATCGTCAGGTCCGTGGCCGTGACGGTGCCGGTGCTCGCATACTCCAGTTGGTAGGTCACGGTATCGCCTGGGCTGACGATGGACTTGGCAGCGCCGGAGAGGGTTTTTCGAATGCTGACCGCGGGTGTCGGCAGAGTTTGGACGGTCGGCGTCGTGGAACCACCGGAGACGCCGGAATATGAACCCGAGCCGCAGCCGCTCCAGGAAATGGTCGGCGTCAGGTCCGTTCCGCTCGCCACTCCGGCGAGATTGAAGGTGAATCGCAGTTGCGCCGGCTGCCCGGAATGAATCCGCGGCTGGTACTGCGTGGGAGACGAGGTGAGCGCGGCGACGGATGCGGTGACCGTGGGGAAACAGGGTGAACCCGTGGTGCCGTACAAGGTCGCGACGACGGTGTACAGACCGCCCGGCGCGGGGTGTGTCGGCGTGACGCGAGTATCGACCCTCGCGATCGATGCGCCCAGGGCGGGTATCGAAGCGATGAGCAGAAGCGAGCCGATAAGAAGAACGTACGTGCGGCGCAAAGCGGATTTCATGGTAATGCCCCAATTTCGTCGATCACGCGATGATAGCGTTGTTTTCGCTAGCCTGGCAAAAGCCACTCGATCAGAAGCGTTCGCACGTCTGTAAACGCGGATGTCAGCCGGTCGCCCGGCGGAATCACGGACTGTTGGAAGTGGGGGTCGGAACCTGGCGGCGCGCAATCCCGGCTCAGTGCTCGCCGCTCATCGCGTACTTGATGCTGCCGGCGACGCCGTTGGCGAAA
>CAZKLS010000128.1:0-7153 GCA_964553405.1 uncultured Steroidobacteraceae bacterium
GCGAATCTTCTGCGCAGCAATCCCGGAGCGATCGCGGCCGCGATCAATGCCGCCTCGATCACCAGTGTGCCGGAGCCGCACATCGGATCCGCGAATGCGCCACCGGCCGCCGCGATTCCAGGCCAGCCGGCCCGCAACAGCAGCGCCGCCGCCAGGTTTTCCTTCAGCGGCGCCTCGACGCCGGCCTGGCGATAGCCACGCCTGTGCAGTGGTTCGCCACAGAGGTCTATCGCGGCTTCGACCCGTTCGCGCACGAAGCGCAGGCTGATCCTCAAGTCCGGAGAGGCGAGGTCCACCGAAGGGCGCAGTCCTTCGCGCTCCCGGAACCGGTCGACGATGGCATCCTTGGCCTTCATCGCCGCGAACTGGGTGTGTCGCAGCCAGGCTGGCGGCTGACCGACGACGTCGATCGCGATCGAGCCTTCGCCGCGCAAGTGCTCCTCCCAGCGCAGGGCCCGGACGCCCTGGTAGAGCTCATCGGGCGTGCCCGCCGCCAGCTCGCCGAGGCTCAGCAGGATCCGGCTGGCCGTGCGCGAGTGCAGGCAGGCCGCATAGCCGGCCTCGAGCGGCCCGCGGAAGCTGACGCCGGCCGGGTGCTCGCTCTGCACGTCGATTCCGAGGGAACGCAGCTCTCCGGCGAGCAGGTCGGCCACGTTGCGCGGACAGGCGGCGAAGAACTGCAGTTGCACGGGATTTCAGTCTCCGCGTCGCTGGACGCGTTCGCGGCCTAGTGGCTGCAGGTCGCGTGGACGGAGCTGGTCGAGCTGACGGCGGATGATCCGGTAAGCGTCGGCGTCGAAACGCTGGTCGCGGGCGCCCGCGAGGATGCTTTGAACCTCGTCGTCCCCGGTCGCGGTTCCCAGGTGCCTCCAGCGATCGAGTACGTGCAAGACCTCCCCTTCGCCGCCGGGTCCCGGCTCCCTGACGCCGACCGGTCCCGGGAACGGCCAGGGCTTGAGCCGGATGCCGGTCAGCGCGACGCGCAGCCGGGCATCGTGCAACGCGCGGGGCTCCTTGCCGATGCAGGCACCCCTGCACTTGCCAAGCTGGTATGCGAAGCAAGAGCCTTCGCCCTGCTCGAGACCCAGCACCTTCATGCAGAGCCGCTCCTCGCGCGCCTTGCCCTGAAGGGCACGCCATGCGTCGCGCTCGGAGCGGAACGGACCGTGGACGTTCTCGTCAGCCGGCGAGCCCTGCTCGTCGAGCGGCTCAACGCGCGGCTGCAGGCCCGTCTCGGCCGCGACGAGCCTCAGGCACCACAACCGATCCGAAGCGCGAAGCCGCCGGTTGGCCGCGGGCGCCAGCTCCTTGACGAGCCTCGACTCGAGCAGCAGTGCCCCGAACTCGCCGCCGGTCTCTATCCAATCTACGCGATGCACCTCGCGGGCGAGCCGGGACTCCTTGGCCGAACGATCCGCAGCCCCGAAATGCGACAGTACCCGGCTGCGGATGTTGCGGCTCTTACCGACGTACAACGCCGTCCCGGTCTCGCCGCGAAACAGGTATACGCCGGGGCCTTCGGGAAGCTCATCGTCGAGCTCCGGCGGCAGTTGCGGCGGGAGCCGCGACTCGCTCAACAGCTCGAGCACCGCCTGCTCTAGCCGATCGGCGCCCGCCGCGCGCTCCATCGCCTGCATCAGCTGCGGCAGCACCTGCGCATCACCGAGCGCCCGGTGGCGTGCGTCGCAGCCCAGCCCGTAGCGCTCGATCAGCGTGTCGAGATTGTGCCGGGCGTGCTCGCGGAACAGGCTGCGTGACAGCCGCACGGTGCACAGCACAGGCGACGCATAGCGCTCGCCGAGCCGGCGGAACTCGCTGCGCAGGAACCCGTAGTCGAAGCGCGCATTGTGCGCGACGAACAGGCGTCCCTCGAGTCTTCGCCGGATCTCATCTCGAAGCGCGCCGAACTCCGGCGCATCCTCGACCATCTCGTTGCTGATCCCGGTGAACTCGGTGATGGAACCGGGAATCCGTCGCCCCGGGTTCACCAGGCTGCTCCATTGCTCGACGACACGCCCGTCGTCGAGCAGCACGATGCCGATCTCGATCACTCGATGTCGGGCGGCCATCCCGCCGGTGGTCTCGAGGTCCACGCAGGCCACTGGACCCCGCAGCGACGCGGCGCGAAGCAGCAGGCCGTCTTCGCTCATGCGGCGCCTAGCCCGTCCGGGAATTCCCGCCGTCGAGCGTCAGCAGCGGACCGTAGAGATCCGGTCGGCGGTCCCTGAACACGCCCCAGGCACGGCGCTGCGCACGTACCGCGTCGAGGTCGAAGGTCGCGGTCAGGACGGCCTCGGATTCCCTGTCGGCCTCGACCACCTTCTCTCCGGTCGGGCCCGCGATGAACGACGAGCCGTAGAAGGTCATCTGGTACTTCTGGCCTGACTCGCTGCCGATCCGGTTCGACGCCACCAGCGGCACCAGGTTCGCGGCGGCGTGCCCCTGCATGCAGCGCTGCCAGTGGTCGCGGGTGTCCATGCTCGCATCGTGCGGCTCCGAACCGATGGCCGTCGGGTACAGCAGCACTTCCGCTCCCATCAACGCCATGCATCGGGCTGACTCGGGGAACCACTGGTCCCAGCAGATCGCTGCGCCGATGCGCCCGTAGCGGGTCGTCCAGACACGGAAACCCGTGTCGCCGGGCGAGAAATAGAATTTCTCGTGGTACCCCGGCCCCTCTGGAATATGTGACTTGCGGTACACGCCCAGGCGCGTGCCGTCCGCGTCGATCATCACCAGCGAGTTGAAGTACGCATTGCCGGCGCGTTCGAAGACACTGAGCGGCAGCACGATCGAAAGCTCCTCGGCCAGCGCCTGGAACCGGCTGATCACCGGGGAGTCCGCGAGCGGCCGGGCCAGGTCGAAATGACTCGCCAGGTGGTCCTTGCAGAAATACGGAGTCTCAAAAAGTTCCTGCAAAAGAACGACTTGAGCGCCCTTGCTCGCGGCGTCTCGAACCAGGGTCTCGGCGCGGTCCAGGTTTGCGGCCGGATCCTCGACACAGCGGAACTGCGTGGCGGCCAGCGTGACTTTCATGTCGGTCCTCGGTTTTCGATACCCGGTTCCCGGGAAGCGGGAGTCTATGACGCGGCGGCGCCAGCACCAACCCGGGGTCCGCCGCAGCGGCTTGCGGCCGCCGGGAATGGAGGGTCAGCTTCAGGGACTCCGGCGTTATGTGAAACAATTCCTGGCCCTGCAACGAACGGATCGGAGCTGGCAATAAACCATTGCGTTCCGGGACCGGCCAGCCGCAGTCGAAAGCAAGAAAATCATCTTCAGGGAGACGAAACATGTCCGAGAACCTGCTCGACGCCATCAACGAACTGATCACGCCCGGCCTGCTCGGCCAGGCAGCCGGCGCGCTCGGCGAGCCGGAGGCTGCACTGTCCAAGGGGATGGGCGCAGTGCTCCCATTGCTGCTGGGCGGCGTCGCAAGCCGCGCCGACGACCAGGACTTCATGTCCTCGTTGTTCGATCTGGTGACTGACAAAGACAACGACCCAGGCATCCTGGACGACGTGGGCCGACTGCTCGGCGCCGGTGCCTCGTCGCTGCCGATCATGGCACTTGGCGGCAAGTTCCTGAACCTGCTGTTCGGCAACAGGATGGACAACGTCGCCGGCGCCGTCGGCAGTTATGCGGGCCTCAAGCCTTCGGCCGTGTCCTCGATCTTCCGTTTCGCGTCGCCGCTGCTGCTCGGCATGCTTGGCAGGACGGTGAAGAGCAAGGCGCTCAACGCGGCGGGGCTGGGCGGCCTGCTGCTGGGCCAGAAGAGCAAGTACGCCGCTGCATTGCCAGGGCCGTTCGCGCGCCTGGACGACTACATCGCGGGCCCGGCACGGCCGGCTCACGCCGCGCCGCCGCCGATGCCCGAGCAGAAGTCCTCGATCTGGCGCTGGCTGCTGCCGCTGCTGGTGATCCTGGCCGCGCTGTGGCTGCTATCCCGCTGCATGGGTCCGAAGGAGGCACCGGTGACCATGGCTCCGGCGCCGGCGGTCGAGCCCGCACCGGCCCTCGAGCCCGCGCCGATGGCGATGCCCGAGGCGCCCGTCAGCGCGTATGTCTTCTTCGACATCGACAAGGCCGAATTACCGGCCGCGGCAGGCGCGGAACTCGCCGGCACGATCGAGTACATGCTCGCGAACCCGTCGGCCAGGGCCAACATCGCCGGCTACCACGATCCGTCCGGAGACAGGGCCTACAACGAGGACCTGGCGAAAAACCGTGCAATCGCGGTCCGGGACGCGCTGGTCGCGGCAGGCATCAGCGAGGACCGGTTCGATCTCGACAAGCCGATCGAGACGACCGGCACCGGTTCGCCGGACGAGGCGCGTCGCGTCGAGGTTCGGATCGTTCCCTGACGCAGCGCACGGGTGCGCGACGGCGCGCCCGGCTGATCGCGACCGGGCCCCTTGCGGGGCCCGGTTCGTTTCAGGAGCCCGAGGCGTCGAGCAGCGCCACCGCGTGGCGGGCGATCATGCTCTCCTCGTCGGTCGGAACGACCCACGCGGAGACCGCGCTGCGATCGGTGCTGATGCGTGGCCCGTGCCGGGCATTGGCCTCGGCATCGAGTTCGACGCCAAGCCAGGCGCTGCCCTCGCATATCAGCCGCCTCACCTCCGGCTGGTGCTCGCCGATTCCGGCCGTGAAGACGATCGAATCGAGCCCGCCGAGCGCCGCGGCCAGCGACCCCATCTCGCGGCAGGCGCGGTACACGAAAACGTCGACGGCCCTGCGCGCGCCGGCCTCGCCGCTCTCGAGCAGCACGCGCATGTCGCTCGAGATACCGGACATGCCGAGCAGGCCCGACTCCCGGTACAGCAGCCGCTCGATCTCACGCGGCGACATCCCCAGTTCGTCCATCAGGAACAGCAGCACGCCCGGGTCGAGCGAGCCGCTGCGGGTACCCATCGGCAGGCCCTCGACCGCGGTGAAACCCATCGTCGTAGCGACGCTGCGTCCCGCGGCGAGCGCGCACATGCTCGCGCCGTTGCCCAGGTGCAGCACGACCGTCCGGCCCGCGGCCGCGGTCGCATCGATGCCGGGCAGCACCGAGGCGATGTATTCGTAAGACAGCCCGTGGAACCCGTAGCGCCGGACGCCGGCCGCGGCGAACCTCGGCGGCAGCGCGAACAGTTGCGCCGTCTCCGGAATCGTGGCGTGAAAGGCGGTATCGAAGCAGGCGACCTGCGGCACACCCGGCCGGCGCTCGAGCAGGCGGCGGATCGCCGCGAGGTTGTGTGGCTGGTGTAGTGGCGCGAGCGGCACGTAGCGTTCGAGCCGCTCGAGCACGGCGCGGTCCACCCGCGCAGGGGCCCGGAACTCGAGCCCGCCGTGCACGACCCGGTGCCCGACGGCCGCGAGGTCTTCGCCCGCGAGTTCCTCGCGAAGGAAATCCAGCAGCTCGTCGAGGGCGTCGGAGTGGCCGTCGCACCCAGGGAGCTCGCGGGAGACCACGGCGTGCCCGGCTCGCCGCGCGTCCAGCCTCGGCGAGCTGCCGATCCCGGACACCTGGCCGTCCAGCTCGACGGCTAGGGCCGAATCCCGCTTGCGGAACGCGCAGTACTTGATGCTCGAGGACCCGCAGTTCAGCACCAGCACGATGTCCGCGCGTGCGTTCACTGCGCCGCGATCCCCGGCGGCTGCCGGCGCGAATGCGCGAGCAGCTTCGCGACCGCGGCCGAACCCACGCGCATGCGCGTGTTGTCGGCGCGGCTCGTCAGTATCACCGGCACTCGCGCTCCGAGCACGATGCCGGCGCTGTCGGCGCCGGCGAAGTACTGCAGCTGCTTCGCGAGCATGTTGCCCGCCTCGATGTCCGGCACGAGCAGCACGTCCGCACGGCCGGCCACCGGCGAGGCGATCTGCTTGGTGCGTGCGGCCGTCTCGCTGATCGCGTTGTCGAAGGCCAGCGGACCGTCGAGCAGGGCGCCCTCGATCTGTCCCCGGTCCGCCATCTTGCAGAGCGCGGCCGCGTCGATCGTCGAGCGCATCTCGGAGTTCACCGTCTCCACTGCGGCGAGTACCGCGACGCGCGGCTCGACCACGCCGAGCACGCGCGCGAGGTCGATCGCGTTGCGCACGATGTCGGCCTTGTCGCTCAACGTCGGCGCGATGTTGATCGCCGCGTCCGTGACCAGCAGCATCCTCTCGTAGGCAGGGATGTCCATCACGAACACGTGGCTGATCCGGCGCTCTGTGCGCAGGCCCGTGCCGGTGGCGACGATCTCGGCCATCAGCTCGTCGGTGTGCAGGCTGCCCTTCATCAGCGTCTCGACCTCGCCGCGTCGCGCGAGCTCCACTGCGGTCGCCGCGGCCGCATGACTGTGCGGCGCCGGTACCAGCCGGAAACCTGAGATGTCGAGCCCGCCTGCCGACGCGGTGGCGCGGACGCGCGCCTCGGGTCCCACCAGCACGGGGACGATGAGCCCGCGGCGTGCCGCCTCGACCGCACCGGCGAGCGATGCCCGGTCGCAGGGATGAACGACCGCGCAGCTCACCGGCTCGAGCGGCTCGCAGCGCTTGAGCAACTGCGCGAAGACGTCGTTGCGGCGAAGGATGATCTCCGGCGTCGCAAGCTCCGAATAGGCGAGCCGAATGCGCGGCGCCTCGACCACCACCTCGCCCCGCAGCAGCGAGCGGCCCGCCACCGCGGCGGCACAGTCGAACGTGGCCCGCCCGGAGGATCCGTCTTTTGCCAGCAGCGTGACCCGCACCTCCACCACGTCGCCGACGCGCAGCTCGCCGTCGAACTCCAGCCGCTGCGCGACGATGCGGGTGCCCGGCCCGGGCAGCCTGCGCTCGAGGAGTCCCGACACCAGGGCTTCCGCGGCCACTGCGTCCACGAACATCCCGCGGCCTGCGCGCTCGTCGTGCTCGACGTGGAACGGCACGACGTCGCCGGACACCAGCGCCAGCGCCTCGACGTCGGTGCGGCTCAGGCTGCGGGAGTACTCGGCGCTGACGCCGACCTCCAGCTCGTCGAAGGTCACGTTACTGTAGTCGTTCATGCCGGCACCGCCTCAATGCGACAGGTCGATCCAGGTCGTCTTGAGCTCGGTGTACTTGTCAAAGGCGTGCAGCGACTTGTCCCGTCCGGTGCCGGACTGCTTGAAGCCGCCGAACGGCACCGTGATGTCGTCGGCGTCGTAGC
>CAZKLS010000129.1:0-7081 GCA_964553405.1 uncultured Steroidobacteraceae bacterium
TCCAGGGCACCGAGCACTTCGACGACGAGTACTTCAAGCCGTTCGAGCAGGTCGGCGCGACCAGCCAGAACGGCACGACCAACTTCGACCGGACCAATTATTTCCAGAACGTCCCGACGACGGCGCTGGACATGGCGCTGTGGATGGAATCGGACCGGATGGGCCACCTGCTCGGCGTGATCGACCAGGCCCGGCTCGACGAGCAGCGCGGCGTCGTCCAGAACGAGAAGCGACAGGGCGAGAACCGTCCCTTTGGCCGAGTCTGGGAGGCTGTGTTCCGGGCGAGCTTCCCGGAGGGCCACCCTTACCGCTGGCTGCCGATCGGCTCGATGGAGGACCTGAACGCCGCGTCGCTCGACGACGTGAAAGAGTGGTTCAACACGTACTACGGAGCAGCCAATGCCGTGCTGGTGCTCGCCGGCGACATCGACGTCGCGACCGCGCGCGAGAAGGTCCAGGCCTACTTCGGCGACATTCCGCCGGGGCCGGCGCTGACCCGGCCGGAGGTCTGGATCGCGGCGCGCCAGGAGCCCACACGCGAGCTGATGTACGACCAGGTCGCGCAGCCGCGGCTCTATCGCTTCTGGAATACCCCGCAGAACGGCACCGAGGACGCGGAACTGCTGTCGCTCGCCGGCCAGATCCTCGGCGGTGGCAAGACTTCCCGCCTCTACGAGCGGCTCGTCTACCGGGAGCAGATCGCCGACTCCGCCTCCGCCGGTCTGAGCCCGCTCGAGATCGCGGGACTGTTCGCGGTCATCGCCGACGTCAAGGCGGACGTCGCACCCGAGCGGGTGGAGCGGGCGATCGAGGAAGAGCTCGAACGCTTCATCGCCAAGGGTCCTACCGAGGCCGAGCTCGAGCGCGCCCGCACTTCGATTCGCGCCGGGTTCATCAAGGGGCTCGAGCGCATCGGCGGCTTCGGCGGCAAGGCCGACGTGCTCGCGGCCTGCGAGGTGTACGAAGGCGACCCGGGATGCTACCGGCGTTCGCTGGCGATCATCGATGCGGCGACGCCGGAACAGATCCGAGCGGCCGCCGCCCGCTGGCTCGCCCGCGGCGATTACACCCTCGAGGTGCAGCCGCAACCAGGCTATCGCGCCAGCAATATGAGTCCCGTCGATCGCGCGGCCGGCGTGCCGCAGACGCTGGAGTTCCCGGACGTGGCCTTTCCGGCCCTGGAACGGGCGACGCTGGGCAACGGCCTGCCGGTCGTCCTCGCGAGCCGGCCGGACCTGCCCGTCGTGCGGGTGTCGCTGCTGATCGATGCCGGCTATGCGGCCGACCAGGGCCGCAAGCTCGGCACCTCCAGCTTCGCGATGGCGATGCTCGACGAGGGCACGCGCAAGCTCGACGCGCTCGCCATCGCCGATCGCGCGGAGTCGCTCGGCGCCGACCTGATGGCAGGCTCCTCGCTCGACTCGTCGTTCGCCTCGGTCTCCGCGCTGGCCGAGAACCTGGACGACTCGATCGCGCTGCTCGCCGACGTCGTGCGCAACCCGCAGTTCCCGCCGCAGGAGCTCGATCGCGTGCGCAAGCAGTGGATCGCCGGCATCAGGCAGGAGAAGACCAGCCCCGACGCGATTGCGATGCGCCTGCTGCCGCCGCTGATGTACGGCGCCGGGCATCCCTACGCGATCCCGTTCTCAGGCTCCGGGACCGAGGCCTCGATCGCGTCGCTGACCCGGGAGGACCTGCTGGCATTCCACCGCGACTGGATCCGCCCAGACAACGCCACGCTGATCGTCACCGGTGACGCGACGCTCGCGGAAATCGTGCCGCTGCTGGAGAAGCATTTCGGCGACTGGCGCGGCGCCGGCGGCCCGGCCCCCACGAAGGCGTTGCCCGCGGCAGCCGATGCAGGAGCCAGTCGGGTGTTCCTGATCGACCGGCCCGGCGCCGAACAGAGCAACATCCTCGTTGGCCAGGTCACGCCCTCCAGCGCGGCGCCGAACGCGCTCGAGATCGGCACGATGAACGACGTGTTCGGCGGCAGCTTCACCTCGCGGATCAACATGAACCTGCGCGAGGACAAGCACTGGTCCTACGGCGCCCGCTCGCGGCTGCCCGAGGCGCGCGGACAGCGACCCTGGCTGCTGTCGGCGCCGGTGCAGGCGGACAAGACGATCGAATCGATCGGCGAGATCCGGCGCGAGCTGAGCGAGTACCTGGGCGAGCGGCCGGCGACGCCGGAGGAAGTCGAGAAGGTGAAGAACCGCGACGTGCGTGCTCTGCCGGGCCGGTTCGAGACCAACGCCTCCGTCAGCGGCGCGATCGCGGAGAACATCGTGCTCGGCCGGCCCGGGAACTACGTCGACACGCTCAAGCAGCGCATCGAGGCGCAGAGCGTCGACTCCGTGCGCGCCGCGGCCCGCGAGGTGCTGAAACCCGGCTCGATGACCTGGGTGATCGTCGGAGACCTCGCGAGAATCGAGCAACCCGTTCGCGAGCTCGGGCTCGGCGAAGTGCAGGTGCTGGACGCTGACGGAAACCGGCTGCGCTGATATCGTCGCAGCCCATGAACGCCGTCGTCCGGTCGCTGCTGTTGCTGGCCGCGGCAGCCATTGCAGGCTGCCAGGCCAGCAGCCCGGCGAGCGGCACCGGCGGCGATGTTTCCGGCGCGCGCGGTGCGGCAGCAATCCCGACGGAGTCCAGCGACACCGCCTGGTGGAACCGGCAGGTGTTCTACGAGATCTTCGTCCGCTCGTTCGCCGACTCGAGCAGCGGCCCGCTCGCCAACGACGGGATCGGCGACCTGCGCGGGCTGATCGAGCGACTGGACTACCTGAACGACGGCGATCCCGCGACCACGTCCGACCTCGGCATCACGGGCATCTGGCTGATGCCGGTCAATCCGTCGCCGAGTTACCACGGCTACGACGTGACCGACTACTACGGGATCAATCCCGACTATGGAACACGTGAGGATTTCCTCGAGCTGGTGACCGAGTGCCGGCGTCGAGGCATCCGGTTGATCGTGGACCTGGTGCTGAACCACTCTTCGTCCGAGCATCCGTTCTTCGAGGCCGCACTGGACGGCGACGCCCGCTACCGGGACTGGTACATCTTCGTACCGGCCGGGGAGGTTCCCGCCTGGCGCGGGCCCTGGAACCAGCAGGTCTGGCAGCAGATGCGCGGCCAGCACTACTACGGCATCTTCTGGTCGGGCATGCCCGACCTGAACTACCGCAATCCCGAGGTCACGGCCGAGGCCTTTCGGGTCGCGGATTTCTGGCTGCGGGAAATGCAGGTCGACGGCTTCCGTCTCGATGCGATCCGTCACCTGATCGAGGACGGTGCCGAAATGAACGACACGCCCGGGACGCTGGCCTGGCTCGGGGACTTCCATCGGCACGTCAAGCGCACCGACGCCGAAGCACTGCTGCTCGGCGAGGTGTGGACCCGCACCGAGGTCGTGAGTGAGTACCTGCACTCCGGCGCACTGGACCTCGCCTTCGAGTTCGACCTGGCCGGCGCCTTCCTCGACGCGGCGGGCAGCGGCTCCAAGGCGAAGCTCGCCTACACGCTCGCGAACGTGGATGCGAACTATCCGCCGAACTCGTTCGCGACGATGCTGAGCAACCACGACCAGGACCGGGTGATGAACCAGCTGCAGCACGACGCGGCGAAAGCCCGTCTCGCCGCGGGACTGCTGCTTACCGCGCCGGGGGTCCCGTTCATCTACTACGGCGAGGAGATCGGACAGGTCGGCGCGAAGCCCGACGAGATGATCCGCAACCCGATGCCCTGGACGCCGGCAGTGAACGGCGGCTTCACCGGGGCGACCGAGCCCTGGGAGCCGCTGCAGCCGGGTCACGAACGGCGCAACGTGGCGCTGCAGGACAAGGATCCCGACTCGCTGCTGAACCACTATCGCCGGCTGATACGGCTGCGGCTGTCCGAGCCCGCGCTGCTGCACGGCGATTTCCGCCTCATCGAAACGGACCGCGACGACGTGATCGCCTGGGAGCGCAGCGCCGGGTCGAGGCGGCTGCTGGTGCTGGCGAACCTGTCCGGCCAGCGGGTGGACGACTACGCGCTCGATCCGGCCGTCGAACCGGGCACGAGGACCGACCTGCTCGACGGCGAGCGCTTCGCGGCCGGCGAGTTGCCGCAGCTCGCCCCGAGGCAGGTGCGCGTGCTCACCCGCGACGACGCCGGTTCGCACTGAGCGCAACGGCATGAGCCGCCGAACACGATCCGACGTCGTCCTGCTGCCGGGTCCAGGACACCGATGACCCTGACCATTCAGATCGCCGTGCTGCTGGCGGCCGCCGTCGTCGCGGTCCCGCTGTTTCGCCGCTTCGACCTGAGCGCGGTGCTCGGCTACCTGGTGGCCGGCGTCGTGATCGGGCCCTGGGGCCTCGGGCTGTTCACCGACGTCGAGGGAATCCTGCACTTCGCCGAACTCGGCGTGGTGTTGCTGCTGTTCGTGATCGGCCTGGAGCTGCAGCCGTCGCGGCTGTGGATCATGCGCAAGGCGATCTTCGGCGCGGGCACGGCCCAGGTCGTGCTCTCGACCATCGCGCTGGCGCCGCTGATCCACTGGCTCGGCCAGCCCTGGACGGCGGCGCTGGTGATCGGCTTTGCATTGTCGCTGTCCTCCACTGCGCTGGTGCTGCAGCTGCTCGCCGAGCGCAACGAGCTGACGACGCGCCACGGTCGCTCTGCGTTCGCGATCCTGCTGTTCCAGGATCTCGCGATCATGCCGGCGCTGGTGTTGCTGCCGCTGCTGGCCGGTCCTGAGGATGCGCAGCTCGACTGGAAGCAGCTCTTGTTCGGCGCGCTGGCCGTCGCGCTGGTGATCGGCCTCGGACGCCACCTGCTGCGGCCGGCGCTCAGGATCGTCGCGAACACCCGGGTGCACGAGGCCTTCACGGCCGCGTCGCTGCTGGTGGTCGTGGCCACCGCGGCGTTGTTCGACTCGCTCGGCCTGTCGATGGCGCTCGGCGCGTTCCTCGCCGGCGTGCTGCTGGCCGACAGCGAGTACCGGCACGAGCTCGAGGCGGACATCGAGCCGTTCAAGGGACTGCTGCTCGGCCTGTTCTTCATCGCGGTCGGGATGTCGGCCAACCTCGGGCTGCTGCTCGCCGAGCCGCTCAGGATCCTCGGGCTCACGCTGGCCTACATGAGCCTAAAGGCGGCCGTGATCTGGCTCGTGGCGCGGCTGTTCCGCCAGGACGCGGGCACCGCGACGCGCCTCGCCGCGGTGCTGGCCGGCGGCGGCGAGTTCGCGTTCGTGCTGCTGGCGCTGGTCGCCGGCGACGGGCTCGTGGGACGCGAGGCCGTCGACGTCGCGATCATCGTCGTCACCTTGTCGATGGCCCTATCTCCATTGCTGATCGCCGGCACCGAGTCGCTGGTGCGCCGGCTGCGTCCGCCGGCCGAGCCGGCGAAGTTCGACCGGATGGAGTCCGAGGAGCCGCGGGTGCTGATCGCGGGCTTCGGCCGGTTCGGCCAGATCGTCGCGCGCGTGCTCCGCGCCCGGCAGATCCGCTTCACCGCACTGGAAATCAGCCAGGCGCAGGTGGATTTCGTGCGCCGCTTCGGCAACAAGCTGTACTACGGCGACGCGTCGCGGCTCGAGCTGCTGCGCGCGGCGGGCGCGGCACAGGCCGAAGTGCTGGTGCTCGCGATCGACGACGTCGAAGGATCGCTCAGGACCGCCGAAATGGTCCGCCGGCATTTTCCTCACCTGCGGATACTGGCCCGCGCGAGGAACCGCCAGCACGCCTTCCGGCTGATCCAGGCCGGCGTGGACGAGATCTGGAGGGAAACCTACGGCTCCAGCCTCGAAGTCGCCGAAGCCACGCTGGTCGCACTCGGCACGCCGCGGGCGCAGGCGCACACCGAAGTCCGCCGTTTCCGGGAACACGACGAGCAGACCCTGCAGGCCCAGGCCGCAGTGATGGACGACGAGGAGAAGCTGATCGCGACGGCCAGGGCATCGGCGGCGCAGCTCGAGCAGCTGTTCGAATCCGACGCAGCGGACGACGCGGCCACAGGAGAACGATCATGAGAACAGGACCGGCCAGGACCCTGGTCGCAGGAGTGGCGCTGATGTGCATGGCTGGCTTCGCCGGTTCCGGCAACGCGGCGGACCTGGACGCGGCGGCTGCCGGGCGCTTCGCCCGGCTGGCGCTCGAATGTGTCCACAAGGAGTACCCGAACAAGATCGCGCACGTGCTGCAGGGCGACGGCGACGTCCGCCCGCCGCGCGAGCTGACGCCCGCCTTTTATGGGTGCTACGACTGGCACTCGTCGGTGCACGGCCACTGGCTGCTGGCGCGGCTGGCGCGCTTGTACCCCGGCGCGGAATTCGCTGCGCCGGCCCGCGCCGCGCTGGCGCGCAGCCTGACCGCCGCGAACATCGAGGCCGAGGTGGCGTACCTGCGCGGCAGCGGCCGCAGTTCGTTCGAGCGGCCCTACGGCCTCGCCTGGCTGCTGGCGCTTGCCGGCGAGCTGCGCAGCTGGAGGGATCCGGCGAGCGAGTCCTGGATCGCGGCGCTCGCCCCGCTCGAGGCCGAGGCCGCCTCCCGCATCAAGGCGTGGCTGCCGAAGCTGCGCTATCCGATCCGGGTCGGCGAGCACAGCCAGACTGCGTTCGCGTTCGGCTTGATTCACGACTGGGCGGTCGCGGCCGGCGATGCCGCGATGCTGTCGCTGCTCGATTCCAGGGGCCGCGATTACTACCTCGGCGACACGGGCTGCCCACTCGCCTACGAGCCCTCGGGCGAGGATTTCCTCTCGCCATGCCTGGCCGAAGCCGACTTCATGCGGCGCATCCTGACAACGAAGGAATTCTCCCGGTGGTTGCAGGCCTTCATGCCGTCGATTCCATCCGAAACGGGTTCCGGGTGGCTCATGCCCGCCGAAGTCACCGACCGAAGCGATCCGAAGCTCGCGCACATCGACGGCCTGAACCTGAGTCGCGCCTGGATGCTGAAGGGAATCGCGAGCGGCCTCGAGCCGGACGACGAGCGGGTTGCGCCGCTGCTCGCGGCGGCCGATGCGCACGCCGCGGCGGCGCTGCCCGCGGTCACCGGCGAGCACTACGAGGGCGGCCACTGGCTCGGGACAT
>CAZKLS010000130.1:0-7041 GCA_964553405.1 uncultured Steroidobacteraceae bacterium
GTGATGATGGTCACCCGCGGCTAGCGGTCGGCCTCGCGCTCCGGCTGCCGGACCCGGATGCTCAAGGTCTGCTCTTCTCCCGGCCCGGCGACGTGCACTGCACAGGCGATGCACGGATCGAAGCTGTGTATCGTGCGCAGGATCTCGACCGGCTGCGCAGGGTCGTGCAGCAAGTGCCCGGCCAGCGCCGCCTCGTACGCGCCGGCCCGGCCCGACGGGTCGCGCGGACCGGCGTTCCAGGTACTCGGCACGACGGCCTGGTAGTTCGCGATGCGGCCGTCCTCGATCACGATCCAGTGGCCGAGCGCGCCGCGCGGGGCCTCCATGAAACCGGCGCCGCGCGCAGTCTTCGGCCAGGTCGACGGCTCCCAGCGGCTCTGGTCGAAGGTCTTCGTGTCGCCCGCCTTGATGTTGGCCACCAGCTGGTCGTACCAGCCCTGCATCGCGTCGGCGAATATCTTCGTCTCGAGCGTGCGCGCGGCGGTCCGGCCCAGCGTCGAGTACAGCGCCGCGAGCGGCAGCTCGAGCGTGTAGAGCGTCTTCTCGACGAGTTCCTTGGCCTGGGCGTTCCCGGTGGCCACCAGCATCAGCATCCGCGCGAGCGGGCCGACCTCGACCGGCACGCCGCGCCAGCGCGGCGACTTGAGCCAGGAGTACGCTGCGTCCACCTCGAGCTGCTCGTACGGCGGCTCGGGACCAGTGTAGTTGAGCGTCGTCTCGCCCTGGTAGGGATGCAGACCCTGCTCCTTGCCGCCGGAGTAATCGTAGTAGGCGCGACTCACGAACTCCTGAATCTGCGCCGGATCGTCCAGATCCAGCGGCTCGATCCGCGACAGGTCGCGGTTCAGGATCACGCCGCGCGGGACCATGAAGCTGCCGACGTCGAAGATCGAGCCGGACGGGAAGTCTCCGTAGCAGAGGAAGTTGCCGAGACCCTCGCCCTGGGTGGCCCAGTCCTTGTAGAAGCCGGCGATCGCCAGCGTGTCGGGCACATAGACCTCGTCGACGAACTGCCGCATGCGGGTGATGATGTCCTGCACCTGCGACAGCCGCTTGGTGTTCAGCGCCGAGTCGGAATCCAGGTCGATCGGGTTCGGCACGCCACCGACCAGGAAGTTCGGGTGCGGGTTCTTGCCGCCGAAGATCGCGTGCAGCGTGGCGACGTCGCGCTGCCAGGCCAGCGCGTCCAGATAGTGCGCCACCGCCATCAGGTTCGCCTCGGCTGGCAGCTTGTAGGCCGGGTGCCCCCAGTAGGCCCCGGCGAAGATGCCGAGCTGCCCGCTCTCGACCAGGCCCTTCACGCGCTTCTGCACGTCCGCGAAGTAACCGGGCGAGGAGCGAGCATAGCCGCTGATCGACTGCGCCAGCGCGCTGGTCGCCGCCGGATCGGCCTGCAGCGCCGAGACCACGTCCACCCAGTCGAGCGCATGCAGGTGGTAGAAATGCATGACGTGATCGTGGACGTACTGGGCGCCGATCATCAGGTTGCGGACCAGGCTCGCGTTGCGCGGGATCTCGATCGCGAGCGCGTCCTCGACGGCGCGCACCGAGGCGATGCCGTGCACCAGCGTGCAGACGCCGCAGATGCGCTGTGCCAGCGCCCAGGCATCGCGCGGGTCGCGCCCGCGCAGGATGATCTCGAGCCCGCGGACCATCGTCCCGGCGCTCCAGGCCTCGGTGATGCGGCCTTCAGCGTCGGTCGCCGCCTCGATCCTGAGGTGACCCTCGATACGGGTGACGGGATCCACGACGACCCGGCCGCTGGCGGTGCTCATGCTTCATCCTCGATCAGGTTGTCGGCGACCAGCTCGAGCAGGCTGTGCATCTCGGTGTCCCACTTGAAGTGGGCCTGGCCATCGTCGAAAGTCTGCCGGCAGTTGGCGCAGGTCGTCACCGGCATCTCGGCCCCGGTCTTCTCGATCTGCTCCATCTTCAGCTTGAAGGTCTTGTAGCGCAGCTCGTCCGCGCGGTGATTGGCCACCACTCCGCCGCCGCCGCCGCAGCACCAGTTGGTGCCCTTTGCCGGATACATCTCGCGCAATTCGACGCCGAGCGCCTTCAGCACCTCGCGCGGCGCCTCGATCGCCCCGCCGCGACGGATCACCTGGCAGGGGTCGTGGAACGTCACGCTCTTGCCGAGCCGCTTCAGGCGGAGATTGCCGTCGTGGACCTGCTCCGCGAGGAACTCGGCGATGTGCATGACCCGGAACGGCAACGGCTCGCCGTACATGTTCGCGCCCATCCACCGGAGCGCGGTGTAGGCGTGCCCGCATTCCGGGAGGATCAGTGTCTTCGCGCCGCAGGCCACGGCCGCGTCGATCAGCTTCATCGTCATCTGCTTCTGCGCCGCTGAGTTCCCGGCCAGCAGTCCGAAGTTGGTCGCCTCGTAGCCGTCCAGCCTGAAGGTCCAGTCCACGCCGAGGTGGTTCATGATCCGTGCCGTCGCGACGACCGAGTCCGGGTACTTCATGATCTCGATCGAGGACATCGTGCACAGCACGTCCGCCTGGTCCTTGTCGATCGGAATCTCGACCTCGTGATCGTCGGCCAGCCAGTCGAGACGGTCCGCGAAGACTTTCGGTGTCGCCCCGAGCGGGCTGCCCTCGAGCCGGGCCCGCTCGGTCACTGCCCACAGCTCGTGCGGGATGAGTCCGGCGGCGAACATGCCGTGACGGGCCTGCGAGACCAGCGTCGCGATGTCGATGCCCATCGGGCACATCAGCGAGCAGCGACCGCAGACGGTGCAGGAGTCGTAGATCAGCTCCTGCCAGCGCTGCAGCTCCTCGACCGTGACGCGAGGCTTCAGGTTCAGCGCACGGAACAGCACCGCAAAAGGTCCGTACTCGCGCTTGTACGCCTGCTTGAAGGGCTCGAGCTTCCAGATCGGCGTGTACTTCGGGTCCTTGGTCGTCTCGTAGAAGTGGCAGGCCTCCGCGCACATCCCGCAGTGGATGCAGGACTCCATGTAGATCGCCGCGGTCCGGCCGAAATCCTTGACGAAACTCTTCATCGCCCGCTCGACGCGCTCGGCGTCGTGCAGCTCGCCCTGCATGTCGAAGCGGTATTCGGGCTTCGCGATCGACACACGCGGCTTGTCGAACTCGAGCGGCTCGGGTTTGCGGGTGTGGCTTGCGGTCACAGCGAGGCCCCCCTGCGTTCGAAGATCATGCCGGTCGCGCCGCGGGCCGCGAAGATCGTGAAGGCGTGCATCAGCTTCCCGAACGGGAACCACACCAGCAGCAGCTCGGCGGACAGCAGATGGAAAGCCAGCAGCCGCTCGTACGGGTAGCCGCCGAGGTGCGCGAACGCGGCCATGCCGGTCGCGAGCGGAGCGACCGTGACGAACCAGCTGAAGTAGTCGTCGAAATTCGAGATCAGGCGTTTGACCGGGCTGACGAGCCGGTGGACCAGTACCGCCACCAGCGCGGCAACCGAGACGGCGCTGAGGAACGTGATGATGCCGTTAGGCAGCGTCGGCCAGCCGATGCCGATCAGTCCGGTGAGATCCGTGCCCAGCAGGCCCTTCGCCACGTCGGCGAAGAACAGCACGTGCGGTGTGAAGAAGAACAGCGACACCAGGAAGCCGATGTGAAACGCGTAGCCCATCACCTCGCCGAACGCCGTGCCCTCGAGGAACTCGCGTCTCGGCCAGGACCGCAGCCCGATCAGTCGCAGCCCCTTCCAGGCCGCGCGGCTGCGTGGCTCGGACAGGTCCTTCTTGGTGCGCAGCAGGAACACGCCGAGCAGCCGCCAGAGGGTTCCGACGATGAATATCGTGATGGACCATTGCAGCGCCGGCCCGCGCGCGAACTCGAGCAGAGTCATGTCACTTGCCCTCCGCGGCCTTCTGCCGCCGCCGCGCCAGCGCCGCCGATGCGACGCCGAGCGCCGCGCCGACTCCGATGGCCGTGCCCACGGTCCGGGCGCTGCCCCAGTCACCGGTGGACAGCGGCTGGTAGAAGCCGGCCTGGTCCCAGAATCCCGGCTGCGAGCACCCGATGCAGCCGTGCCCGGCCTCGATCGGGAAACTCGTGCCGGCGTTCCATTTCACCGTGGCGCAGGCGTTGTACGTGGTCGGGCCCTTGCAGCCAACCTTGTACAGGCACCAGCCGAGCCGCGCGCCCTCGTCGTCGAAGCTGTCCGCGAACTGGCCGCGCTCGTAGAAGGGTCGGCGGTAACAGCGATCGTGGATCGTCTGGCCGTAGAACGCCTTCGGCCGCTGCAGCGAATCGAGTTCCGGGACCTTGCCGAAGGTGAGGTACTGCGCAAGCACGCCGGTGATCACGACCGGGATCGGCGGGCAGCCGGGCACGTTGATGATCGGCTTGTCCTTCACCACCTCGGAGACGGGCACCGCGCCGGTCGGGTTCGGCCGCGCACCCGGAATGCCGCCGAATGCCGCGCACGACCCGAGCGCAACGATGGCCGCCGCCCCGGCCGCCGCCTCCTTCAGCATCGACAGGTTGTCGTGCCCCGCGATCGTGCTGAAGCCCGGATTGCCGGTCGGTATCGAGCCGTCGACGATCAGCAGGTACTTGCCCCAGTTCTCCTTCATGGCCGTCGCACGGGCCTGCTCCGCCGCATCGCCGGCGGCGGCCTGCAGCGTGTGCTGGTAATCGAGCGAGATCGTCTCGAAGATCAGGCTCTCGATCGTCGCGCCGTGCGCGCGCGTGATCGACTCGGTGCAGCCGGTGCACTCCTGGAACGGCAGCCAGATGACCGAGGGGCGGCGAGCCTGCTCGAGCGCCGCCGCGATTCGCGGCGCGAGCGCGGTCGACAGTCCCAGCGCCGAAGCGGTCGTGGCGCAGAACTGCAGGAAATCCCTGCGGCTCACGCCGCGTGAGCGCAGTGCCTCGCCAAGCGTCGGAGAGGACATCGGGCAACCCCCTTGTCTTTCGCAGCCATCGCAAAGACTGCCAGCGCCGGCCTCTGCGCGCTGTACGTAGCTGCCGAAAGAGTTGCGCCGACAGAGCTGCCGGCCCAGGGGCCCGGTGAGCGCGTCACCAGCGCTCGAGGATCTCCCTCGCCCGCATCGCGGCCGGGATGACCGCCGACTCGACGGCGGCGCTCAACGAAAGTCCCCAGTCCACTTTTCCCGGCTGCACCGCGACCAGCGCACGTCGCTCGGGCAGGCCCCCGGTCAGGCGCGCGGCATCGAGCATGTCCCTGAGGCTCACGTCGTGCACGCCGGCGCTGTTCCCGGCGAGGAACTCGTCCATCGCGCTGCCTTCGAACACGCGCAACTCGCCCGGCGCGGCACCCAGCCGCGCAGCGTCGAGCAGCAGCAGTGAGTCGCTGTCCTCGATGTCCGGAAGCAGCAGGAAGCCCAGCGTGCCGGCATCCAGGTAGCGGACGCCGTCGAGCGCCGGGGCGAGGCCGGCGAGAACCTCGAGGATTCTCAGCCCGACCCCGTCATCCGACATCAGCGGGTTCCCGATGCCGAGCACCAGCGCCCGGGCGGACCCGCTCGGATCCCGCACTCAGGCGCAGCCGGCGAAGCCGTCCGCGTTCATCTTCGCTTCGTAGGGGCCGGCTACCGAACTGCCGACCACCAGGCCGGTCTTGACGCCGTCCCACTCCTCGGGCTTCAGCACGACCAGCCAGCCCTCGCCGTAGGGGTCATCGTTCGCCGTGCTCGGGTTCGCCACCAGTGCCTCGTTCACCGCGACGATCTCGCCGGCGGCAGCCACCTTCGCAGGCCCGACCCACTTGCCCGACTCGACCGTCGCGCAGGACTTCCCGGCCTTCACCGACTTGCCCACGCTCTTCGGAGTGAACGCGACGAGCTTTCCGGCCATCGCGGTCGCGACGGCGGTCATGCCGACCTTTACCGTCCCGTCACCGAGTTCCTTGAACCAGATGTGGTTGTCGACGTCGTACAGCAGTTCGTCGGGCAGGTTGCAACCCTTCACAGTGGGCATCTCGATTCTCCTCAGGCAGGCTCCCGCGGTTCGGCGTCCTGTCGCAGGGGTCGCGAGGCGCAGCAGAAATCGCCGAGCCCGCTCACCTGCAGCTTGCCGGCCACGAACAGGAACAAATGGTTGGCGACCATCGCCATCATACGCAGCCGCTGCGCAGCGTTCTCGTGCAGCGGCTCTCCGGTGACCAGGTTGTAATGGTAAACGAGCTCGCGGCAGGTTTCGCGGCAGGCGTTGAAGCTCGGGTCGCCCGCACAGCCCTGGCGGTGCAGCGCCAGCAGCCGAAATCCCTCGCGCAGCTCCCGTGTCGGCTCGAGTCCCTTAGCCGTCACCCAGTGCTCCAGCACCTCCTCGCCGAGCGCGAGCAGCTGCGCGGCGAGCTCCGGACGCGGCGCCGGCAGGGCCATGATCTCCTCGAGGCCGCGCTCCAGTTCGGCCAGCGTCCTCACGCGATGCCCTTCTCCCTCAGGAACTGCATCGAGTCGGAGATGTTCTCGTGCACACCGACCTGCTTCGGCCTGAGACCGAGCGCGAGGCCCAGCAGCTGGGTGAAATACAGGATCTTCACCTTCGTGGACTGGCCGAACTTCTTCTCGGCGCGCACCTGGTGCATCTCGAGGCCGGAATGGCAGGTCGGGCACTCGGTCGCGATCACCTCGGCGCCGGCCGCTTCCGCGGCGCGCAGGATGTTCAGAACCAGCTTCGTGGAAGTGTCGCTGTCCGACAGCGTGTGCGCGCCGCCGCAGCACGCGGTCTTCAGCGCGAACTCGACGTTCTCGGCGCCGGCGACTGCGAGCAGGTCGTCCATGTAGTGCGGCTTCGAGGTGGACTCGCTGCCCGGGCCCTGGTCCTTCTCGGGGAAGATGTGCCTGGGCCGCGTGTACATGCAGCCGTAGTAGTTCGCGACCTTGAGCCCCTTCAGCGAGCCGCGCAGCCGCTCCTTCAGTCCAGCCTCGCCGATGCCGTGCTTGATCCAGTCGAGCGCGTGAATAGTCTCCACCTGCCCGGCCTGGTAAGTCGCGTGCCCGGCCTTCTTCGACAGGCGCTCGACGACCTCGACGCTCTTCGGGTCGTGGGACAGGTCGTACTCGGCCTTCTTCAGGTTGTGGTAGCAGCCGTTGCA
>CAZKLS010000131.1:0-3288 GCA_964553405.1 uncultured Steroidobacteraceae bacterium
CGCCTGAGCATGTGGAACATCTGCGCCGGCGTCGACGGCACGCAGACGTTCATGTTGTTCTCTGCACACAGCTGCAGGAAGCGCTCGAGCCGGGCCGAGGAATGCTCCGGGCCCTGGCCCTCGTAGCCGTGCGGCAGGAACAGCGTGAGCCCGCTGATCCGCCCCCACTTCGCCTCGCCGGAGCCGATGAACTGGTCCACGATCACCTGGGCGCCGTTCAGGAAGTCGCCGAACTGCGCCTCCCAGACGACCAGGCAGTTCGGATCGGTCGTCGAGTAACCGTACTCGAAGCCGAGCACGGCTTCCTCGGACAGCAGCGAGTCGGTGACGCGGAACCGCGGCTGTCCCGGCTTCAGCTGCTGCAGCGGTATGTAGGTCGCGCCGGTCTTCTGGTCGTGGCCGACTGCGTGGCGGTGGAAGAACGTGCCCCGACCACTGTCCTGGCCGGTGAGCCGCACCTCGTAGCCCTCGTCGAGCAGCGAGGCGTAGGCCAGCGTCTCGGCGAAGCCCCAGTCGAGCATCAGCTCGCCGGCAGCCATCTTCTTGCGGTCCTCGACGATGCGTGCGACCTGCCGGTGCAGCGTGAAGCCTTCGGGGAAGCTCGTGACCCGACTGGCAAGTTCGCGCAGCAGCTCGAGCTTGACGCCGGTGCGGACCTGATCGCCCCAGTCCACGTCGTGATACTTGGACCAGTCGACCGTGTACTTGTTGCCGACCAGACCCAGCACCTGGTGCGCCTGCGGACGGCCCTCGTCGAGCCCCT
The DNA here is from genome assembly GCA_964553405.1 of uncultured Steroidobacteraceae bacterium. Classification (GTDB taxonomy): domain Bacteria; phylum Pseudomonadota; class Gammaproteobacteria; order Steroidobacterales; family Steroidobacteraceae; genus DATIRA01. The sequence goes on from CAZKLS010000131.1 coordinate 764, forward strand.
GGCGATATCGTTCGGCCATGTCCCGGGCCTCGCCGTCGCCGATCACGCCCTCGCCTTCGAGGCGCTCGGCATACAGCTGCCGCGGCGTCTGCTTGTCGCGGATCGCCGAGTACATCAGCGGCTGCGTCGCGGCCGGCTCGTCGGCCTCGTTGTGACCGAGCCGCCGGTAGCAGACCAGGTCGATCACGACGTCCTTGTGGAACTTCATCCGGTACTCGAGCGCGAGCCTCGCGGCAAACACGACCGCCTCGACGTCGTCGCCGTTCACGTGCAGGATCGGCGCCTCGATCATCTTCGCGACGTCGCTGCAGTACAGCGTCGAGCGGACGTCGCGCAGGTCGCTGGTCGTGAAGCCGACCTGGTTGTTGATGACGATGTGCACCGTGCCGCCGGTCGAGAAGCTGCGGACGTGCGACATCTGCAGCGTCTCGGTCACGACGCCCTGGGCCGCGAACGCCGCATCGCCGTGGATCAGCACCGGCATGACCTTGTCGCCCTTCGCGTCGCCGCGGCGCTCCTGCCGCGCGCGCACCGAGCCCTCGACGACAGGGTTGACGACCTCGAGGTGCGACGGGTTGAACGCGAGTGCCACGTGCACGTCGCCGGAAGGCGTGCGCACGTCGCAGGAGAAGCCCTTGTGGTACTTGACGTCGCCGGAGCCCTTCAGCTTCGCGAGGTCGTAGTTGCCCTCGAACTCGGAGAACAGCTCCGCCGGCGACTTGCCCAGCACGTTCACCAGCACGTTGAGCCGCCCCCGGTGCGCCATGCCGATCACGATGTCCTCGACACCGTGCTGGCCGCCGGTCTGGATCAGGTCCTCGAGCAGCGGGATCAGGCTGTCACCGCCCTCGAGCGAGAAGCGCTTCTGCGCCGGGTAGCGCGTCGCGAGGTAGCGCTCGAGGCCCTCGGCCATCGTCAGGTTCCAGAGGATGTCCTTCTTGTCCTCGACCGAGAACCGGTGCAGCACCCGGCCGACCTGGAAGCGGTCCTGCAGCCAGAGCCGCTCGGTCTCCTCGGAAACGTGCGCGAACTCGGCGCCGATCGAGCCGCAGTAGATGTGCTTGAGCTGCGCGATGATCTCCCGCAGCTTGAGCCTGGGCTTGATCGCGTCGTTGCGGCTGCCGGTCAGGAACTCGGTGTCGAGGTCGGCCTCGTCGAGGCCGAGGTAGCCGAGGCTCATCACGTTCGGCACCGGACGGACCATCAGTCCCAGCGGGTCGATGTCGGCGATCAGGTGTCCGCGGTTCGCGTAGATCTGGATCATTCGCGACACGGCGCCCTGCTTGGCCGCCGCGCCGGCCGCCGGCGCCGCCGCCGTGGGGGCGGCCGGCAGGCTCGAGCGACGATAACGCGCGCGCTGCTCGAGCTCCGCGAGCAGCGGTCCGTGGGCGACGTCGGTTCCCCGCCCGCCCATGCGCTCGAAGTACTCGCGCCAGGCGTCCTCCACCGACGACGGATCCGCGAGGAAACGCTCGTAGAGTTCCTCCACGTACGGGGCGTTGCCGGCGGCCAGCGGAGTCGATGACAGAAGCTCTCGGAACTCGCTCATTCGCGTCGATTCTCAGCGCAGTCCCGAGCCGGCCGGGTGGCCGCGCGGGAACCGGGTAAAAGAGCCGTTTAGTCTACCCAAAAACCTCTGGTTCGGCGTAGCCGGCCGGGCGGATGCCGGCGGCCGAACAGGCGCGCCACTGGTCAGGCGCTGGCCAGAGCATCCGTTCGCGCCGTGGCTGCGCACGCTGCGCCGGATGATCTCAGGGCAGGTAGTAGACGGGGTTGGGCAGTTTGAAGCCGCGCGCCGCGCAGCCGCCGTCGAGGTCGCTCTGCTGGTCACCCAGCGTCAGCAGCACCGTGTACCCCTCGCGCTCGAGGCCGCAGCGCGCCGGCGCCTTGAAGTCCGCCGCGCTCGCGTAGGTCCCGCCGGGCCTCATGATCACGGCGTCGAAGGTGTAGCCCTGCTCGCGCAGGTTGCGCTCGGTCGCCTCGCGCAGCGTCTCGGGTCGCCCGGTGATGAAGATGACCGCGACACCGAGCTCCGCCGCGCGGCGGACCAGCGACTGCGTCGCGGGCAGCGCCGGCAGGCGCCCCATCTGCTGCCACTTGCGGACGTTGCAGGGACCCGCCTCGAGGTCGCAGTCGCCGTTCACGATCCGGGCCCAGCCATTGACGCGGTAGGCCGGCCAGTTCGACAGCGCCGTCTCGTCCACGTCGACGACGATGGCCGGCTGTCGCTCGAGCGGCGCCCGCTGCTCGAGCCAGCCGCGGGCCTGCGCGACGACCGCGACCACATCCTCCGAGTAGCGTCCCGACGAAATGTAGTCGTCGATCGCGGCCTGCGTCTCGTACATCGCCGGGACAACCGACGTCGCAGCGCCTGCCGGCTGCGACCCGACAACCGGTGCCTGCGAGCAGCCCGACAATGCCCCCAGGGCCAGGACCAGCGCGAGCACGGGCCGGGCCATCAGGCCGGCGATGGCAAAGGCCGGGAGCCACGCGGAACGCGCGTCGTCCATTGGATCTCACCCTTT
>CAZKLS010000131.1:3388-7014 GCA_964553405.1 uncultured Steroidobacteraceae bacterium
ATGTGTCGGCAAACTTTACATTGCCGGGCGCTACAGTTCACTGCCCCGCGTAATTGACCCCGTAGACGATTGTTTTCAATGGTATTTATTGCCCAGGCATGGAACTTGCTGCCTCTTTGTCGAGAGGGCGTCGATTTGCCACAACGACCGGGGCACCGAAACGGTCCGAAGTTTGGCGACAGACGGCATTGTTGAACTACAACTACATTAGAACGGAGCAGACCTCATGAGCAGGACCAAGTTTGGAAAGATTGCCCAGGGCCTCACGGCCGCAGCAGCCGCCCTGGTCGTTTTGTCGCCGATCCGGGCGAACGCGGATATGATCCAGCTCGGGTTCATCCTCGACGGTTCTGGCAGCCTGGGCAGCACTAACTGGAACACGATCCGCACCGGACTGTCGGCCGCAATCAACACCTTGATCCCGATCAGCGGGCCCGACCAGTACGAGATTTCAGTGGTCAGGTTCGGCAGCTCGGCCGACACCGACGCGCCGATCCAGCGCTTCCTGGTGACGGATGCAGCCTCGCGGACGAACTTGGCCAACCAGATCGCCGCCCTGGGCTATCTGAACAGCGGCGCGACGAATTTCGCGGCGGCTTTCAATGCGATGACCGCCGTACTGGCGCCGACGATCGGCACCGCTGCGGCCTCGTATGTGAACTTCTCCACCGACGGCCAGCAGAACCAGGGCGGTACCGGCCAGGCCGAGTTTGCGGCCATGCTTGCGAGCGGCGTGGACAACGTCAGCGTCGAAGGTATCGGCACGGGCGTGGACGCCATCGACCTGCAGAACAATTTCTGCTCGCCGGCACCCTGCGACACGACGGCGCCGTACAACTTCCCGAGCCAGGGCTTCTACATCGGCGTGACCAACGTCTCCGACTACGGCAATGCGATCGCGCTCAAGATCCGCACCGTCGTGCAGCCGACGCCCGAGCCCGGCACGCTCGCGCTGTTCGGCCTCAGCATGCTCGGCCTGGGCCTGATGCGCCGCAAGGCCGCATAAGGCTCTGCAACCAGAGCGTCACGGAACCCCGGCCTTGCGCCGGGGTTCTTTTTTCTGGATCAGGGGCAGCAGCCCGCCTCGGGCGCGGGCTACGGTTTCTTCGGCACCTTCTTGATCAGCATCAGCGACTTGACGTCGTTGGCCCAGACGGCGACGGCGTCACCGGCGACCTCGGGTGCGATGTCGGCGTCCTTGCCGGGGACGTTCTTCGGCGCCGAGCTGCCGGAATCCCAGATCCAGGCGTTGCACAGCACCTGAACCCCACAGGCTTCCTCGCCCGCGACCTTCATTTCCTCCTGGCTGAGGCCCGGCGGACAGATCAGAACCCGGATCGTGCCCTCAGCGCTGCGCACGGTGCACTTGGATTTCCCGCCCGCCTTGTCTTCAGCAGCAGCCGTGCCGGCCAGGGCGCAGGCGAACGCGATGCTCGCAAACCAGGGCCACCTGTTGATCCTCATGAGCACCGCCTCTCGACCCAGCCAATAATCGGTCGATGCTGACAGCGGCAGGGATGGAGGGCAAGACCCGCCCAACGCCCCTCCGCCCGAGCCACCCAAGCAGCCCGCAGCAGCCGAAAGGCCCCGCTAACCGTCAGGATACTTTACAGAACGCCTGCGCCGAAAACGCCAAAACATTATTTATCAATCACTTAGGGTCCCGGCATGCATCTTGCTTGATAAGAAGCTGAGTATTTGAACGCATCAAGACGCTTACAAATCCATCTACCCGCTACTCGCAGAAGAGAGGGATAAACAATGAAGAGCTTCAAGAAACTGGTCATCGCCACGGCTGCGATGGCGGCGCCGCTCCTGATTTCGTCGCCGGCCAACGCAGTCATCCAGCTCGGGTTCGCACTCGACAGCTCGGGCAGCATCGGCACCGCAGACTACAACGTCATCAAGAACGGCCTGGCGTCCGCCATCGAGGCGCTGATCCCGACGGACAGCAGCTACGAGATCTCGATGGTGAACTTCAGCACGACCTCGACCACTGTGGTCAGTGCCGTGCTGATCGACAGCATCGCCACGCGTACCGCGGTCGCGGACGCGATTCGCGCCTCGACGGCGTTCAACGGCGGCACGCAGTTTGCGCCGGCGCTGAACGGCCTCGGGGCGGCCTTCGCCAGCTCGAACCAGACCATCACCGCGACGTACATCAACTTCGCAACGGACGGTGTGAACGGTGACCCGACCGCGACGGCGACGGCACGCACGAACCTGATCAACGCCGGTCTCGACAACCTGAGCCTCGAGGGCATCGGTGGCGGCGTCGACGTGAATTACCTCGTCAATTCGATGTGCTATCCGACGCCTTGCGACACGACGTCCCCGTACAACTTCCCGACGCAGGGCTTCTACATCCCGGTTGCCGACGCGCAGGCGTATGTGGCCGCGATCCAGAACAAGATCCGCACCGTCGTGCAGCCGACGCCGGAGCCCGGCACGCTGACGCTCCTCGGCCTGAGCATGCTCGGCCTCGGGCTGATGCGCCGCAAGGTCACCGCATAAGAAACGAACGAACGACAACAACAACCACTGGACCCCGGCCTCGCGCCGGGGTCTTTCTTTGTGCGGTGGATGGTGCCCCGAGCAGGAATCGAACCTGCGACCTACCGCTTAGGAGGCGGTCGCTCTATCCACTGAGCTACCGGGGCGCGCCGGGTCGCTAGTCTAGCGTCTCGTTCGCCCGAACGGAGCCGCGGCCCTTCCCGGTTCCCGCCCGCAAGCCACCGGGGCGGCTTGAGTTTGCCTGCTCCCCTCTCCTAGACTGAGTCCAGCTCCCGACCTCCAAGAGGCCTTTCAGGAATGAGTGTTCTCCGTCCCCGGGCGGCTCTCGCCTGGACGCTAGCCGCTGCGCTTTGCTGGCAGGCAGCGACGGCCCAGTCAAAGGCGCCGCTGCCCGTGCGCGTGGTCGAGCCGCGGGCCGCGACGCTGGGCGAGGAGTTGCGGCTCACCGGCACGCTGACTGCCGAACGCAGCGCCCGCGTTTCGCCACGGGTGGACGGGCTGGTGGCGCGGATGCGGGTCGATGCGGGCGATGCGGTGCGCGCGGGTGACCCGCTGGTCGAGCTGGACGCGACGCTGGCCGCGCTCGCGTTGCGGCGCGCGGAGGCAGAGGTCGCCGAGGCGCGCGCGAACCTGGCCGAGGCGGAACGGCTGCGCAACGAGGGCCGCCGTCTCGTCGCCGAGAAACACCTGCCGCAGACGGAACTCGGGCGGCGGGAATCGGATTTCGCTGTCGCCGAAGCTGCGCTGGCCTCGCGCCGGGCCGCGGAGCGCGAGCAGGCCGAGTTGGTACGGCGTCACGTGCTGCCGGCGCCGTTCGACGGCGTCGTCGCCCGACGCCTGGCCGACGTGGGCGAATGGGTCTCCCGCGGCACGCCGGTGCTGGAGCTCGTCGCCACCGACCGTGTGCGCCTAGATGTGCAGGCTCCGCAGGAGCGTTTCACCAGCCTCACCAAGGACGCCACGGTCAGCGTGCGGCCGGACGCTCTGCCCGGCCGCAGCCTGCCCGGACGGATCGTCGCCCGGGTCCCGGTCGGCAACACGAGTTCCCGGACCTTCCTGGTACGCATCCTGGTCGACGGGGCGGGCGCTACGCTGCTGCCCGGCACGTCGGC
>CAZKLS010000132.1:0-6903 GCA_964553405.1 uncultured Steroidobacteraceae bacterium
AAGGTGGGCGAGAGCCTCCGCGAGCACATCGTCCAGCTCGAGTTGTCCAGGAAGCTCGCGATGATCGAGTGCGGGCTGGAGCTGCCGGTCGGGCTCGAGGACCTGGGCAGGCAGGACCCGGACGTCGCACGACTGCGGGATCTGTACACGCGGCTCGAGCTTCGCTCGCTGCTGAAGCAGTTGCCCGGCGAGGCGCCCGGCGAGCCTTCGAGCGCACCCGCGCCCGAGGCCGCGGTGCCGGCGGCCGGAACCGGGCGCGACTACGAGACCGTCCTCAGCGAGCAGAAGCTCGAGGAATGGCTGCAGCGGCTGCGGCAGGCGGAAGCGTTCAGCTTCGATACCGAGACGACCTCGCTCGACTACATGCAGGCAACCATCGTCGGCGTGTCCGTCTGCGTCGAGCCGGGCCGTGCGGCCTACATCCCGCTGGGCCATGCCTACCCCGGCGCACCCGAGCAGCTTGACCGCTCGATGGTGCTCGAGCGGCTGCGGCCGCTGCTCGAGGACGCCGGACGGGCGAAGCTCGGCCACCACCTGAAGTACGACGCCCACGTGCTGCGCAACCACGGGATCGAGCTGCGTGGAATCCGCTACGACACGATGCTCGAGTCCTACGTGCTGAACAGCACGGCCACGCGACATGATCTCGATTCGACCACGCTGCGATACCTCGGGATCGAGACGATCCACTACGAAGACGTCGCCGGCAAAGGCGCGAAGCAGCTGTCGTTCGACCAGGTGCCGCTGGAACAGGCCGCCGAATACGCCGCCGAGGACGCCGACGTGACGCTGCGGCTGCACCGCGCGCTGTGGCCGCAGCTCGAGCAGCTGCCCCGGCTGAAGGCGCTGTACGAGGAGATCGAACAGCCGCTTGTGCCGGTGCTGCTCGACATGGAGCACCTCGGCGTGCTGATCGACGCGGACATGCTGCGCCGGCAGAGCCGCGAGATCGCCGCGCGGCTGGTCGAGCTCGAGCGCGAGGCCCATACGGCCGCGGGCCAGGGCTTCAACCTCGACTCCCCGAAGCAGCTGCAGGAGATCCTGTTCGGGCAGCTCGGCCTGCCGGTCAAGCGGCGCACGGCCAAGGGGCAGCCCTCCACGGCCGAAGACGTGCTCGAGGAGCTGGCGGCGGACTACGAGCTGCCGCGCATCATCCTCGACTACCGGGGCCTCGCGAAGCTGCGCTCGACCTATACCGAGAAGCTGCCCGCGCAGGTGGACCCGCGCACCGGCCGCGTCCACACGTCCTATCACCAGGCCGTCGCCGCGACCGGCCGGCTCTCTTCGACCGACCCGAATCTGCAGAACATCCCGATTCGCACGCCCGAGGGACGGCGGATCCGGCAGGCTTTCGTGGCCCCGGAGAATCACCTGCTGATCGCCGCCGACTACTCACAGATCGAGCTGCGCATCATGGCGCACCTCTCCGGTGACGAGAGCCTGCTGCGGGCCTTCGCCGAAGACCGGGACATCCACCAGGCGACGGCTGCCGAGGTCTTCGGCGTGCCGCCGGACCAGGTCGGCGCCGAGCAGCGACGCGCCGCGAAGGCCATCAACTTCGGACTGATCTACGGAATGTCGGCGTTCGGGCTCGCGCGCCAGCTCGGTATCGAGCGCGGCGAGGCCCAGCAGTACGTGGAGCTGTACTTCGCGCGCTACCCCGGCGTGAAGCGCTACATGGACGAAACCCGCGCGCTCGCCCGGGAGCAGGGCTACGTCGAGACCGTGTTCGGCCGCAGGCTGTACCTGCCGGAGATCGGCTCGCGCAACAGCCAGCTGCGGCAGTACGCCGAACGCAGCGCGATCAACGCGCCGATGCAGGGCACGGCCGCCGACATCATCAAGCGCGCGATGATCGAGGTGCACGGCTGGCTGCAGCGCGAGGAGCTGCCGGCCCGGCTGGTGATGCAGGTGCACGACGAGCTCGTGCTCGAGGTCCAGGCGAGCGCCGCAGATGCGGTCGAGCAGGGGCTCCGCGCGCGGATGGCAAATGCCGCCGAGCTGGAGGTGCCGTTGAAGGTCGACGTGGGCCGCGGTACTGACTGGGACCAGGCTCACTGACAGTTGTTGCCGGAACGCAACGACCTTCGAGTTTGCATATATTCGCGAGTAAAATGGTCGTTGCGGGGAGACACCCGCTACGAAGGAGAACTGGCATGCGCAGAACGATCCTTGCGGCCTCGGCGGCCCTTTCGATGATCTTCGCCCTTCCAGCGCTGGCAGTTGACAACGGCATCTACCTCGGCGGCAGCGTCGGCTTGGGCAGCGTGCAGTTCGACGACCGGATAGAAGGCGAGAAATTCAGCTACGACGCGGACTCATTCGGCTACAAGCTGATCGCCGGCTGGCGTTTCCTCGACTGGCTGGCCGTCGAAGCCAACTGGGTGGACCTCGGCACCGGCGACGACAAGATTTTGGGCGAGAAGGTCGAGACCAGCGCCGACGGATTCTCCGGCTCGGTCGTGGGCTTCCTGCCGATCGGTCCGGTGGACTTGTTCGCCCGGGTCGGAGCGATTGCCTGGAATGCAGACATCAAGGTTCCGGGCATCGGTAGGGACAGCGACGACGGCACCGACCTCACTTACGGCGTCGGCGCCCAGTTCCGGATCTGGAGCCTGAGTCTGCGGGCCGAATACGAGCAGTTCGACATCGCGGACGCGGACACGGTAGACCTGATCTCGGTCGGCGTGACCTGGACTTTTCTGTAAAGAATCTCTGTTGATTCTTGAAGAATTACAGTTGTGAATAGAGGTTTTTATAAAGTCATATTTGACTTTTAAACGGCCGGGAACTTCGCCCGCGCGAAGTGTTCCAAGCTACTGAGCGTCCCCAAGATGCTCCGCGCCGCGCCTGCCTCCCTGGGTGCCGCGCGTACCCGGTCATCCCCCAACGCCGGGTGTGTCTTCCCCGGTCGGGCCTGACGGCCCGACCGGGGTTTCTTTTTCCCAGGCACCGCGCAGCATCCGCTCGAGCATGGAGCGGGCCTCCGTGACACCCTGGCCTTTCAACGCCGAGAAGAGCTGCACGGTCGCGCCGTCACCCACGGCCCTGCGTACCGCGTGCAGCGCCTGCTGGGCCGCGCCCCGCCCGAGCTTGTCGGACTTGGTCAGCAGCAGGTGGACCGGCACGCCCCGCGTCTGGGCGAGGCCGAGCATCTCGAGGTCGTAGTCGGTGAGCGGGTGCCGGATGTCCATGACCACGATCACGCCGCGCAGTGAGCGGCGTCCGGCGAAGTAGGCCTCGATCAGACGCCCCCAGTGCCGGCGCATCTCGCCGGGAACCGCGGCAAACCCATAGCCCGGCAGGTCCACGAGCCTGCGCCCCGGCTCGAGTTCGAAGAAGTTCACCAGGCGCGTCGCGCCCGGCGTCTTGCTGGTCCGTGCCAGGCCCTTGCGCTGCGTCACCGCATTGATGGCGCTGGACTTGCCGGCGTTCGAGCGGCCGGCCACGGCGACCTCCGCACCCTGGTCCGGCGCGAACTGGCCCGGCTGCTGGGCGCTGGTCAGGAATTTCACGAGCGGGTACGCGGGCATCTGCAAGGTCCCTGGGCCGCGCATGGGGCGCTCTAGTGTACAATTTGGGGCTGCCCGGGCGCCTGCCGATGGCCCGGGACAACAAACAAGTCTGTCTGTCGGAGTGGTTCTATGACCGCGAAGCTAGTCGCCACCGTGTCGCTGGTGGTCGCCCTGGGCTGGAGCCTGCCCTCGCTCGCCGCCGGTTCGGCGGAGGCCGGCCAGGCGAAATCAGTAACCTGCGTCGCCTGCCACGGCACCGACGGCAACAGCATCAACCCCGAATGGCCGAATCTCGCCGGCCAGCACCCGTCGTACCTCGCGAAGCAACTGCGGGCTTTTCGCGATGGGCAGCGCGAGAACGTGCTGATGTCACCGATGGCGATGGGGCTTTCCGACCAGGATATCGAGGACCTTGCGGCCTATTTCGCGGCGCAGACGCTCCGGGGCGGCGAGACCGATCCCGGGAAGCTGGCGGAGGGCCAGCGTGTCTACCGGGCCGGAAATCTCAGGCGCGAGGTCGCCGCCTGCGCGGGGTGTCACGGCCCCGCCGGTCGCGGCAACCCCACCGCCAACTACCCCGCCCTGCAGGGCCAGCAGGCGACCTATGTGGCCGCGCAGCTGCGCGCCTACCGATCGGGCGCGCGGGCAACCGACCCCAACCAGATGATGCGCAACGTGGCCGCGGGCTTGAGCGACGAGGAGATCGACGCGGTCGCCTCCTACGTCCACGGCCTGCGTTGAACCCTCGCGCGCCGCGCTGGTCTGAGAACGCCATGAAAACGCTGATCACCAATCTTGCCCGCCCGCTGCTGGCGGGTGCCGCCCTGCTGCTCGCGCAGCAGGCCGCCCACGCCGCCGAGCCTGCCGAGGGCGTGCAGTACAAGCTGCTGAAGCCGGCGCAGCCGACCAACGTGCCCGCGGGCAAGGTCGAGGTCGTCGAGGTGTTCTGGTACGCATGCGGCCACTGCTACCTGATCGAACCGCGCGTGGCGAGCTGGAACGAGAAGGGCCGCGCGCCGTACGTCGAGCTGATCAAGATGCCCGCCACCTGGAACGCCCTGCTGAAGACGCACGCCCGGGCCTTCTACACGGTCGAGCTGCTCGGCAAGCCGGCCCTGCACGGGGAGATCTTCCGCGAGATCAACGTGCGCGGGAACAAGCTCGATACGGCGGACAAGCTCGAGGCGTTCTTCGTCTCGCAGGGGGTCAGCAAGGAGGACTTCGAGAAGGCCTACAAGTCCTTCGCCGTCGAGTCCAAGGTCCGCCAGGCAGAGGATCTCAACAAGCGCTACCGGATCACCAGCACGCCGACCTTCATCGTGAACGGAAAATACGTGACCGACGCAGGCATGAACGGCTCCGAGCAGAAGCTGTTCGAGACCATCAACGCGCTCGCGGCCCGGGAGAAACCCGCGGGCTGAGCGCAAGAGTGCGGTCGGAGACTCCAATGAAGCCCCGCCCCGGCGGGGCTTCGCTTTTGTGCTAAAAGATCCTCCATCGCGCAGGATCACGACCCATGCTCCGACTCCTCGTCCCGACCGGCAGCGGCTACCAGTGGATCGAGCACGCGCCGCCGGCCCCGTTCCCGGAGGAGTTCCTCTGGGCCGACCTGTTTGAGCCGACCGTCGAGGAAGAGAAGGCCGTCGAGGCGCTGCTCACCGTGGACGTCCCGACCCGGGACGAGATGAAAGAGATCGAGACCTCGAACCGGCTGTACGAAGAGGGCGGCGCGGTCTACATGACCGCCACCGTCGGCACGCGGCTCGACAGCGGAACGCCGGGCAGCAGCCCGATCACGTTCATCCTGGCTGACCGCCGGCTGATCACGAATCGCTACGTCGATCCGCTGCCCGTCCACCGGTTCATGAGCCACGTGGTACGCTCGCCGGCCGCCTGCACCTCGGCGCCGACGCTGCTCGCGGGCCTGCTCGAGGCCTTCGTGGAACGGATCGCCGACGTGCTGGAAATGGTGCAGCTCGAACTGGACGCGGTCTCGCTCGCGATCTTTCCCCGCAGCCCGGATGCGTCGGCGGACAGCCACGACCTGCAGGCGATGATCCACAAGATCGGCGCCAGCGGCGACCTGATCAGCAAGTCGCGCGAGAGCCTGGTCAGCTTCCAGCGACTGCTCGTGTACGTGCAGCAGAGCACGAGCCTGACGCTCTCGCAGGACCAGAAGGGCCGCTTCAAGTCGGCGATGCGCGACGTGCAGTCGCTGTCCGACCACGCGACGTTCCTGAGCGGGAAAGTCTCGCTGCTGCTGGACGCGGTGCTCGGACTCATCAACCTGCAGCAGAACAGGATCATCAAGATCTTCTCGGTGGCCGCGGTGATGTTCCTGCCACCGACGCTGGTCGCGAGCGTATACGGCATGAACTTCCACCACATGCCGGAGCTGGACCAGGCCTGGGGCTATCCGCTCGCGCTGCTGGCGATGGTGGCCTCGGCCCTGGTCCCCTACATCTACTTCAAGCGCAAAGGCTGGCTGTAGGCCTTACAATTTCCAAATGGCGAAACAAACCATCAACAACATGGCGGTGTTCTGCGACTTCGAGAACATCGCGCTCGGCGTCCGCGACGCGAAATACTCGAAGTTCGACATCGACAAGGTACTCGAGCGGCTGCTGCTGAAGGGCAGCATCGTCGTCAAGAAAGCCTACTGCGACTGGGACCGGTACAAGGAATTCAAGGCGCCGATGCACGAGGCGTCGTTCGAGCTGATCGAGATCCCGCACGTGCGGATGTCCGGCAAGAACTCGGCCGACATCCGCATGGTCGTGGACGCGCTCGACCTCTGTTACACGAAGTCGCACGTGGACACGTTCGTCGTCGTCAGCGGCGACTCCGACTTCTCGCCGCTCGTGAGCAAGCTGCGCGAGAACAACAAGCTCGTGATCGGCGTCGGCGTCAAGAGCTCGACCTCGGACCTGCTGATCGCCAACTGCGACGAGTTCATCTACTACGACGACCTGGTCCGCAAGGATGAGCAGCGCCGTGGACGGCGCAAGACCGCCGCCAAGCAGGCCGGTTCCGCGACCGGCAAGCAGGCCGCGCCCGCCACGACGACACAGGCTGCGAGCGGCGGTGGCGAGGCGGTCGCGCCGCCCGCAGAGGCGCAGAAGACCGAGGACGACAAGAAGCAGGAAGCCTTCGAACTCGTCGTCGCGACCTTCGAGGCGCTGGCCGAGGAACGCGAAGAGGACGAGAAGATCTGGGGCTCGATGATCAAGCAGGCGCTGAAGCGCCAGAAGCCCGGCTTCAACGAGACCTACCACGGCTTCCGCTCGTTCAGCCAGCTGCTCGAGGAGGCGCAGGCCCGCAAGCTCCTCGAGCTCGAGAAGGACGAGAAGTCGGGCGGTTATATCGTGAAATCAGCCGGCGGCTGATT
>CAZKLS010000133.1:0-6896 GCA_964553405.1 uncultured Steroidobacteraceae bacterium
GACGAGCCGATGATGGACATCAACATGACGCCGCTGATCGACGTCATGCTGGTGCTGCTGATCATGTTCATCATCACGATCCCGGTGATGACGCACGCCGTGAAGCTCGACATGCCCAGGGCGACCAACGCGCCGTCGCTGGCGGAACCCGTGGTGATCAAGCTCGATATCGAGTTTGACGGCACGGTGCTCTGGAACGGCACGCCGGTGGACCTCGAGACACTCGAGGGGTACTTCAGGCGTTCGGCTGCGGACGACCCACAGCCGGAGTTGCACGTGCGGCCGAGCAAGCGGGTGGATTACGACGTGGTCGCCAGGGTCCTGGCTTCCGCCCAGCGCAACGGCATGCGCAAGATCGGGTTCGTCGGCAACGAACAATTCATGTAGTGACGGCTCGGGCGGCAGCAGCGGCTGGCGAGCCTGCCATGCACACCAGGCTGCCGGGACCAGGGGTCCCGGCGGCTTTTTGATTTACGGGCGCCGCGATGCGCTCAGTGAGGCATTTCAGATGAGCAAGGCGACATTGGTTCTGGGTGCGGCCCTGGCATTTTCGACGACGCTGGCCCTGGTCGGCGGGACGCTCGTCCCGTCCGTGGCCGAGGCCCAGCAGAAGATCGGTCCGAAAGTGGGCGTGCCGCTCAAGGCCGCGCAGGATGCGGTCAAGGCGAAGAACTGGAAGACCGCCGAGGGCAAGATCAAGGAGGCCAATGCCGTCCAGCCCAAGTCTGCTTACGAGCAGTACGCGATCAACGAGTTGCTCTGGTACGTGTATCTGCAGCAGGGGCGCAATGCGGATGCCGCCCGCATCCTGGAGCAGCAGATCGCCTCCGGCCAGATGTCTGCCGGCGAGCGCACGCAGCGGACCAAGACCCTGGCGCAGCTGTATTTCCGTGCCGGCAACTACGCCAAGGCCACGCAGGTGGGCAACCAGTACCTGAAGTCCGTGCCGGGCGACAAGGACATCCAGCTGCTGGTCGCCCAGGCCTATTACCAGCAGAAGGACTACAAGAGCGCCGCGGCGGCCGGCGAGAAGCTGGTCAAGGCCTCGGGCAAGCCGGACGAGGATACGCTGCAGCTGGTGCTCCGCAGCTACTACGAGCTCGGCGACGCGGACGGCACTTCACGTACGCTCGAGCAGCTGCTCAATTACTATCCCACCCCGGATACCTGGAGCCGGGTCCTCGACGGCTACCTCGACGAGACCAAGCACGACCACGAACTCGTGGCGCTGTACCGGCTTTCGGAGGACGTCGGCGCGCTGACCAAGCCGAGCCAGTACGTGGACATGACCCAGGCGCTGGTGATCGGCGGTTTCGGCATCGAGGGCCAGCGGATCATGCAGAAGGGCATCGACGCGGGGCTGTTCAAGGGCGAGGAGCTGGCCCGCGCGCAACGTACGCTGGACGCCGCCAAGCGCAAGGCTGACGGCGAGCGGCAGGCCATCGGCTCGGCCGGGCAGAAACTCGCTGCGGCGACGACCGGCGAGCAGATGTACGAGATCGGCAAGCTCTATTTCAGCGCCGGCGACTATCCGAAGGCCGCCGATGCGTTCGGAAAGGCCATCGCGAAGGGCGGCCTGAGCGACCTGGACGATGCGAACATGGAGCTCGGCGTCGCGCTGCTGCGGGCCGGAAAGAAGGCCGAGGCGGTGAAGGCTTTCGATGCGGTGAAGGATCCGAAGTTTGCCGAAGTGGCGCGGCTCTGGAAGATCAGGGCGCGCTGAGCGACGCAGCACCGCGCCGCATAACTGAGACAGTAAAAAGGGCTCCCGGCGGCCGCCGGGAGCCCTTTCTTGTTTGCTCCGCTGCGCCGGGAGGACGGGTCAGCCGGCCGCCGCCGCCGCGGGTGCCGGCGGTGCCGCCTTGGTCTCGACGTGCAGTTTCCACAGTTGCGCGATCTCGGCCAGCGCCGGGTCCTTTATGGCGTTGAAGGCCTCGATCGAGGCCGGGTAGTCGCCGTTGCGCGCCAGCGCGATGCCGAGCAGCGCATTCGCGTCTTCGACGTCGCTGACGCCGCCCTTTGCGAGTCCCTTGCGGAAGGCGTCGATGGCCTTCGGATAGTCGCCGACGCTGAAGTACAGCTTCCCGATCGCCACCATCTCGTTACCCGTCTTAGCCGCGGCCAGCGCCTGTGCTGCGCCGGGGATTTCCTTCGCATCCGCGGCTGCGCCTGAGCTGGCGCGGTCGAGCGTCGTCTGCGCACGCGTCCGGGCATCGCCCTGGATCAGGTTCGCCGACAGCCCCTGTTCGAGAATCCGCTTTGCCTCGGTGGGATAGCCGCCGGTCATCAGCACGCCGGCCATCTCGGTGAATTCCTCTGGCTTGTCCAGCGTATTCGTGTCGTTCATCAGCCGGTACAGCGCCCTGAGCTCACGGTCGCCCTTGGTGCGGAACAGCTGCGTATTGAGCAGGTCTTCCCAGTACTTCGGCTGCGGGTAGTAGCGCACCAGCTCCTGCAGTGCAGCGACGGTCCCGGCCTTGTCGTCCGCCTCGTAGCTCGATTTCAGCGCCAGCATCAGCAGTTGCTCCCGGGGAGCCTCGCCGGGCGGCGTGTGCCGCTGGACCGCCGACTTCGTGCCGGCATAGTCCTGCTTCAGGTAATAGCTCTGCACGACCAGCGTGACCATGTCCTGCTCGCCCGGCGCACCCGCGAGGTATTTCTCGCCGAACTCGATGGCCTTGTCGTAGTTCTCGATCTGGTAGTTGATCTGGGCCAGCGCCTTGACGCGCTGTGGAAGATCCTCCTCGCTCAGGTAGCCGGAATTGACCGCGTTCTCGAGCGCGGCCGCCGATTCGGCGTACTGCTGCTTCTGCAAATAAACGTACCAGCCGAGTTCGTCCACCATGAACGCCTCGTAGGGCGTCTTCGGCTCGACCGCGCGCGCCTCGGCGATGTAGGTCAGCGCCTCGTCCCAGTTCTGGGTGCCCATCGCTTCCTGGGCCGACTTCAGCGGGGCCTGGACCTTCTTGCTGAGCTTCTCGCCTTTGGCGGCATACGCCGTCTCCGGTGCCATGCCCAGGCCTGCCAGGGCGAGCATGCCCGCGCCCAGCAGCACGGACAGGATCAGTTCCGACTTCTTCATCATCTTCCTCGCAATTCGCGGATGTGCCCACAAAGGCCTGCCATTGTACCGCTCGCAGCGGGTATCGGCCGCCTTGCGGCGGGTCTCGCGGCGGAACACGGGCCTGCGGCTCTTGCACGGCTGCGCCGGGGACGCTTGGACGCCGGTGGAGCGCTCGCTATTCTGGTCTGCCTGAGTCGCTGCCCGGGGACAGCCATGCCGCCGCAAATCGACATCGTGGAGGTCGGCCCCCGGGACGGTCTGCAGATGGAGCCCGAGGTCCTGCCGACCGCCGTCAAGGTCGAGTTCATCGGGCGAGCCGTGGCAGCAGGTGCGCGCCGGGTCGAGGTCGCGAGCTTCGTCAGCCCGACACGCGTGCCGCAGATGGCCGACGCCGAGGCGGTGCTCGCGGCCCTGCCGCGACGCGAGGATGTCCGCTACATCGGGCTGGTCCTGAATCGGAAGGGGTTCGATCGGGCCGCCGACGCCGGTTGCGACGAGGTCGGGATGGCCGTCGCGGCCAGCGACAGCTTCAATCGCCGCAACCAGGGCGCGAGCACCGACGAGTCAATCGTTGCCTGGCAGCAGATCGCGGCCGAGGCCGGCCGGCGTGGAATCCGGAGCCAGGTGACGATTTCGACGGCGTTCGGCTGCCCGTTCGAGGGGGAAGTGCCGCCGTCGCGGGTCGTCGAGATCGTGCGACGCCTGGCCAGCGCTGCGCCGTTCGAGATCACGCTGGCCGACACGATCGGTGTCGCCGTCCCTGCGCAGGTCACCGGGCTGATCGACAGAGTCAGGGCGGTGCTCTCCGGGGACACCGCCTTGCGCTGTCACTTCCACAACACGCGCAACACCGGGCTGGCCAATGCCTTCGCTGCGGTGCAGGCGGGCGTCACGACGCTCGATGCCAGCCTGGGAGGCATCGGCGGCTGCCCGTTCGCACCGGGCGCCACTGGCAATGTTCCGACCGAGGACCTGCTCTACATGCTGCACCGTTCCGGCTACGCGACCGGCATGTCGCTCGATGCGGCGATCGAGAACGCGGCATGGCTGCAGGCGAGGCTCGGACGGACGGTGCCCGGCACGCTGCTCAAGGCGGGTCCGTTCCCGCGCGCGACTGCAGGGCCCGGCAAGATCGCCTGACGCGGCAACGACCCGCCGGGCTGGTAAAGTGACGCCTTCGTTGTATTGGCCGGGGAGAAGTCCGTGACCTACGCCGCTATCACTGGCTGGGGGAAGTGCCTGCCGCCCGCCGTGCTGACGAACGACGACCTCGCACAGGTGCTCGATACCACCGACGAGTGGATCACCAGTCGGACCGGCATCAAGGAGCGGCGCGTGTCGCACGTTTCGCTGGAGGAACTCGGTTACGTGGCCGCGCAGCGCGCGCTGGCCGCGGCCGGCCTCGACCCGGCCGAGCTGGACTTGATCGTCTTCGGCACCTGCAGCTTCGACGACCAGGTGCCCAACCAGGCGTCCGGCCTTCAGGTTCGGCTCGGAGCGCGGAAAGCGGCCGCGATGGACGTGAATACCGCGTGCACCAGTTTCCTGTACGCGCTGAGCAATGCCAACGCGTTGATCAGGACCGGCGTGGTCAGGAACGCGCTGGTGCTCGGCGGCGAGCTGATCAGTGCGTTCATGGACTGGAGCAACCGCGGCGTCGCCGTGCTGTTCGGCGACGGCTGCGCCGCGGTGGTACTCCAGGCGACGGAGCGCGAGGAAGGACTGCTGGCTGAGAAACTCGGCTGCGACAGTGAAGCTCGCGACACGCTGGTCGTCGAGGGCATGGGCACCCGTTACGCGAACTTCACGCGGATGTTCGGCGACACGAACTGGATCTTCGAGGGCCAGGAGATCTTCAAGCGCGCCGTGATGGGCATGTCCGGCGCCTGTGCGGACGTGCTGGCCAGGCGCGGTCTCACCGCCGACGACGTGGACCTGGTGATCCCGCACCAGGCGAACCTGCGCATCATCGAGGCGGTCGCGAAGAGAGCCGGTGTGCCGATGGAGCGCGTGTTCGTCAACGTGCACCGCTACGGCAACATGTCGGCGGCCACGGTGCCGGTCGCGCTGGTCGAGGCACTGGAGCAGGGTCGCGTCAAGCCCGGCGACACGCTGCTGCTGCCGGCCTTCGGCGGTGGGCTCACCTGGTGCGCGCACCTGGTGCGCTGGGGCGAGCGCGTCACTCCGATCCGCGCGTCCGATGCCGAGTTGCCGCCCTGCGACCGGACTGCGCTCGAGATGGTGCGCGAGCTGATCGATCGGCGAGCACAGGCCAGGGCCCGGATCGGCGGAACCTGACGCGGCGGACGGGCGCGTCGCTTGGCCGCCAGGCCCGATACCGACCGCCCTGCGTGGAATGCCGGACTGTGCCGGGCACCCGGCGCATGGAGCGAGGCGTGAGTGCCGAGCGCAAGGCGCTGCTGCAGATCCATTTCTGCGTCGTGCTCTGGGGTTTCACCGCTATCCTCGGCAAGCTGATCAGCCTGCAGGCGCTCGACCTCGTCTGGTGGCGCATGCTGATCGTGGCGCTGGCGGTGCTCGTCTTCCCGGGATTCTGGCGGCAGCTGCGGTCGATGTCCGGGCGGCAGATGTGGATTTTCGCCGGCATCGGCGTGGTCGTCGCGCTCCACTGGCTGAGCTTCTACGGCGCGATAAAGCTGTCGAACGCGTCGGTGGCGGCGACCTGCATGGCCGTCGGCCCGATATTCATGGCCTTCGTGGAGCCGTGGATCACAGGTCGTTCGTTCGACCGGCGTGAACTGTTGTTCGGGCTGCTCGCATTGCCGGGGGTCGTGCTGGTGGTCGGTGGGACACCCTCCGGCATGCGCCTGGGGATCGTCGCGGGCATCGTCTCGGTGCTGCTGGTGGCGATTTTCGGGTCGCTGAACAAGCGCTACGTCGAGCAGGGCGGCCCGCTGGCGGTCACGGGCCTGGAACTCGGCGCCGGCGCGGCGTTCCTGACCGTCGTGGCGCTGATCTGGTCCGGCGACGCCGCGGCCATCCAGGTGCCGGATGCCAGGGACACGACACTGCTGCTGGTGCTCGCGCTCGGCTGCACGCTGTTCCCGTATGCGCTGTCGCTGGTCGCGCTAAGGCACATCAACGCCTATAGCGCACAGCTCGCCGTCAGCCTGGAGCCCGTCTATGCGATCGTGCTCGCGGTGCTGCTGCTGGGCGAACAACGCGAACTGACGTTCTCCTTCTACCTTGGCGTCGCGATCATCCTGCTGGTCGTGTTCGGCCATGCGCTGACGACGCGCCGCCGATCCGCCTCCTAGCGCCGCGCCCGCGCGCGATGGATGCGCCAGCCGAGGAGCAGCGCGAGCGCGAGCGCATAGACGAGGGGCTCGCGCCAGTCCGCCTTGACCTGCCACCAGAAATGCCAGACCCCGAGCACCGCCGCCGGGTAGATGAGGCGGTGCAGTTGCTGCCAGCGTCGGCCGAGCCTGCGCATCCAGGCCTTCGTCGAGGTCGCGGCGAGGGGCAGCAGCATCAGCAGCGCGGTCGCGCCGATCGTGATGAACGGACGCTCTGCGATGTCCTCGAGGATGGCCCGCCCGTCGAACCACTTGTCCAGCACCAGCCAGACCAGGAAGTGCAGCGCCAGGTACGTGAATGCGAACAGGCCCACCATCCGGCGCAGTCCCATGACCCAGGGCTTGCGGACCAGTGATGCGAGCGGAGAGATGCAGAGCGTCAACAACAGGATCCGCAGTCCCCACAGGCCCAGCGTATCCATCAGCGCCTCGATCGGATTTGCGCCGAGACCCAGGCCGCCAATGCCGAACAGGCGCAGCAGCAGTGCTGCCAGCGGCAGCGACAGCGCGATGAA